>JAPKCC010000121.1 GCA_028823105.1 Phycisphaerales bacterium | reverse complement strand
GATCCTGCTCGCAAGTCCCGTTCCAGCGGCGCTGATGTTCGTGGCCGAGGAGACGGTCACGGTGACTCGTGGTATCACGGGCCGCCTCGTGGTAGAGAGTGAGCACGGCTTTGTCCGGGGTAGGCCGGATCTTGATCTCGGGTCGCCGATCCTTGTCCGAGTGGCAAGTGTTCAAACCGGGCCCGACAACACGCACGTGTCCGAACTGGAGTTCATCGGTACCGACGTCGGCGCATTCGATCTCCGAACGGTGCTGGTCTTTGAAGATGGGGGCCCGATCGAACGCATTGGTCCTCAGATGATCGAGATCGTCTCAAATCTCTCCGCGAACGCGCCCAGTGACGTCTTCCTCGCCGAGGCGGCGCCGGCCACCATCGAGGGTGGCTATCGCGCGATTCTCATGGGCATCGGAATCGCGTGGCTGCTGGTTCCGGTGGTGGTGGTGGCCCGAAGATTGCTGCGGCGTCCGCCCCCGCCGATCGAAGTGATTCCGCCACCCACGATCGCCGAGAAGATCGCTCCGCTGGTTGAGAGCGCGGCGACGAGGGAACTGACGGTGGCTGAACAAGGACGCCTGGAGTTGCTGCTCTACGCGCATTGGCAGGAGCGCCTCGGGCTCGGGACGGATCGGGTCCGAGCGGTTTCGGAACTCCGCGGACATGATGTGGCAGGAAAACTTCTCCGGGCCATCGAATCGTGGCTTCATGCACCGCATCAGAACCCCCCATCAAAGCGAGAAATCACTGATCTGCTCGCGCCCTACCTCACGCCGGAATCGGAGACCAACGCGTGAGTTTCACCGATCCGATCATTCTGCTCCTGCTGGCGGTACCGGTGGTGCTCCTGGTCTGGGCTTGGCAGCGCCGAGGCTGGGGTGTGGCGATGCCTTTCGATCATCAGGATCATGCGCGGGCTCGGTGGACGCCCTGGATGCTCTCGGCGTTTGATTGTCTTCCGGCCATCGCGCTGATCGGGGTGATCTTCATTCTCGCCGGGCCGCAGGTACTTCGGAAGCCGACGAAGCAGCGAGTGCTGACCAACATTCAATTCTGCGTCGATGTCTCCGGCAGCATGTCGATGGGCAGGCGATACGAGATGGCTCGGGATGCGGTTGAGGAATTCGTCGACTCCCGAGAGGGAGACGCCTTCGGACTCACGATCTTCGGTTCCTACCCAATTCGATGGGTTCCCCTGACCCAGGATCTCGATGCGATTCGGAATGCCCTTCCATTCGCCGATCCTCAGCGGCAGCCGATGCACATGGGGGGCACGCGAATCGGCTCCGCGTTGCGGTTCTGCCATGGCAACATGGTGACCGAGGCGGAGAAGGGGGATCGGATGATCATCCTCGTCTCGGATGGCATGAGTAGTGATCTCAGCGATTCCAATGCCGCGCTCGAACTCGCGGACGAGTTAAAAGCCTCGAACATCACGGTGCACCATGTGCATGTCGGCAGTGGCTCGGTACCCGCGGTGGTGCAGGACCTGGCTCGGGAGACGGGCGGAGAAGCGTTCGTCGCGACTGACCGCAAGGGGCTACAGAGGGTGTTCGATCAGATCGGACGGCTTCGTCCCGACCGGTTCGAGCCGGGTGGCACGGTACCAATGGACTTCTTCCTTCCCTTCGCGATCCTCGGACTGGTAGGGCTCGGCGGTCATCTGGTCGGTCTCTGCTGGGGGAGATACACCCCATGGTGATCACTCCGATGATGGCATTCTTAATCGCAGTGGTGGTGGCGGTTGTGGTGGCGGCGGTGGAGTCGATCCACCATCGTCGAATCCGACGGATCGCATTCCTCGCCTTCGGTCCCACGGGGCGTCCGGCGCGATGGACCGCGATCGCGTCGCCGCTTCGTGTGTTTGGTGCGGCGGCGGCAACCTGGGGTCTGCTGGTACTCGCCTCGCTCGACCCGCAGATCAGAAACGAGACTCCGGAACGAGAAGCATCGAAACATCTGCTCATCGCGCTCGACGTCTCACCGTCGATGCAGTTGATGGATGCCGGGCCCGACGTGGAGAAAATTTCGCGGGCGGCCTGGGCGGGAAAGCTAGTTCAGGGGGTGCTTGATCGGCTCGATGCCTCGACCACCAGGATCTCGCTCGTGGCCTTCTATACCGATGCACTTCCCGTGCTCACCGAAACCTTCGACAATGAGGTCGTTCGCAACGCGTTGGACGGGCTTCCGATGTCGACCGCGTTCGAGTCCGGCGCCACGAAGATCTCCGAGGGGGTGACGAAGGCCTTAGAGGTCGCGAAACCCTGGATGCCGGGCACGGCGACCCTGCTGGTGGTGAGCGATGGCGATGAACTTGCGGCGAGCAGTCCGCCTCGACTGCCGGCATCGATCGCCGACACCATCGTCATCGGGGTCGGTGATCCCCAGCGGACCCTTCAGGTCGGTGGGCATGCGTCACGACAGGACACCGTCTCGTTGAAGCAACTCGCCGCCCGCTTGGGAGGGACGTTTCATGAAGGCAACCGGAAACATCTTGGCAGTGAACTACTCAACGACCTCACGATGATCGAACCACGGCTGGGTGATGCTGCAGGCCTTCGGGAACTTGCGATCTTCTTTGCGGTGACCGGTGCTAGCATCTTGGCCTTGATCGGGCCCGCGCTCGCAGCAGCGGGCCGGCCGCGGTCGTGGTCTCGCGGCTGGAAGCGCGAAGACGATGCCGCGGTAACGCGACAGGGGGTCGCATGACCGGTACTCGAGGCATGTTCCGCCGGGTGGGATGGACGTTCTGGGCGCTGGTCCCCGTCGCGGTGCTCGCGTTCCACTTCGGTCCTGGCCGCTCTCTGGCGGCACGCGAGATCGCGGCAACCCGGTTCCGAGAGGCGGGTGTCCTCGAACGCGAAGCGATCGAAGCGCAGGGACGCGCCTATGAATCGCATTTGGCAGTCATCGAGCGACGACGATCGGTATTCCTGAATCAACGGGATGAGATCGAGGGTGGGGAGGGCGACGAGCGTGACGCCGCGCTTCTGAGTGCGATGGAGATCGAGCGGGTTGCCTACGAAGAAGCCGCAGACCGCTGGGCCGAGACCGCCGATGCATATGCGCAGGTCGAAGAACGGCTGGAGGATGGGGACGCTAGAACCTTGGATCGGGTCCGCTGGTCGAAGGGGCGAGCCCTGGTCAGGTCCGGCGCGATCTGGGATGGAGCAGCGGATCTGGAGTTATTGATCGAACCACGATCCGACGAGGCCGGCGATCAGGAACTCGCACGAGCGGCTCGAGAGGAGCTGGCAACCGCGCACTACTTTGGTGCGCGGCTGCTACGGCTCGCCGGTGAACCGGCGGCGAAATGGCGAGCCGAAGTGATCAAGGCGCGACAGCACTTCCGGTACCTCGCCGAGACTGCAAGTGCAGGCGAGTTCGACCGGACTCAGGTCCATGGACTCGAAGACAACGTGGAACGGACAATCGATCTTGAACAGATGGACAAATCTGAACTGGAAGGCCGACCCTTGCCGCGGGAGAGTCCTGGCGCGATGCGTGGTCGGCGTCCGGGCCAAGGACGTCCAGGTACCTCTCAACAACCTCCCACGCAACGGGATGGCCGAGGTGCAGGCGGCGCCGGTCCGATCGGACCGGGTTGGTAGGGACGGTGCCGATCGCGAAATCGGGCTGAATGATGATGATGATGATGATGAACGGTTGAAACGTTGGAACACTCCCATGAACGGCAGGCTCAGCATGAAGAATATTGAAATCACCGGACACACCCTTGGCCCGGTTCGTCGGCCTTTCCGTCAACTGGCGGTCCTGCTCCTGGTGTTGGCGACCATGGGCCTTGAGACGTGGTCAGTGGCTGGCCAAACCCAAGCCCGGCCGGCCACCGTGATTCGTCCCTTGCGGATGGTCCCGGCCCAACCTGCTACCGCCGCGCAATTGACGCAGGATGGCCGCGGCGAGGCGGCAGCGCCATCCGCCATCCGCATCGATGACGAACCTCGAATCGGCGCCGACGAAGCGGTGCGGCTCAAGCAGATCTACGACGCGCTTCCTCCCGACGAACAAACCGCGATGCGAAATCTTTACGAGGCGATGGAAATCGACCTCCTCTCGCTGTTTGTGAGCGAACCGACCGCGGCGGGACGCGTGCAACGTCTGCTGCCGTTGGTCACGCGAAAGAAATTCGGCCGAACGCCTCAAACGGTGCTCTCCGCACGAACCCGGCTCGGTCTGGTTCAGCAGGATCGGCCTGACGATGCCGCCACGCCGGCCGAAGTCGCGGAGTGGCTGCACATGAACGTGATGGCCGGGGAGTGGCAAGTGCTCGAGTGGTTTCTGGCGGAGCGGGCCGGTGAGGAAGCCCCCGGTATCTATTCGCATGTGATTCAGTCCACGAATCAAGGTGATCCGATGCTGCTGCCCGAGGAGGTACTCGCACTGGCCGACGCCGCGCCTGGCGAACCGACCGATTGGCAGATCGATGTGCTGGGACAGTTGCTGAAACAGGCATCCACGCGATCCTCGACCGGGCCGATGCTGGGAGAGATCCGCGCCGGCACACGGCTCTTCGGAGGCGCCGACGAGTCGAATCATCCGCGCACGGCGGCACTGCTCGCCCGGGCGGGAATGCCTGACGCCGCGTATGGCTACCTTCCCCCGATTGATCGAGTCCGCGAGCAGCAGGACGCAAGAGGACTTCTGATCCACGGGCTCTACCACGCCGACCGAGATGAGACCTTGCGGGCGTGGGAGTTGTTCGGCGAACTCGCGTTGATCGAGGATGCGGATTTCAAGTTGCGGCAGGAAGCGCTTCGTGCGGCGGTCAAACGACTTCCCGAAGTGCCTGAAGCACAGGCGACAGCCTGGCTCGAAGAGGTTTTCGCGAGTGAACGCCTCGCACCGGCGGCGCTCGAAGTGATCGCCTTGGATGCGATGCTCCTGCGCAAGAGTTCCTTGAGTGAGACCGAACGGGCCAGAGCGATTCTGGTGATGAAGTCGGCGGTCGAAACCCTGCTCGACTCCGGACGGGTGGATTCCAGAGTGATCCGAGTGCCGCTCCGGATGTTGACCACCGGGTTGGTTGCAGAAGCCGAGGCCGCGACGACCGCCAAGGCGGTCCGTGGCGGCCCACCGCCCGGCGTGGCGATGCTGATGCGTGCGATGCCGGAAGAGAGCTGGCTCGATTCCATTGAACCGAGCCTGGCGGTCCGGGCGTATCGCGCCTTCACGGGTGTGGCGACGCGGGCGGATGAGATTGACGTGGCGTTAGATATTCTGGAGACGGGGATCTCCAAGTATCCAGACGAAGCGGAGGAGATGAGCGAAGAATTTCTTGGTCTCTGGGTCAATCGACTCCGGCCCAACGCCGGAAGCAGCCAGAACGCCGCGATTCAGGCGGCGATCTTCGCCTACGGCGGTCGCGTCGGCATGGCGGCCGCGCCCCTGACGCGAGGACGGCAGGCCAGGAATCTCGACCGACTTCTGCGGGTCCTCGGTCTGGTCGATCAACGCGGCGTTGATCCCAAGGCGCTCCCTGGCGTGGTGAAAGCCTTCCAGGCATGTCACAGCCGGTCTGAGGCTTACACGGAAGCAGACATCGTCAGGATTCTGGGTCCGATCGACGAACTCCCTTCGGACACCGCCTCGCAACTTGCGGCGGCGATGCAAGGAGGACTCAGCGGTGACTGGCGATCGCGTGAGGTTCAGCAACGGTTCGGCATGCGACGGAACGGCGCCGAGATCGCACAGGTGGTCGAGGATGGATACGAACTGGCCATGCGTCTGATCGAGCGTGCGCTCGAGGTCGATCCTGATTCTTGGCAACATGCCGTCCGTCGTGCGGCGATCGCCTACGAGCGACTCGAACATCGCAGATCCACCAATGATGGTGATCTGGCCGACTACGACCGACTTCGCGATGAGAGTTTCGATTCGTTCGAACAGGCGGCACAGGTCTACGCGGCAGCGGCGAGCCGCGGCGAGGAGAAGCCGTCGACGTTTGTCTTCGAGGCATGGTTCAACACCGCCATTGGCGCTACGAATCTTTCCGAGGTCACGCGGGACAACATCCTCTTTGAAGGATCGGAGCGAGACGCGCAGATTGAGCGGATCCGCGCGACCATTCTGGCGATGGAGCCGGCGCTCGCTGAGGAACACTTCGGACTGCTGGCGGCGAAACTCGTGGCCGCGGTCGATTCCTTGAATCCGGAAGTGAAACCACGAGTCGTCCGTCATGCGCTTCGCATCGTCGGCGATCATCCCTCGGCGGCGCCTCTGCGGCGGATCAATGCCCTCTATGAGGATCTCATCGACAATGAAATCCACCTTCGGCTCACCTTGGACGGACCCGATCGAGTGGGTACCAGGGAACCATTCGCGGTGGTGGTCTCGCTTCGATACACCAACGCGGTCGATCGTGAGACGGATGGATTCGCCAAGTACCTGCAAAATGGGGTGTACGTCAATCTGGGAAACCGCGGGACATCGGTGAACTATCGCGATCGATTGGAGCGATCGATCCGAACCTCGTTATCGAAGGGCTTTGAGATTGAGGGCATCGGGTTCTTCGATTCGATGCACCCGTCCGTCGAGGTCCGTGAATCCGGGGAATCTGGATGGCAGGAGAAGCCACTGGCCTACGTCGTTTTGAAGGCCACCGATCCAAGCATCGAGCGGGTCCCTCCAGTGCAAATGGATCTTGATTTCATCGATCAGACCGGGCCGGTGATTCTCGCGATTGAATCGAATTCACCGCCGATCGACGCGGCGGCCTCGAGCAAGGGTCGGCCGGTTCGAGAACTCGCCATCGAGCAGATCATCGACACTCGCAACGCGAGCGAGGAGGTGACGCTCGAGATCACCGCCAGTGGACGAGGAGTGATCGGAGATCTGGATGAATTGCTCGCGGGCGTGGAAGGCGCCATCGATGGTTACCAGGTCGCCGACGACGGCATCGAATCGCACCCCCTGAGCATGACGGAGGCGGCGATCGATGAAGGTGTCCTCTTTCGATTCTCCTTGAGTGACGAAGAGGAAGAGGAGTTCGCAGGCCCCGACGAGGACGGCATCCATCGTCAGTCGACCGAGCGTCGTTGGACGATCCGGTACGAACCCCAAGTCGGTGCGACGACCGTGGGCGACTTTGAGGTCCCGCAGCTGGTCGCGGGGGTCGACGGCGACCAGATCGTCCGGGTGTTCGCCGACATGGATCTGGTGAGCATCGATGGTGACACCGTGCCACTCGAACTCGGCGTCCGCCCCTGGGCCGTGGGCGTGTTCCTCGGTTCAGGCACCGCGATCTTCGTCGCGCTCTGGCTGCTGTTCCGACGAGGGCGGAATACGGGCGGAGAGCCGACCGACGACCTTGAGGCGATGTTGCCGTCCCGTTGGTCCCCGTTCGCGGCGGTTGCGACGCTTCAGCGCATCGATGCGGATTATGGAGATCGGCTTCGGCCGGGGCGTCGAGGAGACTTGAGAGCCACGATCGGAGACATCGAAACGAACTTCTTCGGGCCGCAGGGTCGCGCCGACGAAACAGGTCTTGAGACGATCGTTCGAGCGTGGGTCCAAGA
>JAPKCC010000035.1 GCA_028823105.1 Phycisphaerales bacterium | reverse complement strand
TCACGGCATCACCATCGGAATGATGGGAAGTCGTCGTCGAATCGCCACGGTGCTGGATGCCCTCAGAGCTCAAAGGTGGAGTGATGCCGAGCTGGCTCGGATCAAGGCGCCGATCGGGCTCGACATCGGTGCGGTGAGCCCCGAGGAGATCGCGGTCTCGATCATGGCCGAGATGATTGCCTCGAGTTGATCATTCCGGTTCGGCCAGGCGTCTTTGGAGGCACACCGGCACCGAGCCCTGCTTCCGTCAGGTACCTTGTAGCCTTGAACATTCGTCGCATTCAGGAGTTCTTTACATGCTCTTTCGGCTCATCTATGACGAGGACCTGGCACAGGCGGCCTACCTGATCGGATGCCAGCGAACCGGCGAGGCAATCATCATCGATCCCGAACGGGATATCGATCGATATCTCGACCTCGCGACCGCGCACGGTCTTCGGATCGTTGCCGCCGCGGAGACCCACATTCACGCGGACTTCCTCTCCGGTGTCCGCCAGTTCGCCGAGCAGACCGGGGCGAAGGTTCTGGTCTCCGGGGAAGGCGGTGCCGATTGGCAATCCGGCTGGCTCGACGGCTACGACCATCGAGTGCTGCTCGACGGTGACACATTCGACGTGGGCAACATCCGTTTCACCGCGGTGCATTCGCCAGGTCATACGCCAGAGCATCTCTCGTATCTGGTCACCGATCTCGGAGGCGGGGCCGACACCCCGATCGGCATGGTCAGCGGCGACTTTGTCTTCGTTGGTGATCTCGGCCGACCGGATCTCCTGGAGACCGCGGCAGGTATCTCGGGAGCGAAAGAGGCATCGGCGCATGCGCTTGCGTCGAGCGCCCGTCGCTTCCTCGAACTTCCCGATCATCTTCAAGTTTGGCCCGCGCATGGCGCGGGCAGCGCCTGTGGCAAGGCCATGGGCGCCGTACCGCAGTCGACCGTCGGCTATGAACGGCTCTTCAATCCCGCGTTGATACTCGCCAGCGACGAGAACGCGTTCGTCGAGAGCATTCTGGCCGGCCAGCCCGAGCCGCCGCTCTACTTCGCTCGCATGAAAGAATGGAATCGTGACGGTGTGCCGTTGCTCGATGCAATTCCAGTTCCCGCGAGTCCCGCCGCATCCGAACTTGCCGCCCACCTCAATGGCGTGCGAGTGATCGACGTGCGAGCGTGGCCGGCGTTCCGCGGGGGGCACCTCCCGGGTGCGATCTGGACCAAAACGGGGGTCAATTTTCTCATGACCGCTGGCTCCTATATCGAACCGAACGAGCGAATCGGCCTCGTTGCCCCGCGGAACATCGCCGCGAGGCTGGTTCGGGATCTGGTGCGGATTGGACTCGACTCGATCGACTGGGTCATCACCCCGGAGACGTTTGACGAGTACGCCGCTTCGGGAGGAACACTTGAAACTTCTCCAGAAATCGACGCACACGAATTCCGCGACTTGCTCTCAACGGGCAACGACACTCAGGTTCTCGATGTCCGTCGCGCCGCGGAATGGGATCTTGGTCATCTTGAACCAGTGGTCAACGTCGCGCACACCCGGCTGGTGGCGCGGCTCGACGAAGTGCCGTCGGAGGGCCGAGTCTACGTGCACTGTGCGGGGGGTATTCGAAGCGCGATGGCAGTCTCCGAACTCCAACGCCGCGGCATCGATGCGGTCAATGTCGCTGGTGGCTGGGCGGCGATGCAGAAGGCTGGTTGCACCGGGGTTAGGTGCGGTTGAAAGACCTCGCTGACACCAATGACCGACGACGGCCTCGCCGGTCCGGATGTCATGTCACGCCGATGACGGGGGATCGCCGATGCTGATTCCATCGATCATCGGCGGTCTTCTGATCGGGCTCTGTCTCGGTCTGCTCGGCTCGGGCGGTTCGATTCTCACCGTCCCGCTGCTCGTGTATCTACTCGGACACGATCCGAAGTCCGCGATCGGTGAGAGCCTGGCCATCGTCGGTGGCATTGCCCTGATTGCCGCGATCCGACCCTGCTTGCAGCGTCGCATCGACTGGCCGAGCGTCCTGTTGTTCGGGGTTCCGGGCGTGGGCGGGACGGTGATCGGAGTCTGGGGATCTCAGTTCATCAGCGGCGAGATGCAGCTTCTGATTTTTGCGGTGGTCATGCTGTTGGCCGCAGGCTTGATGCTTCGGGGTGGAAAGACGAGTGACGAGCCGCCGACCGACCGAACACCCCGGGATTTCATCCTTCTGGTGCTGGAGGGTCTGTTCGTCGGCGTTCTGACCGGCGTGGTCGGGGTCGGCGGGGGTTTCCTCATCGTGCCCGCACTGGTGTTGTTTGGTCGGCTCCCGATGAAGATGGCCGTCGGCACGAGCCTCCTGATCATTGCCTTCAAGAGCGGGGCGGGTTTTCTGAAATCATTGGACCAACTCACGACCGACGTCGATGCGATGAACCTCAGCGTCGTCACGACCTTCATTGTGATCGGGGGCGTTGGAAGTCTGATCGGCGGTTCGCTGGGGTCGAGGCTTCCGCAGCACCGGTTGAAGCAAATTTTCGCGATCTTTCTTTTCGTGATGGCGGGTTTCATTCTGATTCGAGAGGGTGGGGCGTTCGTCGCGATTGATGACATCGTCTCCGGCCGAGTGCCGGTCGCCGAGGGTGTCGACTCGAACTGATCCGCTGGCCAACGGAAAGGCCAACGCAAAAAATCCCACGCTCGGGATTACCGGCGTGGGATCATTGGTCGAACTTGAATTTGGTCGAACTTGATTTTGGTCCGACATCGTCGAACCGATGAATCAGTCGGTCTTCTCGTGGTGGCCGCCGAATTCGAATCGCTGCGCCGACATCACCTGATTGGCGAAGTCTGATTCGCCGCGTGAACTGAATCGGGCAAACAGGGCGGCGGCGAGCACCGGGGCGGGAATCGATTCGTCGATTGCGGCTTCAAGGGTCCATCGCCCCTCACCCGAATCGGAGACGCGGCCACTGAAATCAGCAAGGTCAGGACTCTTCGCGAGGGCGGAGGCGGTGAGGTCGAGCAGCCACGAGCCAATCACGCTCCCTCGTCGCCAGACTTCGGCGACCTCCTTGAGGTCCAGGTCGTACATGTAGGCATCGGGGTCTCGAAGCGGCGTGGTTTCCGCGTCCTGATCCCGCTGATGCTTGCCGGCATCGGCGTGCTTGAGGATGTTGAAACCTTCGGCATAGGCCGCCATGATTCCGTACTCGATCCCGTTGTGAACCATTTTGACGAAGTGACCGGCGCCGTTGGGGCCGCAATGCAGCCAGCCGTCTTCCGCGGTGGTTTCGTGGCCGACTCGAGCTTCGGTCGGCGGCGCTGAAGCGACTCCTGGGGCGAGTGAGGCAAACGCGGGTGCGGCGTGCTTCACGGCGGCTTCGGGGCCGCCGATCATCTGGCAGTAACCTCGTTCGAGTCCCCAGACGCCGCCGGACACGCCGACGTCAACGTAGTTGATGCCCCGTTCCGCGAGATGCTTCGACCGACGAATGTCATCCTTGTAGTAGCTGTTGCCGCCATCGATCACGATGTCGCCCTTCTCCAGGTGGGCGGAGATCTTCTCAAGGGTGTCGTCGACGAAGGCGACGGGCAGCATCATCCAGGTGGTTCGAGGCTTCTCGAGCTTGGAGATGAAATCCTCGATGCTGGTGGCACCGATCGCGCCGTCCGCTTCGAGGGACTTCACCGCATCCTTATTCACGTCATAGACGACGCAGCGGATTCCGTCCTTCATCATGCGGCGGACCATGCCGGCGCCCATTCGACCGAGGCCGACCATTCCCAATTGCAGACCGGTGGACATTTCGCGTTTCCTTCCAAGCGAGGTGGTGGAGTATCTGAAAGGATCGGAGTATACGGCGTCGAGGGGGGTCGCTCCGAGCCCTCAATCGCCGATGGCGGATCTTCTGGTGCCTTGGTGGAGGTCGATGATTCGATCGATCAGCCACGTTGCGAAGGCATCTTTTCCAATAGGACCGTCTCCAGGCCGTTGCTCGCCGCCGTCGGCGTCGATCAATACCCCGTCGATGGTCTCGGCCTCCATGGTCTCAAGGGGGTTGGCAACGATCGCAGCCAGACCTTTTTGCTCCAGTTTTGAACGGGCGTTTCGGACCAGGTCGGCCGCGGGCTCGAGGGCGAATCCGATCCGGGTCCCCGGATGCGGAATCTCCGCCAATCCGGCCAGGAGATCTGGAACTGGCTCGAGTCTGATCGCCGTCGGTCGATCCGATCGCCGGATCTTCCTTGGAGTGCCTTTTTCGAGCGTCGGGCGGTGATCGGCCACCGCCGCCGCCATGATGAGGATGTCATGGCTCGGCCACGCCTCATGGAGTGCCGATTCAAGATCCGAGGCGGTCTGGAACCGCTGCTCGCTGAGAAGCGGATGCGGGGTCGGATCGACGGTCGCCGGGCCTCGAAGGAGCGTGGTGGGGAGCCCTCGCCTGGTGGCGGCGATGGCCATCTGAGCCCCAAGACGTCCCGAAGATCGGTTCCCGAGGTAGCGAACCTCATCCACTGGTTCCCAGGTGGGACCGGCGGTGATGAGGACCCGGAGCGGAGTTCCGGAGGAGGATGTCAGCGGTGATGGAGGCACGTGTGAATTGCAGTCGGTGAAGTGGACCGCCATAATAGGCAACTTCGGTCAATCATCCGGATCATCATCCGGGCGAGACCGTTCAGGCAGCCCCTTTTTGAGGGTGCGGTAGCGATTCCCACGCCGAAGGGCGTGTTTCATTGAAGTGGATCTCCGGCGGCCCATTGGGCCGGGTCCGGAGTGATCGAAGATCGGAGCCACGCGTGGCGAGGAAGGTTCGAAAGAAACTCGGTGAGATCCTCGTCGGTGACGGGATCATCGGTGAGGACGTCATCACGGCGAGCGAAGCGGAAGCCCGGGAGTCCGGAAAGCGGCTCGGCGAGGTGCTGGTCGAGCAAGGCCACGCCTCCGAGGTCCAGGTCGGATCGGCACTCGCCCGCCAGGCGGGGATGGACTTCGTCGATCTCGCGACCGCGGAAGGTTCCGCGTTGGTGGACCTTTCGCTCATCGGTGACGACATCATCCGAAAGCACTGTGTCATTCCGCTGACGAATCCCGAAGGGGATCGCCTTCGTCTCTTGGTCCATGATCCCATGGATCTCGAGATGCTCGACCTCCTTCGATTCCGACTCCCCCAGGAGTTCGATCTCGCGGTGGGTGTGAAGTCGCAGATGCTCGACTGGATCGGCGAGGGCGGCGCTGCGAAGCTCGGGGGCGATGCTGGTCCTGATTCGATCGACGTCACCGTGGACAAGTCCGTCGACAGTTCCGTCGACAGCTCGATCGATAGTTCGATCGACGTGGACGCTGGCGACTCCAAGATCGTCCGGCTGGTCAACGAGTTCATCTTCGAGGCGGTGCGTGGTCGCGCCAGTGATATTCACGTGGAGCCTCGCGAGGATCGCGTCGTACTCCGATACCGGGTCGACGGCGTCTGCCATGTTCGCCAAAGTCTTCCGAAGCGGAATCAGTCGGCCGTTCTCGCTCGCCTGAAATTGATGGCGGGCGTGAACATCTCCGAGCGGCGCATCCCACAGGATGGTCGAATCAAACTGCCGATCGACGGCGCCCAGATCGACTTCCGAGTCTCGACCTGCCCGGCGTATCACGGCGAGAGCGTGGTACTTCGAGTGCTTCGCCCAGATTCGGTGCAGATCGGTCTGCCGAGCCTTGGATTCGAGCCCGACAACCTCGAACTCTTCAACAAGATCATTCGGCGTCCGAACGGCATCTTCTTGGTAACCGGGCCGACCGGATCCGGAAAGACGACCACGCTCTACTCGGCACTCAACGTCCTCAACGAGCCAAGCCGGAAGATCATCACCGCCGAAGACCCCGTGGAATACAACTTCAACGGAATCAATCAGGTGCAGGTCCGGGACGCGATCGGTCTGACGTTTCCGCTCATCCTCAAGGCGATGCTTCGACAGGCGCCCAACGTCGTGCTCGTGGGTGAGATTCGAGACCGGGAAGTCGGCGACATCGCGATTCAGGCGGCCCTGACTGGTCACCTTGTGTTCTCCACGCTTCACACCAATGATGCCCCGAGTGCGATCACCCGGCTGGTTGACATGGGCATCAAGCCCTTCCTCGTGGCCAGTTCAGTCCAGGCGATCATGGCACAGCGGCTGATCCGGGTGCTTTGCGCCAAGTGCAAGGTGATCGATGAGAATCCCGATCGGAAGCTTCTCAAGCTCGTGAACATCTCCGAGGAGGAGATCTCGACTGGAGAGATCCATCGGGCCGTCGGTTGTCAGGCCTGCAATGGGAACGGCTACAAGGGCCGAATGGCTATCTTCGAGATGCTGGTGATGAACCACGAGATCCGCGAGCTCGCGTTCGAACGAGCCTCCATCGCGAAGATCCGCGAGGCCGCTATTCGAGGCGGCATGCGCAGCCTCCTCGAAGACGGCAAGGTAAAGATTCTCCGAGGCGTCACCACTCCGGTGGAAGTCGCTCGTTTCGCCCAGATTGAAGGCTTCGATCCGTCGGAGATCGGCGCCACCTGATTCGCTCGACGAAATTTTCTTTCTAACACCCTTCGTTCCTTCGCGACCACGCTTTTCAACCCCGGTCGCCGCAACACACGGTCTTCTCCCTCATGTCCACCCTTCAGATCGATCGTCTCCTCGACACCGTCGTCAAGCAGAACTGCTCGGACCTCCACCTCACGGTGGGTCGGCCGCCCACGGTCCGGCTCCACGGTTCGCTTCGGAATCTCCAGACCAAGACACTGGAACCCGACGACATGGTGGCGTTGATGAAATCCGTCACGCCGGAGAAGAACCAGCAGGAACTGCAGGAGGTCGGCTCAACCGACTTCGGCTTCGCCTTCGGCGACGCCGCTCGTTTTCGTGTCGCGGTCTTCAAGCAGCGTGGCAATGTCGCCATGGTGCTCCGGCTCATTCCGAACACGCTTCTCACGTTTGACGAGATCGGGCTTCCGAAGATCGTCAAGGAGTTGATCCGAAGACCTCGCGGCCTCTTTATCGTCACCGGACCGACCGGTTCGGGAAAGACGACCTCGCTCGCCACCATGCTGGACTACATCAACCAGAACATGGATCGGCACATGATCACGACCGAGGATCCGATCGAGTACTACCACTATCACAAGAAATCGATCGTGAATCAGCGTGAACTCGGGATCGACGTCCCGAGTTTCTCGGAATCTCTCCGGCGGGCGCTTCGTCAGGATCCCGACGTGATTCTGGTCGGCGAAATGAGAGACCTGGAGACGATCGAAGCCGCGATCGCGGCGGCCGAGACGGGTCACTTGGTCTTCGCGACGCTTCATACCACTGGAGCGTCCGGCACGATCAACCGAATCATCGATGCATTCCCGGTCAATCAACAGGCCCAGGTCAGGGTCCAGCTCTCCGTGGCATTGATCGCGGTGCTGAGTCAGCAGTTGCTTTCTCGGTCTGACAAGCCAGGGCGAGTCGCCGCCTACGAGTTCCTCGTGGTCACGCCGGCAATCTCCAACCTCATCCGCGAGAACAAGACCTTCCGCATCGACTCCGCGATCCAGACGGGCAAGAAATACGGCATGCAGTTGCTGGATGATCACCTTTGGACGCTCTATGCCAAGGGCATGATTTCGGCCGAAGAAATGATCGACAAGGGCAAGGACGCGAACGAATTGACCCAGAAGGTCCATCGCACCGGGGTGCTCGTCGGGCGGAGCGAGTTGGATCAATCTGATGACGAGGATGAGGCCGTCAAGAGTCCAGCAGACAAGAAAAAGAGCTGATAACCGGCGCGATGCCGGATATGAGCCATTTATAGCGATAGTTCGTTTTTCATTGTCGCGGGTATCCAAGAGCGTGACTTCCCGGAAACACTCGGGAGTCTCGTGCGTATATGCTGATGAAGCAGATCTGATTCGACCTCTCGTTTCCGGGTTCGGAAAGAAAGGGCCATCAGTGCTGTGAAGGCGTGTCTGTTCAAGGTCTCCTTGGGTGGACACGTTTAGATCCCGACGGTCGGGATCGCCGTTCTCGCCGTTCGATGAACGGGAATGAACGGTCGTCGGCGTCACGGGATGACCAGGTCCGTCCATGACAGACCCGGTTCGGAAGTCCTCAGGCGAGTGTGTTCTCCAGGTCGGAGACTCCGGGTCAGCAAGCCCGCTCGCCCCTCGGATCCCGCATTCAGCCCCTCCGAAAACGGCCTATCAAGGCCCGGACCGGTCCAGCAGGAGCGTCGACGAGCATGGCCAAGGTCAGTACCAATGAGTTGAAAGGACGCAAGTTCGGTCGCGTCCTCGTCAAACTCGGCAAGGTCACCCGCGAGCAGGTCCACGAGGCCTTGGCGGTCCAGAGCAAACAACCCGGACGGAAGGTCGGCGAGATTCTCGTCGATCTCGGTCACATCGAGGCGGCCGACATCCGGGAGGCGCTCGCAGGCCAGGCGGGCATCGAGCAGGTTTCGCTCCGCGATCGGGAGATCTCAGACGAGACCTTTGCGGCGATTCCGGCGACCACTGCCATCGCCTATCAGATCGTGCCCATCAAGTTCGATCCGGTGAAGAACGCGATCGCGATCGCGGTCAAGAGCCCCGACAACTTCGCGGCGGTCGACGATCTGAGGAACCAGCTCAACTTCAAACGAGTGAAGCCGGTGCTGGCATCCGCCGAGGAGATCGATGAGATCCTTCAGGAGCGATATGCGGCGAAAGGCAGCGGCTTCAGCGAGATCTACGCGGACGCTGGTGAGTCGGCGACGATCGCGGCACTCGAGGGTCACGGTGATTCGCTCGATCTAGACATGGTCATGGAGGCCTCCGGAGACAACGCGATCGTGCGTCTGGTCCAGGAGACGTTGATGATCGCGATCCGGGACAAGGCATCCGACGTCCACTTCGAGCCGTTCGAAGACGAATTCAAGATCCGGTACCGCATCGACGGCGTGCTCTACGAGATGGCTCCGCCGGACAAACGGCTCGCGCTTCCGATCGTCAGTCGAATCAAGGTCATGTCGAAGCTCGACATCGCCGAACGGCGGCTCCCGCAGGACGGCCGGATCGAGATGTCGCTTCCGGGAACCGGGGCGCCGATCGATCTTCGTGTGGCGGTCCTTCCCACGATGTTCGGCGAGTCGGTGGTGCTTCGAGTTCTGGACCGGTCCAACGTGCAGCTCAGTCTCGATCGAGTCGGCCTCCGCGATGACGATCTCGAGAAGGTCCGCGGACTCATCAAGAAGCCCAACGGCATCATGCTGGTGACGGGGCCGACCGGGTCGGGCAAGACCACGACGCTCTATGCGGCGCTCGCCGAACTGAATACGCCGGACCGGAAGATCCTCACCGCCGAGGATCCCGTCGAGTACGACATCGACGGACTGATCCAGTGTCAGGTGAACGTCGATCAGGAGTTGACCTTTGGCAAGTTGCTCAGGTCCTTCCTCCGGCAGGACCCCGACATCATCCTGGTGGGCGAAATTCGAGACCTCGAGACCGCGCAGATCGCGATTCAGGCGTCACTGACAGGTCACCTCGTGTTCTCGACGCTGCATACCAACGATGCGCCGAGTTCCATCCTTCGATTGGTCGACCTGGGCATCGAGAGCTTCCTGCTCACGGCGACCATCGAAGCCATCGTCGCACAGCGACTGGTTCGAAAGATCTGCGAGAAGTGCAAGGAAGAGTACGTCCCGAGCGAGGAGCAGTTGATGGAATTGTCGCTGCTGCCTAGAGACGTCGAAGGGCGGACGTTCTTCCGCGGGCGTGGTTGCAAAAACTGCATGAAGACCGGGTATCGAGGACGAATGGCGATCTACGAGATCCTGGTCATGGATGACACGATTCGCGAGATGATCATGGCGCAGGCATCGACGGCGGTGCTCCGGGATGAGGCGAAGCGGCGCGGGATGCGGACGCTGCGGCAATCAGGGCTTCTTGGAATTTACGAAGGCCAGACCACGATCGATGAGGTCGTTCGCGAGACCATTGCGGAAGAGTGAGTGAATGTGATCCTGGGGACGGTGGCGACAAAGGCCACCGGATTTCATGACCTCATGATGGCCTCATGACGTCGAGGACCCCCCAGAAGAGCCGGAACGCCGGCGTTGATGAAACGGGCCGCCACCGGCGGCAGAACACGATCCGAATACCAGAACGACTCTGAGAGACACGAACATGCCGACCTTCCAGTACGAGGCAGTCAACGCGGCGGGCAAGGAGCAGAAAGGGGTCATCGAGGCCCCCGACCGCGGTGATGCCCAATCGCAGCTCAAGGCCCAGGGCTACTTCCCCACGCTCGTCGAAGAGGCGAAGCTCAAGGGAAGGCAGAAGAATGCCGGCAAGAGTCCCGGCAAAACCAAGAAGAAGGGCGGCGGTTTCAGCTTCTCGATCGGCAAGATCGGTCTGAAGAAGATGACGACTTTCACCCGCCAGCTCTCGACGCTGCAGGACGCTGGCCTTCCGCTTCTGCGGTCGGTGCAGATTCTGGAGTCGCAGCAGCGGCCAGGAGCGCTCAAGTCAATCATCGCCGCC
This sequence comes from Phycisphaerales bacterium, assembly GCA_028823105.1. Taxonomy (GTDB): domain Bacteria; phylum Planctomycetota; class Phycisphaerae; order Phycisphaerales; family SM1A02; genus UBA12014. The sequence continues at coordinate 20,986 of JAPKCC010000035.1, read as the reverse complement.
GTCGCCGAGGACGTCGAATCCGGTTCGTCGCTCTCCGACTCGATGGCCAAGCATCCCAAGGCGTTCGATCGTCTCTATTCGAAGATGGTGGCGGCGGGCGAGGTCGGCGGCGTGCTCGACATCATCCTCCAGCGACTCGCCGACTTCATGGAGAAGGGCGAGCGTCTTCGTCGTCGAATCAAGGGTGCCTTGATCTATCCGGCGGTGGTCATCAGCATCGCGGTCTTGATCGTGACCGGCATCATGTACTTCGTGATTCCGAAGTTCCAGGAGATCTTCAACGACTTCGACGTCGAGCTCCCCGGCCTCACGATCTGGCTGGTCAACGCCTCCAAGTGGGTGGCCGGTGGTTCCAGCGAGGATCAGGCGGTGCCTGGTGCGGTCTGGATCCTTCTGTCGCCGTTCCTCGTGTTCGGGCTCTACAAGCTCGTGCGGGTGACCGGGCCGGGTAAGGCCGTCACCGACATCGTCTTCGCACGAATACCGGTGATCGGGCCGCTCATCCGGAAGACGGCGATCGCCCGATTCACACGGACCCTCGGGACCTTGATCAGTGCCGGCGTTCCGATTCTCGAAGCGATCCTGATCACTCGAGATACTTCGGGCAACTACATCTACGAGAAGGCGCTGACCGGCGTGCATGACTCGATCCGGGACGGCGAGACCTTCGCGGGTCCGCTCCGTGAATCGAAGGTCTGCGATCCGATCGTGGTGAACATGATCGACGTCGGTGAAGAGACCGGTGACCTCGACATCATGCTGATGAAGATCGCCGACAACTACGACGAAGAGGTCGACGTGGCCGTGGCGGCGTTGTTGTCACTGCTTGAGCCCTTCATGGTGGTGATCCTCGGCGGCATCGTCGGCACCATCGTCCTCGCCTTGTTCCTTCCGCTCGTGAAGATGATCGAATCCGTCTCACAGGCGAATTGACTCCGACCGCGTCGCGACCGTCCTCCTGGGAATCTCCCGGGAGGGGGTCGCCGGGAAACGTTCCATGACCACTCGGGCCATTCAACTCCTCCGAAACGATCAAGGCCGGTCGACACCTTCGAGCCGGCATGCCGGCTTCACGGTGATCGAAATGCTGGTGACCCTTGCCATCATCATCGTGCTGATGGGCGTCTTGATCGTCGCACTCTCGCAGGCATCGGGCACAGCGCAACAGGCGCAGACCCGCTTCCTGATGAACTCGATGGTCGCCGGACTGGCTCAATTCAAGGGTGACCACGGATACGTTCCGCCGGTCCTCGGTGATGCCAATGCGTTCGGCGGCAATGGGACCCCCAACAGCCAGCCCGGCTGGTCCCGGGATGCGATCACCCCGCCCGCGTGGGACGGAACACCGTCCGATTCGGAAATCTCCGACTATCAGAGTTGGTTTTCGGTCACAACTCCGGCCGAGTACCTGCTCGGGTACGGCAATCGGAGTGGTGATGGCTACGGCATCGTCACTTCCGATGCCAATCCGTTTCCCGATATCGCCCCGGGCAACATCGAGTCGCCCACCCTGGGTTTCCGTTCGCCCGGCTTCGACGGGGCATGGGGATCGGTGTTCAATCCTCGACGAGGTTTCGAGGGGTTCATCGGCAGCTTCGCTGCTCGCAATCCCGGTGGATTCGTGAACGATGGGACCTCCTTCCCGCCGAACATCAACGACAACGGCGTACGGATCAAGGGGCGGATCTTTGGTCCCTATCTCGAAGTAAAGGACGGCAACAGCATCGGCGGTCTTCGCCCCGATGGTTCGATCGCCCGCCCCGAGGACGAAGACTATGCGAATCGTCCGAAGGTAATCCTCGACTACTGGGGCACCCCGATCCGCTACTACCGTCGACCGTACTACGGCGGCGACCCTCGGGCCGACAATCCATCGTTCGACATCGGCGACATTTTCGCGATGCGACCCTGGACCTTTGAAGAAGGGCTTGAGTCCAACGGCGTCGAAGACGCCGACGGTGATCGTTCGACGACCCCGCAACTCAAGAGCGCCGAGTTCGGGTTGCTGAGTGCGGGGCCGAATCGTCGCATCGACAATGCTCGGCGATTCGACGTCGATGAATTGAACCGAGACAACATCCAGGAGGTCGGTCCGTGAACCAGCCGAAGATCCACAGACTTCATCGTCGCGGCGTGCGGCGTCGCGGCGGCTTCAGCCTGATCGAGCTCGTGGTGGTGGTTGGGGTGATCATCACCTTGATCTCGCTCGTATTGGCGGTGAGCACGCTGCTGATTCAGGCCAACGAGGCCCGTCAGTTGGAGGCCGCCTTCGCCAACCTGAACACCGCCGTCCAGGAATACGAACAGGCGATCGGTCGCCCGCTCACCTACCAGGATCGGAACGAGCAGGGGACTCGCGGCGCCTACGACATTCCCTACAACATCAACTTTGGCATCAACGGGCTCGAGGGTTACTACGGCGTCGGCGGCGCCGGTGAAGCATGCAACTGCGGATCCGGCTCGGATAGCCACGGGTGGGAGAAGTCGATCGTTCGCCTCTTCCAACTGATGGCGCGAACCGAGTCGGCTGAAGACGTGATCGCGAAACTCGATCCCTCGCTCTTCGTTCCGGTGAAGTTGGCCAACGGACTTCCGCTGCCCAACAATCAGGATCTCACCACCCTGGTCGATCCTTGGGGCGCCGCGATCGCAGTGGTGATGCCCGGTAGAAATTGGCGGGACTCGGATTCCAGCATCTATGAAATCGACTCGGACGGTTCGATTCGGACCTGGATAGAGACCAAGCTCGGGGTCTGTCGTAACGGTCAGCCGCTCTTTGTGAGTTCGGGACCCGACGGTGACATCGGATGCCTCGACTGCGCCGGAGGAAGTTCGGTCCGATTCGAAGCGACGATCGACAACATCTACTCCTACACCCCGGAGAACCAATGATGCATCCGGCTCGCCACCTGCACCGACATCCCCGGAACACCGAGTCGCACGATGCGATCCGGATCGGCTTCACGATCATCGAGCTGCTGGTGGTCATGGGCATCCTGATCCTGCTCGCCGTGCTGACCGGAATTAGCGTGCGACAAGTGAGTCAGGGGGCGCGGCTCAGCTCGGGTTCCAATCAGGTGATCGCGGCCCTCGGCATGGCGCGAGCGTACGCCATTCAGAACAACAAGACGGTCATGCTCACCTTTGTGGTGAACGTGGATCCGAACAAGGTCTCCGAAGGCGAGACCGTCGAGCTGGTGCTGGCCGAATCGACCGGTCAGATCTCGACGCGATACTCAGGCAACCAGTGGTACGACGAACGCTACGTTCCGGTGCCCGGTCTTCCAGCGGTCGCCCTTCCGCGGGGGATCAAGATCGCCGGGCCCTTGAACACCGCCTATGTCGGGGGTGGTTCCAACGGCGTCCCGCAGGACGATCTCTGGGTCACCCAGCCGGGTGGCGACTGGCGGGTGGCCGGCGGAACCATCTTCTCGCAGGAGATCGGCCGGCAGATCGGGGTGATCTTCGGTCCCGATGGAACGCTCATCACTCGAAACGTCCAGGGTGCCGGGGGTTCGGGAGCGGTGGTCTGGCCGTACCTTGATGCGGATCGGAACAACGTGCCCGAGATCCTCAATCCCAACGGCTACGGCGGCATCCTTCAGTATGTCGCGTATGACGCGGTCGGAGACGAATGCGACGTGCACCCGGTGCAGTGGCTTGCGGTCTACGACGACGCAGAACTGCGGCGAGCGCGTGGCGATGGCAACTGGGCAGGGGAGTCTGGCGAGGACATCCGGAACAGTCGTATCACCAACTGGGTCGACGACTTCGGCATTCCGATCTTCTTCAATCGATACACCGGCGTCGCGGAGACTGTGAATCCATGAACATCATGAACACCATGACGACCATGAATGCCTCGAATGCCGCCACCGGTTCGCCCAGGCGACGCCGCGTGGCACGTGGTTTCTCCCTGATCGAACTGCTGCTTGCGATTTTCATCCTCGGGGTCGGCATCATCTCAATTTCTGCGGTGTTCCCGGCGGGAATCGTTCAGCAGCGTCGCGCCCAAGACGATGTCCTCGGGCCGGTGATCGCGGAGGCGGCGATGTCGTCGATCCGGTCAAAGGTGAGACAGTCGGACTTCGGCACGTTTGAGGAGTTTGGGATCTACACCCCCGCGACCTTCGCCCCGCTCGACGGGGATTTTCCGAACACCTGGTTACGCGGTGGTGACGAGTACACCCAGCGTGGCGACTGGCCCTGGCTTCGACCGTCGATGGCCGTCGTTCCCGCCGGCGTCTCGGCCGACTCGCGTGACTACTTCGGTGACATCGACATCTTTAGCGCCCGGGTCGCTCGCGACTCGTTCTTCGCGCCCGAGTATCCCGCTGGCGCGAATCTCGACTGGCAAATCGGCAAGACCACAGAGTTGCGGTTCTCCAACGGGTTTCCCGTGATCGGCGATGAGTACGCCAACCCTGTTAACCCTGATCCGGGTGGATTCCTCTTCGGCATTCCGTTCAATCGTTCGAAGTTCGACTTCTTCGGGAACTCCGAGGATCCGCTGGTCACGATTACCCAGGAAGAACGATTCTGGCCCTCCGGAACCGGGTACGAGACTGGCCGCAATCGACCGCAGTACGCCTGGGATTGCATGTTTCGTCGGTTCCAGGGGCGGGTCCAAGTGGCGATCTTTGTCTACCGGGTGAAGGTTGGCGCGGCCGCGGGCGGCTATGCGGTCGCCCAGGATGCCGGAACCAACGCATACGACCGGGACGGGCTTCGGCCGTCGATGCCGGCCAGAGCGGATTTCTTCATGTCCGTGGGCGGGAGTTCCTATCGCCCGCTCACCCCGTACGGCGCTGATCCGACTCCGGGCGGTGATCCGGGTCTCGACGACTTCGATCGCGTCGAAATCATTGGCACGGGTCCGCAGTTCAACGAACCCAACCCCACCCTTGATCCGTACTTTGAAGGCTGGCAGGCACCGGGGCAGTGGCTGCTTGATCCGTCCAACCGGATCCACCGGGTCGCCCAAGGCCGCCGTAACAAGCGGCAGGGACCCGTTCGACTCGCTCGTCCGATCCCCTCACAAGCACCGAGTTCCGCGATCTGGAACCCGGCAACCGCGGAGGGTGGTCCGTATTCCGACCCGGCTGATATTCAGTCGGAGACCGACGAGGTCCGGTCGCTCTGGTTCGTGCCTCCGGTAGATCGTCGTGGCGTGTCGCTCACGCCGATCTACATCACCGTGAGGGACCTTTGATGCCGATCCAACTTTACGAAACGCCCAACCACGAAACACCCAACCACGAAGCACCCAACGAGCCCATCCGCTCGACGGGTTCGAGCGACCGTCGTCGCGCCATCGGTCGGGCGTTCACGCTCACCGAACTGCTGGTCGCCATCGTGGTGCTCCTGGTGGTGATTCTCGCGGTCGGCCGGATCTTCGGCACCGCGAGCACGGTGGTGAAGAACGGGGAAGCCAATGCGGACATCCTGCAAGAGACCTCCGCGGTCGAGCAGTTGATCCGCAACGATCTGGCTCGGATCTCCGACGAGGGGTTCCTCATCATCCAGTGCATCGGCGTCCGCAACGACGTGATGTCATCGCTCGGTGGGGGGCAGCTTCTCGATCCGACCAAACCGGCCGGTCACATCTTCCGCTGTGATCAGATGGCCTTCGTCGCCGATGATCTGGCGATCAGCCGGCAGACCCAGACCATGGGCGCGTTCACGGAATCGTCCATCGGCACCTATGGCGGCGAGACCTCGCCGACGCCGCAGGCGACGTCGAGCATCATTTATTACGGGCACGGCATCCAGTTCCCGTTCTTTCCGAAGAACCTCGGGGTCACCGCGGACGTCGATCCCTCCTACAACATCCAGCCTTGGTTCCGCCCTTCGCCGGCGAACACCTCCGCTCGGGTCGAACTGCAGCGTTGGCCGCAGGGGACGTCGCTTCCGGGTCAGTACAACGGATCCCAGCCGGATGCCAGTGACTGGACCCTCGCGCGACAGGAGACGTTGATCGCAGACGACCGCCAAGGCAATAGTCGCAACTTCCTCTCCACGCCGGCCAACCGAAACTCCGCGGAGGCGATCTTCGATGATGCGATGGAGGCTTCCCGCGTCGACGTGGTTGCGACCGACATCGGTCGCCTGCGGGAGTCCATTCGCACCCTCGGCCCCGACGGTGTGGTGCAGACGCTCTTGAACTATCGACCCCGTGCCGAGAAGCGACCGCCCACCCTCAACAAGAGCGATGTGCTCCTCACCACCAGCGTGCTGGCAAGCAACTGTTCGAACTTCGTGATCGACTGGACCTGGTCCGATGGGGTCGGCCGCGAGCTCGAACTCGACTTCGACCCGAAGCGGAATCTTCAGGGCATGATCCGTGGCGTGTCGCATCGCGGCGGATATCGATCCGGAGTCGGCAGTGAACCCGCCGAAGTCGTCGAAGCATCGCTTCCCCAGCCTTGGTTTGGATTTGCGGACAACAATTCCGATTCCGGCAACCCAAATCTCGACGTGACCTTCGCCTCGGCGTATCTCGGCGGTTCCTTCTACGACCGGGAGGTTCGTCTCCACGCGCCGCTCGCATACCACCCAAGCAACGAGGTCGTCGCGGGCTTCCCGGCCGATGCCGAGGTCTTCAACGGCACCGGTAGTTTTCAGCCCCGCGCGGTCCCGAACGTCGAGGGCATCGGTGGTGTCGGGGGCAGCGTCGTCGACCAGCCGTTTGGAAGCAGTGTCCCGGTCTACCGCTATCGCGCCTACTTCGGATTGAACGGCAAGGAGCCATTCATCCGTGATGGTGCCGGCCGTCCGATCACCCAAGCCGCGACGGGTGGCGAGCCGTGGCCCATCTACCGCACCGACTACACGCCGTGGCCTTCCGCGGTGCGTATCACCGCGACGTTTCACGACAACCGCGACGCCATCGAAGGTGGTCGTCTCGTGCAGTTCACGATCCCGCTTCCGGCGCGGGTGCAGGATCTTCCGGAGAACTGAACCATGACCATGCACACCAATCAATCAGTCTTCGGAACGGGCACCCGGGCGGTGCCGCCAAGCCAATCCCGACGGGGCAACACGCTGGTGTTGGTCACCGCGATCTTGGTGCTGCTGGTGATCATTGCGACTGCGTACATCACCCGCGCCCAGGGGGGTCGGATCATCGCCGCCGCCCAGCGGAAGGCGATCGATCGCGAGGACCGCTCGCAACTCGCAGTAGGGGTGGTGGCGAACGAGATCGCCTCGAACCTCTTCCCCAAGCTCGTCGATGCCGGCAACGATCCGTCCATCTTCAACGGGGGAGTCGCCACCTCCAGCACGCCTCGCCTGTCCCGGCCGTTCTGGCTCGGGCAGAAACTCGACCGATACATGGTCGATCCGCAGGTGGGCGGCGACGGCAATCCCATCGCGGCGTACAACTTCGCGCCTTACGAGACCAAGGCCTGGACCAACTGGCCTGACACCCAGGGCAACGCCTCGCCCTTTGGACCCGGTGCGCCCAATGGAACGCTCTATGACGCCGCCGGACTGGTGATCGGCGACGACAACCCGGTGGGCAATCCCGGTTTCGCCGACACCCGCTGGCTTCGCTCGACCGAGCCGCAGCGGGCCTACGACGAAAACGGCAATCTTGGCTACGACAACGTGGTCGGCTCATCCGGGTTCACGCATTTCAGCCACCTTTCGTGGCCGGCGACTGCGGAGAACGGCTGGCGGGTCTGCTTCGACATCGCCAACGTCGCGTCGTTCGACCCGACCCTCTCGAATGCCAATGATCCACTCGCCTTCCCGGAGGCCGGATTTACGATCACCACGACGTCATCGGATCTCTACCGACAGGGGTTCACCGAGTACGGCCTCTTTCAGGAGCCGGTCGCGCTGCAAACGCCGTACGAGCAGTGGCTTCCCGGCGTGGTGCCCGCCAGATACAACGGTGTCAATGATTTTCTCTCCCGGCGGGCCGACTGGTTCGGCACGCCCAACACGCACTTCAACGCAGTGCTCGGAAGTGGTGTGAGTCCGCTTCCGAACTTCATCAAGATCAACGACCTCGGTCCCAAGCGCGAAGAGTTCGTGTTCGGCACGGATCGCAACGTGGTGAGTCGGACACTCGCGGATGCTGATGGTGATGGGTTTACGGATTCCTTCTGGTTCCTGTTGCCTGGAGTCAGCGAGGACGGCATCCGTCAGGTCGCCGCGGTTTCGATCGTCGACAACGCCTCGATGGTCGACGTGAACGTCGCGACCCGGTTCGACCGTTGGAGCACCGCGGGTCAGACCCCGGCGGACATCGCCCTGACCAGCCGTTTGGTGCAGCCTGGAGCGCAGGCGACTCAGTTCGGCGACAACGCGAACGTCTACGATCCCGAGGACACTTGGGTCGGACTTTTGAGCGATCCGCAGAACACCTGGCCCGCGTCGAGTTGGAATTTCAACTACGCCTACGACACGTCCTACCAGTATCGGATCGGCAGCTTTGATGGTACCCAGACGCTCTCGACCCAGTACAACCCACTGCTCTTCGGCGACTCCACCAGTGAGGCGTCGAGCTGGCTTCGACAGACCGGGGTGCTGAACCAAAATGTCGGGGCGACCGGATTCTCCGCCCTCGAGCAACCCTATCGATCATTGATGGTGGCCTTCGGTGATGGCGACCCGGGCCGAGCCCGGTTCGATCGGCGCCGGTACTTCAAGCGACGACAGACCGATAGTGGGCTCTTCGTGCGTCGGACCAACGCCATCGGTGAGTCGCTTCCGGTCGATCAGTGGTCGGTCGGCAACGTGCCGCCGCGCGGTTTCACCGATGCGGACGAACTTGAATTGCGGATGTTCACCGGAAGCAACTACGGTCCGGTGGTCTCGGCGTTCGAACGAACCGTCAACCGCCCTTGGCAGCGTGAGCGAAACCCCTTCCGATCGACCCTCGCTCGATCCGAATCGGTAGAAAACTTCCTCGACTACTACGGCTCGAATCCCGACGGCGCCTGGCCGCCGACCGCCGGTATTCCAATCGGCGACCAGCTCTCCGCGCGCCAGCTCCTGCGGGACTTACGGCATCGAGTCACCACCTACAGTTCGGTGCGCAACGACCTTCGGCCATTGCATCTTCGTCCGACCGCATTGTTTGATCCCGACTACGACTACGCTTTCGGCCGGCTCCGTTCGACGGCGCCTCCGGCACTGCTGACCACCACCAACCAGACCGCGTTCGACGCTCGCAAGCGAAAGCTCGACCTTCGAGGTTCGGCGCTCGACGCGCCGATCACCGAGCTCGAGTCGCTGCTCTACAGCGGTGAGTTCGCCGACCCGTTCAACGTCGTCGGCGCGATTGACCCCGACGATCTCTATGCCGGGGTCTGGCCTCCCATCCTTGGCAATGCGTTCGCGTTCCGAGTCGAGCTTGATCGGTCCTATCGGTTCCGACAGGAACTTCAGGAGACCTTCGGGGCGGCCTTGTCCGGGCTTTTTCGGGATCCCACCGATGGCACCGACTACACCCAGAGCTACCTCGGAAACAGCTACCAGGGCATTACCGACAATCAGACGGCCTATCTCAAGACGCAGTTGATGGCGGCAAGTTGGGCCGCGAACATCGACACGAATCGCGACAACCGGCTCCGCGGCGTCAACACCTTCAACTACGCCGACTCGAACGGGCCCGCCACCGTCGAGGGGCTCGAGATCGTCGACCAGCCGATCTATCCCGATTGGGCGCCCCGCGTCTCGCTAGAAATCGACGGATACCTCGGTTCGATCGACCAAGATCTCAAGAACCTCACGTTCCCCGGCATGGAACGCCAGCCGTTCATCATGGAGAGCTTCTTCGCACTGGTCTATCCCAAGAGCCGGATCTCCACGAGCACCGCGAGCGACCTCGACAACGACGACGACTACCAGCAATATCTGCTCAGCGAAGGGATCGACGGTGCCGAAGCCGGTGACGACACGATCCCCACCGGGTTCATCGATGCCGGTGATTCATGGGTCGACAAGGAGAGCGAGCCGGCCATCGTGTTCGCAATTCAGCTTGCCAACCCCTACGAAGAGGCAGTCGGACTTCACGACATCTACATCCGGGTGGGTGACAACATTCGTCCGCTGAATCTTGGCCGCCTTCCCAGCCCGCATCCGCAGGGCGTCACAGGGCGAGTCCAGCCGTACTACCGGCCGAGCGAACTGTTCCTTGGGCCGACCCGGCCCGATGCGCCAAGAACCGCCATCGTTTTCGGGATCATTCCTCCCGGCTTCAACACCAACGATGGCACGGCGGACGGCGACTTCGAATTTGAGTTCGGTGCCAAGTTCGAGGACTTTCATGCCAAGTGGATGGACTTCCTCGATCTCGAGCCCGGCAACCTCTTTGGTTGGGATGCCAACCTGCCGCTCGACTCGCATCAGACCATGGTCTTCGATGCCTCGCCGCGGTCGTTCCGACGGGCGACGCCGAGTTCGTCGCCGGTATCCATCCAGCCGGCCCTGCCGCCACTGCTTTCCCCGAATCCCCAGAACTGGTTCGATGATCCGGATCGCTCCGTCGAGTTGTTGAAGTTCGTGCAGAACCCGACGACCTTCGTCGCCGAGACGCCGGGAGCCCAGAACAACGACGGCTACTTCTACGTCATCGACCGGCTCGACAACGAACACACCGGGGCGGAGATCGAGTTCAAGGATCAGATGAAGCGGCTCGTGGAAGAGGACTTCGCGCCGACCATGGATCAGGACTACATCTTCGATCTCAACAGCAACGATCGACGTGAGTGGAACGGCATTCGGCTCGAAGGCGATGACTTCTTCGTGAGCTGGGTGCGGGCGGGCCGGCCCTGGGGCTGGGACGTCAATCGCAACGGTGTCTACGACATGACCGAGGTGAATCCCCGGTACGTCTTCGCCGAGATCCCCGAAGACGATTGGGTGAAGACCGAGGTCGACGCGGTGGTGCTCAGCAGCGGTACCGCGAAAATCAAGGGAAGCACGATCAGTCTCGATGATGATCCGGACACTGGCGGCGCCGCCGGTTCGGCGTGGCTGACTCGGTCCTACCTCCTCCCATTGGCGACTGGCGTCTCCGGCGGGGCGGGTGGCTTTGGATTCGAGTTCGAGTCGGTGCGCGGTAAGCCGGTCAACTTCAGTACCGCCACCGCACTGGTGGGCGGCGCCGGGACGCCGACCATCGACTTCGATGCGGGCTTCCCGGTGTTTGCGGACGGCTCGATCCGACTTTCGCCCGATTCATCCGGTTGGCCCGGCCAGCCGGCCAGCAACTTCCGCTGGGTCATGATGGATAAGGGACAGTCGCCGGACGAAACATTGCCGGGGACCCGCTCCGGGATTCCCAGCGGCGCCGACGGCAACGGCAATGGCGTCGACGACGGGCTCGAGCAGTACCAACGCGTCTGGCTCGAAAAGGACCAGTGGGCGTATCCGCTTCAGATGCTCCAGAAGGACGCCGACTACGAACAGGTCGGGGAGATCGCGAACGCCTTCCTCTGGGGGCATGCGGTCCGTCATCGACCGGGCATCACCTCGCCGCAGTCGTACAACGGATTGCCCTTGTTGGAGACGGTCTTCACCTTCGGCGAGATCATGAACGGCGTCGGCGACGAGGATCTCCTTCCGGTGGCGCCCCGCGAATATCTCGACGACATCGGAATCCCCAACACCAGCGGTGCCTTCACGAATCGATTCCGACCCACCCCCGGCAACCTGACCGCGCCGGCCGGTGCGTCGGTGGATGCGTTCCGTCCGTTCACGCAGGTCGTCGAAGTCTCGGCCGTCAACGCGCCCTGGACGCCCAAACTTCCCGCGGGGCTTTCGGTCTTTGATGCCCTGGTCTGCGATGGCCCGGGCGCGAACTATCGGATGGACCTCGATGGTGACGGCACGCTCGATGCGGTCGAGTTGCTGGCCATCGAAGACGCCCGGTATGGAAATGCCGGCGGTTTTTCCGGTGCTGGCACCCGCGGCCTGATCAACTTGAACACCGCGAGCACCGAAGTGATGCGGACGCTTCCGCACATGAGTCGCCTTGTCTACAACGACACCTACGTCGGCTGGGATGGGCTCGGATCGTCACCGACGGACGGCAACGCCTACTGGCGTTCCTATTCCCCGGCGGCACAACTCTCGGGTGACGTCGACGACGAGGCAGTTCCGAAGCCGATCGCAACCCGTAACCCACAGTGGGTCCGGGTCCCTGAATCGATCGAGCGATATCGCGACGGCGGGGGTATCTACGGCAACGGAAGCATCAAGCCGGTCCAGGTTTCGCAGAACACCGCGATGCCATTTACCGGAAACGTGGTGATGCCGTCTTACGACGATCGTGGCACCTACGGCTACGGTGACGCGCCGGAGATGGCACCGTGGCTCGCCGACAACGTCGTCTATCCCGATCTGTTAATCAACGGCGTCGTCGGGTTGTACCCCGGCATGCGTCGTGGCCAGGGGTTCGCCAGCCTCGGGGAACTCATGCTGCTCGACCGGGTCGGCGTCTCCAACGGCGCGGGCCAATCGTGGCCACAACGATCCACGTCGATCACCGGGGCGAGCCTCGACCCCTATGCGTATCAGAACGATTTCGGTGCCGGAACCAACGTCGGTTCCTCGACCGCGCCGTGGGATCCTGCGGCTCCGGATCCCGACTTGAACACGCGACTTGGGCTGGGCTGGCGGCCGGAGGTTGGTAGCACCGGTGCGGCAGCAGACTTCGCCCGGCAGGCGGATGCCCGTCTCTCAACCGACCGGCGGAACATCAGCTGGTTCCAGAACAAGGCCGACGCATCGACTCGAGTGGAAATTCCCGACGAGGTCGCGGGCGATGCCGAAGAGGCCAACCTGCTCTTTGCCGGAATCTCGAACCTGGTCTCGGTTCGAAGCGACGTCTTCACGGTGCATATGCGAGTCCGATCGTTCCGACAGAATCCCGTGAGCGGACTCTGGAACGCGGTCGACTCGGAGTTCGTCGTCGATGATTCCCGGTACGTATTCGTCGTGGATCGGTCGAAGTGTGATCTCCCCGGCGAGACGCCGGAGATCCGACTCCTCAGTAAGGTTCCGAACTGATCAAACAGCCACCCTCCAAAGAAGGAGGGCCACGGTGATGCGGCGTTCCTGCCGCTCGCCTGACCATCAAGCGATGTCGAATCAACTCGACCCGCGTCCTCGCCACGCTCGTCCAGCGTTTGGGGGGCGCGGGCTTTTTCTTGGCCTTTTTTTCTACCCCGCCGAAAGCCCCGCCCGGCCCGTACGGAGGGCTACCGGACCCTAGGATCCCGATCAGGGAGGATTCGTGCGGCCGATCGGCTCCGCTGAGGTGATTTCCTTCCGAGTGACTGGCCCCGACGGAAGGTGGATGCCATGTTCACCCTCAGGGTCCCGCCAGGCGGGAAAGGTCCGAAAAACCGCTCGATGACCGCTTGGCTTCGCGAAGCTGGTGGCTACGATCAACTGGCGGTTTGAAATCGTGGGAACGGAATCTCGGGATAGAAGACCGTTCCGTCAATCAATGGCCGGCGGAGTTCGTTCGAGCATGTCTCGATGACCAGGGTTGGGACGTCTATAGGCGTCCGTTCGGAGATGAAGGCAACCATGCACAACTTGCAGATCAGGATGATCATCGCATTCACGCTCGTGATCGGAGCCGCGACGCTGGCGTCGCTGGCGGTCGAGCCTTCATCGAAGGATCGACCCGGCGACCCGCGCCGGACCACGACCCCGCGGGCGGCGTCGCAGCTCGCTGCGCCGCGCGAGGCCGCGCCTCCGAAGACTTCTCAGACTCGCATCACGTCGAGTACCGGCGGTCCGGCCCAGCCCGGAATGGTCGTCGCCCGTGACGGTCGAGTCCGGTTTGATCCGCAGACGATTGACGCGCTCCGGGTCGGTGATCGATTGAATCTCGGTTGGCAGCCTCGAGTCGCTCCCGAAGGGTTCGAAGTGATCCGATTCAATCGGACCTCGGAATCCGGCCAGTGGTGGCAACTTCAGTCGCTCGATCGTGATCTGGTGGTTGCAACGCTGGCCCAGCGTGACGGCCTGGTCGCCGGGTGGATGCAGGAACCGGGTGACGGCGGCGGAATGGAATGGACGCTGGTACCGATCGGTCCCGGTCTCGGCCGTCCCGAACCCAAGGCGGCCGACCTCCCGGGCTGTGGTGGGGGCATCGTCCCCGACGTCGGCGCAGAAGGTCCCCTCGATGAGGGTGGCATCGCCGGAGGAGGTCCGGACGAGACCGAGTGCGCTGGCTGCGCCGCAACCGTCGCGGATATCGCGTTCTTTTACACCAGTCTCTGCCTCGAAGCCGAGGAGGAACGGATCGAGAACGACGGTGGTGATCCCGAAGACGCTCCGGCCGCCATCGGCGCAGTCTGCGAACTTGAATGCGCCAACACCACGCTCTCGATGAGCAATTCCGACCTGATCTATGGCACCCGACCCGTCTACGTCGGACTCGTTGAGTGGGATGAGCAGTCCGACAGCCTGCTGGGTCCCTTTCAGAATTCCAACGACGGCGTGATCGACGAAATCCACGAGATCCGCGACGAGGTCGGCGCCGACGCCTGTGCCCTCGTCTCTCTGACCGACGGCGAGAATCCGAGCGTCGCGTACTGCGGAGTGGCCTACGTGCTTGGCGGGGATAGTCCGTCGTTCGCCTTCAGCAGTCTGGTGCGAGGGTGCATGGGCTACTCGCTTCTGGCCCACGAGTTTGGTCACAACATAGGGCTGCTTCATGCGGTCGGAGACAGCGCCACCGGCGACGGCCCACCGTGCGATCCTTGGGAGCCGACTTGGGTCGGCTGTTGCGCCCCGGGGGAGAGCCCCGAGATCAACGAGGACGAGCGGGCGTATTACCACGGATGGCGGTGGGTGGGAAGCACCACCTTCTGTTTCAAGACGGTGATGGCCTACTCGCCGGGCAGCACGATCTTGCACTATTCGAATCCAGAGGTCATCTATGACGGCGTCGCTACCGGAAGTCCTCAGGAATCCGCCGACAATCGGGTCGCAAACAATGCCCGTCGGATCACGGAGACGATGCCAGGCACCGCCGCGTATCGTTGCGCCGTCCCGGAACAGACCGGAGCCGATGGCCGACTGGTCGCCGCGGGTCTGCAGCCGTTCGACTCGTTCGGCATCTCGATCACCACGAACGGAAATCGAATGATGTCCGGGGCAAGTCGGCATGACGCTCGAGGACTGAACGCGGGGACCGCCTACGTCTTCGAGGATCTCGTCGATGACGACCCCGACGTCGGCTGGCTTCAAAGCGCGAAAATGACGCCGACCTATCTCCGAGAAGGTGATCGTTTCGGAGAGAGCGTGGCGGCGAGTGGTGATTAC
This sequence comes from Phycisphaerales bacterium, assembly GCA_028823105.1. GTDB lineage: Bacteria > Planctomycetota > Phycisphaerae > Phycisphaerales > SM1A02 > UBA12014. Next base: position 5,686 of record JAPKCC010000035.1, on the reverse strand, counting down.
CTCGTGATTGGATCGCCTCGTGCCGGGCGGTGGGTCACCGAAGTCGATCCGGACACTGGCGAGGAATTTGAAGTCCTCGAAGCCGCCTCCGCGGGCGAAGTTTCGGTCTGGGAGTGGACCGGGGCGTACTACTGCCTCCTGCAGCGTCTGCAGCCTTCGGATCTGGTCGACAACGACTGGTTCGGACATTCGGTCGCGATCGCCGATGGGTTTCTGGTGATCGGCGCGCCTCGTCGCGACGTTGAGGTCGACGTGAACGATGAGACCGGAGCGATCTACGTCTATCAACTCGCCGGCGGACTCTTCGAACAACTGCCGGCCGAAGACGGTTTCATTCCAGGTGATGACCCGGGTGACCTCGCAGGCTGGAGCGTCGCAGCCGGGGCCGAAGTGGATTCCACCGTTCGGTATGCCATGATCGGGGCGCCGGAAGCGGATAACGGCCGCGGCAAGGTGATCCCCTTCGTCTTCCTCGATGGAACCGATGCGGTGCGAAGATCGGACCTCGATTACAACGATCCCGAAGGAAAATTCGGCTGGTCGATGGCGATGGAGGGAACGGATGCCGTCATCGGTGCGCCGTATGCTTCGGAATCCGAAGGCGCGGCGGTCGCCTATCGAGTGATCGCCAACGACTTTGAGTCGGTCGAGGAGCTCTCTTCGCCTGGAAGCTTGGTCGGTGATCGATTCGGATATTCCGTCACGGTCTCCGAGAACTACATCGCGGTCGGGGCGCCGGACAGCGGTTCCATCGCGGTCGACCTCATCGGTGCGGTCTTCATATACGAACGTGATGGCTCCGATTGGGACTGGCAACAGTACATCCAACCGTCGGGACTCCGAGCCGGAGATCGATTCGGCGAATCGGTGGCGATCGTTGGGAACATCGTCTTCGTGGGAGCCCCTCAGGCCGACGATTCAGGTGTCCTCTCTGGCGTCGTCTATGCAATCCAGATCGAGTTCACGGACTGCAACGAGAATCTCGTTGATGATTCGATCGACATTTACCTGGGTGATTCCCAGGATCTCGATGGAAACGGTATTCCCGATGAGTGCTCCGACGGGGAGTGTTTCGCGGATCTCAATGGCGACCTGGTCGTCAACGGCGAGGACTTCGGCATGCTGCTCATCCAGTGGGGTCCGTCGGGGCCGCAGACCACCGCCGACTTGAACCTCGATGGCATGGTCGATGCGGCGGATCTAGGGCTCATGCTTGCCGCCTGGAACCAGACCTGCGACGACGAGCCCTGATCAGAGGCCTTTCTTCGGCGATTGATTCTTCTTGCCAGATCAACAGCGGGACCCCTCGGCGTCGAGGGGTCCCGTTTTCGTCCGGTCATCGGGCGGGCGATCTCGGGTTGGTGGTAGGGTGGGTGCACGAGCTGTTCCGATATCGGAGGTTGCCGTGTTCACCAAATCGCAGGATTGGTACGACCTGGTCTACGACGCCCAGGGCAAGGACTATGAAGTCGAGGCGGCCACGTTCCGCCAGATGCTCCACGCGCGGGGCGTCCCTCGGAATGGGCCCTGTGGTCGGCCGCGACTGCTCGACGTCGCCTGCGGCACCGGACGTCACTTGGCGCTGCTTGATGACTTCGATCGGGTCGGCGTCGATCTCGATCCAGGCATGCTGGAGCGGGCGGCGGAACGGTGTCCCGGCGTGATGCTGGTCGAGGGCGACATGCGAACGCTCGATCCCGATGGACTGGGGGCGCCGTTTCATGTGGTGAGCTGCCTATTCTCCTCGATCGCCTACATGCAGGACATCCGGTCGCTCACCGAAGCCATCGGGTCGATGGCTCGGTGCGTCAGGCCCGGCGGGCTGCTGGTGATCGAGCCCTTCCTTGAGCCCGTGGTCGTCGAACTCGGACGACCTTGGGCCACCTTCGTCGATCGACCGGAGATCAAGATCGCACGAATGGACGTGCCGCAGGTTGAGGGACGTTGTCTTCAACTGGAATTTCAATACCTGATCGCCGACGCAAATGGCGTCCGTCACGTACACGAGTCGCACCGAATCGGCCTCTTCACCCGCGAGGAGATCGGACGTGCGATTCAGGCCGCGGGGCTCGGTTGGTCGTTCGTGGAACCGGGCCTCTCCGGAAGGGGACTCCACTTCGGGCAGAGACCCGACTGAGTCGACGGCGATGCTCAGGTATTCCCGCCGAAGACCTCGATCGCCGGTCCGAGATGACGCTGGTAATTCCGCCAGCGACCGATCGATGTCGCATTCATCGGCTTGTCGATCTGATCGTGAGACGGCGTCATCACGTTCCGACGGGTCAGATGAAAATCCAGACATGCCGCGTCCGGAGCGAGCCCTAGGAAATGCAGCAAGTCGTCGGTCACGTCCGCCTGTCGAGCGACGAGGTCCTCGTATCGGATCTGATGGAAGGGGACCGGAAGGATCGAAGCGAAGTGATCCATCAGCCGGTCGTGTTCCTGTCGGGCAACGATGAGATCGTCGAGGCAGCACGCCCAGGCAAGTGAATCCCCCCTGAGGGAGTGCAGGAACATTGAGAGAATATTGTCGAGTGGGTCCCGGGTCACGTGAATGATGCGACAGCCTGGGAAGATCAGCGGGAGCAAGCCGAGAATCCGATCGAGTCCAAGCGTCTTGTTCACGATCCGATCGGCAGGTTGCCCGAAACTCGACTGCATTGCGAGATACTGATCCGCGGCATCGTCGAGTTCGGCACGCCCGATGCCTTCTAGGCAGTTCGGAAACTCGAGACCATGCCGATGCGCGATGCGGGCCGCGAGGTTCAGTGGCAATCGCTGCTCGCCGATGCCGGCGCCGCGGGGATGAGTCGCGATGATCTGTTCGACCAACGAGGTGCCGCTCCGAGGCATTCCGACCAGGAATACTGGGGAATCGTCGGCATTGGATGATCGCGGGAGCGCGGCAAGGCGTGAGGCGTTGAAGAACTCGATGATGCGGTCGGTTTCCCCTCGATATCGATGGGAATCAAACGTCGCTCCGGTCAGTCGGTTTCCTTCGCGCGCGAAATTGAAGGCGGTATCGAAGTCCTCGAGTCGGTCACATGCCTTGGCGAGATCGAAGGCCATCGGGCGAACGAGCGACGGAGGAAGGCCTCGAGTCGTGAGGGCGCTTTCCAATCTTCGGCGTGAGGATGCGAAGTCGCCGTTCGATTGTTCGAGCTCCGAGCGAAGCCACTCGATTCTCGGCGACCGACCTTCGATGGCGGCGAGATCCCGGAGCGCTGACTCCGCTTCCTTGGGTTTTCGGAGTCTGGTGAGGCATCGCGTTCGGAGATGCGCGGCGGTGGCGGCGACCTGCGGCGTGGTCTTACGCGGAACGCGATCCACCGTGGCCAGTGCCTCTTTCAGTCGCCCCGCCACGTAGCAGTACTGGGCGCGGTTGATCAGATCCTCGTCGGCTGGGGAGGTCTGATCCATCGCCAAGTCGAGCATCTCGATCGCCGTGATCGGTTCATCCTGCTTCGCAGCCACCTGGCTTCGCAGTCGAGAGATCTCGGACGTACTCCCTCCATCCACCTCAAGCCGTTCGAGTTCGTCGAGCGATCCTTGCAAATCTTCCGCCTCGATCGACTGCTTGACCGACTCTGGGGTCGGTCGGCGAGGGGTCTCGGAGGATGCTTCTAGGCGGTCGGTCATGGTCGATACGCACTCTAGCTGCTGGGTGGAGTGGATGTCAGGCGTCACTGGGGGCCGAAGCGATGAATCTCGGACGTTCGCCATAACTCATGTCACCGTAGAAAATCGTCCGGAAGACCAATGGATGTCAGATTTTGGGGAACCGGAACCCTTGGGATCGGTCGAAAATCCTGCTGGTCTTCCGGGCGTTCGCGCGGTCGGTCCAATTTTCAAAACGACGGCGCGGAGGGAGACGGATCTAGGCGGTGGTCATTTCGTATTGCCTGTGGTCCGCACGATGAAAAACCCAGTTTCGAAGAAGTTCGCGTCGGATTTCGGATGTCGGATGGGTGTCCTCGAGAGATTGTTCTTGGCCAAGTTGACTTCGGCAGAGATTGGTAAATGGTGATTCAGGCCGAAGACAAGACGTCTTGTCTTTGGAGTTCATTCGAGTTCGAAGGAAGACCGGAGATTCTCAGATGTTGATTCATGCTCGTGCCGCGACTGCTTCGGTTCTTCTCGCGCTCTCGGTTCACGGGATCGCGATGGCTCAAGGGGTGCCGACCGTCGGGCTCATCGAGAACGGGCCGGATGCTTCGCCCGGCTACACGCTTTTTAGTCCGCTGAATTCAACCCCGACGTATCTGATCGACAACGACGGCAATCTCGTCAACTCCTGGACGTCGGACACTTTTCCGGTGGGCAACTCGGTCTACCTCTTGGGAGATGGCAGCCTGCTTCGATGTTCCGACCAAGGGCCAGCCGCTGGCAGTGCGATGATCGGCGGCGGCGACGGATCAAACGTCAAGCGATACGACTGGGACGGTGCACTGACCTGGGACTTTTCGTACAACACGCCTGAGCACCGGCTTCACCACGACATCTGTCCGATCCCGGGATCGGAGAACGTTCTGATGATCGCCTGGGAATACAAGACCGAGGCGGAGGCGGTGCAGGCGGGGCGAAATCCCTCTCAGGTCTCCCAGGGCTCGCTCTGGCCGCTCCACGTCATCGAGGTCGAACCGAACGGACTCACCGGAGGCAACATCGTCTGGGAATGGCATGTCTGGGATCACCTGATTCAGGACTTCGATCCGGCGGTGGACAACTACGGGGTGGTCGCGGACAACCCCGGCAAGGTCGACATCAACTTCTTCCGGAACGGCAACGCCGACTGGATCCACGCCAACAGCATCGACTACAACCCGGACCTTCGGCAGATCGTGATCAGCACGCCGTTCCTGAGCGAGGCGTGGATCATCAATCACGCCATCACCACGGAGGATGCCGCCGGTCCCGCCGGTGACCTGATGTACCGTTGGGGCAATCCACAGGCCTATGACCGCGGAACCGCCGCCGACCGGAAACTGTTCTTCAACCACGGTGTGAACTTCATTCCGGCGGGACTTCCCGGTGCCGGCAACATCATCGTGTTCAACAACGGAAACGGACGGCCCGACGGCGCCTACTCGACGATCGAGGAATTCTCCACTCCACTGAACCGAGACGGAACGTATGCGATCAAGCCTGGTCAGCCCTACGGACCGACTGCCTCCGAGGTCCTTTTCATCGGTGACCCACCGACCGAGTTTTACAGCAGCGGTCTCTCCGGCGTCCAGCGTCTTCCCAACGGCAACACGCTGATCTGCAAGGGGCGAAACAGCGGGGCAAGCCCGCTGGGTGGCTTCTTCAGCGAGATCACGCCGAGCGGCGAGCAGATTTGGCTGTACGTCAATCCCTCGGGGCCGGGCGGCGTGCTCAATCAGGGTGACGATCCGAGCGGACTGCAGAACGTGTTCTCCTGCTTTCGGTACGCCCCCGACTATCGCGGATTCATGGGGCGCGACCTCACGCCCATGGGCCCGATCGAGATCTATCCGGAAGACCCCTGTCCCGCGGATCTCAACGGTGACGGTCAGGTCAGCGGTGCGGACGTCGGCCTGATGCTGGCGCTCTGGGGCGAACCCGGCCCCGCCGACCTCAACGATGACGGCACCACCAACGGCGCCGATGTCGGACTTCTTCTCGCGGCGTGGGGTGCCTGTAGCACTCCTTGAAGCTCGACCGA
>JAPKCC010000194.1 GCA_028823105.1 Phycisphaerales bacterium | reverse complement strand
GGTCAACCACCGCTTCCAGCCGTCCGGCGGTGAAGATCGGCCAGCTGAAGTCGATACCGACCATGCCGCCGAGTTGTGAGCCGTCGAAGAGTCCGGCAATCTGCTGCGACGAGAACCCGCCGGCCCCGTTGATCTGAAGTGCGGGATAGAGCGATGCCTCCGCGACGCCGATCAAGGCGCTCGCGGCGGCGAGGCGGCGTTCTGATTCGCGAACATCTGGGCGTCGACGAATCACGTCCGCGGGAATCCCGACGCCGATGCTCGCGGGGGGACGAGGCACGGCGTCGGTCATCGCAAGCCGTTGTCCCAATCCGCCGGGGTACTCACCGATGAGCGAAGTGAGGCGATTGATGGCTTTGGCGATCGCGTCTCGAAGCGGAGGAAGCTGAGCGTCGAGCCGTGCGAGGTTGGCATCAGTCGCGGCGACTTCGAGTTCGTCGGCCTCGCCTCGGGCGTGGATCTGTTCCACGAGTTCGAGGGTCTGTCGGTAGGAGACGATCGTGTCTTCCAGTGCATCGATCTGCGCTTGATACGCGCGTACCTCTATATACGAGGTGGCCACTTCGGCCCGAATGGTGATCAGGATGTCCCGCCACGCCTCGATCTCGGCTTCTAGATCGGCTTCCTGCGATTCCATCGACCGCTGGACCCGACCCCAGAGATCGATCTCCCAGGCGAGGTCCATGGTGAATTGATACGCCTCATCAGATTCGTTGTTGGCGGCGTTGTTCAGACCGACGCCGGGCTCGGCATTCCCGTCGGAGAACCCCGCTTCCGGTTCGAGGGAGAGTTGCGGATAGAGATTCGCCGCCGCCATGCCGTATCTAGAACGGGCTTGCCGAATGGAACTGGTCGCGATTCGGAGGTCGAAATTTCGTCGGTCGGCCAGCGCGATCAGTTCGACGAGCGTGGGGTCGTCGAAGGCGGCCCACCAGTCTCCCGGGGCGGCGGTTTCGGTGGCGACTCCCTCCACCACCGCAACGTGCCAGGCATCAGGGAGCTGGATCTCGGGACGGCGATACTCAGGCCCGACGGTACAGCCGCTACAGAACAATGCCCCGGCGGACATCGCGAGACTGGCTGTAGTGAAATAGTATCGATGCTGCCGGAATCCGATCATTCACGCAGGGTATACGGGAATCATTGGTCGGTGCCTCGCTCCGGGGGTCTATCCTGCATCTGTTCGAATCCCCCCTTTGGTGGAAGGACCTGTTGATGCCCAACCTGATGACCAACCTGATGCCCGATTCCGGCCGCCCGAGGGACGGGTGGGCCAAGCTGGTCTCTTCGCTCATCACCGTGGCATTCGTATTCGTCACCGTCGATGCGTCAGCGGGCGATGATCAGGTGCCACCGCCCGCTTCGAAAGTCGCCACTGAAAATGAGACCGAACTCTCCGCGGAGCTTGCCGCTCGGATCGATGCGGCGCGAGCCTCCGGTCCCTACGGGGTCGAGATTCTTCGCGAGAAGGACGGCCTTCGCAACGGGCCGATGTATGCCGGCGCAACGATCTACCATCCGGTGATCAAAGACGTCGAAGTTGATGATTTCGATGCCGATGCCGATGCCGA
>JAPKCC010000034.1 GCA_028823105.1 Phycisphaerales bacterium | reverse complement strand
CGGCACCTTGGATGCGCTCTCCGGTCTGCAGGAGTCGGATGGTGGAGTAGGTGAAGTTGGGGTCGGAAGCGAAGCTCGGGAACGGATTATCGGGTCCGCGGGGAACGACAACTTCGGGGAGAATCTGGATGCCACTCGCAAATTCTTCGGGGGTGACATTACCGGCGGCAACATCGGCATCGGTCACAACTTGATATTCAGCGCCGTAGAGCCAGACCTTGTCGGGATTCGGGATGATGCCGCCGTTGGTGGCACCACTTCCGTAGGAACGCCAGATCTTGCCGATCAGATCTTCCATGCCGGCGAGGTCATATCCGCCACCATCGAAGATTCCCTGTAGCAACCAGTCGTCGGCGACCTTGGGTGCGGAGGTGTATGCCTGCTGGCCGATGGTCTGACCATTTGCGTCAACGGACGAGGTGTACGAGGCAGTCGCGACGCTGGCCACGTCGGGGGTGCATGCATCCGGAAAGGTCGTCGTGACGGCGACGCAGTTTTCGTCCCAGTCGATGCTGCAGCAGGCGGGATCAACAACACAGACGCTCGCACAGCAGTCCGGCTTCAAACAGCCGGGCGCGGGGTGCGGCTCGAAGCATGATCCGAGCAAGAAGCCGGCGATGTTCGCGAAGACGGGGTTCAGTTGGGCATCGTTGGCGACAGGGGTCGGATCGCCCGCAGCGCCACCTGGCGCAGCATCCGGGTCGTAGGTCGAGAGGCAGGGGTCGTACCGGTCTGGGGACGTCAGGGCGATGTTGTCATTGGAGTAGACCGATCCCTCGCAGTACAGGTTGGCGAGTCCGGCACAGTAGACGTCCCAGCCTTCGCCGGCGTCTTCTTCGTTGCAGTTCTCGTTGAATTGTGACACGAGTTCGCAGCATGCGGCATCGGCACAGCCGTATCGGGCGTTATCGTCGTCGCCGGGGGCTGGGTTGCAGGCTCCGATGAATGGAGCCGGGGTGGTATCAAGTCCATCCCAGCATTCAACAGGGTCTGAAGTCCGGTTCGGGCGATTACAGATGACCTCGTTCATCGCGTCGCAACCCTGCGGAGGTGGGCCCATCGCGGTCTTGAGCTTGAGATCGACGGTGACCCATTGCAGTTCTGGGCGCTCGTTGAATTCGCGGGCAGCGGCAAGAATCAGGTTCTCCTGCGTGCCGGCAGGGAATTCGATCCGCATCATCGAGGCGAGGTCTGGCTGGCGTCGATTGCTGTGAGTAAAGGCCTTCTGTTCGATGATGTCGATCGAAGTCTGAGGCAGCATGATCAGCTGTCGAATGTTCGCGCCGTACTTGGCGACGATGTTGTCCACGCTGGTGAGATCCTGCCCCAGAAGGCTGAGTGCACGATCTCCGGCAACCACACCAGCTCTTGCCTTCAAGTCATCACGGAACTTGATGGTGAGCGTGCCGGTGGCAAGCGATTCGCCAGTCATGGGATCTACCGGGATTTGGAGGGAGGCCGTGGCTTTCTTCGGCACCATGTCCACCGGGCGAACCTCGGCTGACCGAGCGGACGTCTTCATCATGGGTCTGCCCGTGATCACCGGAAGGCCGATCGAATCGGTCAAGCCATTCTCGGTATTCACGATCGGGCGCCGAGTGTCGTCGGTCGCCCGCGTCTTCTTCTTGTTGGTTTCGACCGAGGCGAGGCCTGCGGTCGTGATGGCCGATGCGGCGACGAGGGATCCAAGTCCCAGTGCGGCGAAGGTTCTCAGCATCATGCGTCTGATCTCCAAATCAGTTCGTGCTCGAAACGAGCTGGCGGATCGAACCGCCTTATTCCCGGGTTGCTCGCGGTCTCGCGTCTATCTCTTCTTGAGGGAGGCTCTTCTTGAGGGAGGCTCTTCTGAGGGAGGACGAGGACGAGGTTATCGGTGAAAATACGGGCCAGTGGTCGGGAGGTTCCTGCGCGTCCTGCGCGAGGAGTCCGAAACAATAGTCTACCCTCGGCCGGAACCGGCCCGCAATGGCCCCGAGGGGGGAACTTGCGGATCGAAGTGGTATTCGGCTCGATACCGAATGTCTCCTTCGAAGGCATTCTCCAGTGTCTCTGATGCTGGGGATCGCGGAAAGTTCACGAAATCGAGTTCATCACTCGACTCCCGATATCGCGGCGGAAGAATGCTCCCGCAAACTCGATCTTCGCCGCAGCTCGGTTGGCGAGGTCCTGGGCCGACGTCAGATCAGCCGCGAGGGCGGTCACGCTGATGACTCGCCCGCCAGCCGAGACCACTCGATCGCGGGAATCGACCGTGGTTCCGGAGTGAAAGACGATCACCGCCTCGCCAGGCCCGGCTTCGGCCTCGGCAGCCTCGATTCCGGTGATCGGATGCCCTTTGGTGATCGATCCCGGGTATCCAGCACTGCAGAGAACCACACAGCACGCGGTCCTTGGGTCGAATTCTAGGCCGGATTCCAGTTCGTCTAACTGCCCGGCCGCCGTCGCCCAGAGAACTTCGAGGAGATCTCCCTGAAGCCTCGCCATCAAGGGCTGGCATTCGGGATCCCCGAACCGGCAGTTGTATTCGAGGACCTTCGGTCCGCCCGCGGTGAGCATCAGCCCCGCGTAGAGGACGCCTCGGAAGATGATTCCCTCCCGTCGGAGGCCGTCAATCGTGGGGACCAGGATGTCCCGCTCGATTCTGGACATCAACTCGGGCGTGGCCAGGGGCGTGGGGCAGTACGCGCCCATGCCACCGGTATTCGGGCCGACATCGCCTTCGCCGACTTGTTTGTGATCCTGGCACGGGTCCAGCACCCAGATCGATCGGCCATCGACGAAGGCAAGCACGCTCATCTCCTGACCTTGGAGTAACTCCTCGATGACGATGGTGTCACCAGCCGCGCCGAAGCAGCCTTGCGTCCGCCGTTCGGGGTCGCCCATCATCATCTGAACCGCTGCGACGGCTTCTTCTGGCGTTGGGCAGACAAATACGCCCTTGCCAGCCGCGAGTCCGCTGGCCTTGACCACGCAACCCTCTTCACGGCTCATGGCATAGGCGATGGCTGGAGCGCGGTCCTTAAAGGTACGCCCTTCGGCCGAAGGCACCGAGGCGGACCGCATGATCTCCTTGGCCCAGCCCTTGTCAGCTTCGATCCGGGCGGCGGCTTTGCTGGGACCAAAGACCAGTCGATTCTCGGTGGCGAGGTCGTCGGCCCAGCCATCCGCAAGCGGTGCCTCTGGGCCGATCACCACGAGACCGATCTCCTCCTTGTCACACCAGCTATTCAGCCGGAACATGGCCGGTTTCGAGATCGGTTCCGTGCAGGGGGTGCCGATCGCGAGAATTGCGGCATTGGCGGTCGAGTCGACCCACAAGCGGCCCAGCCGTGAAGACTGCTTGATCTGCCGGGCAAGGGCATGTTCGCGTCCACCGCCTCCGATCAGGAGGACGTTCACACGTTCGGGCATCGTGGGGCGGGGGTTGGCGGGCATCCGGTCATCTCCAGGGTCGGTCGAATGGCAGAGTGTAGCGGGGCAGCGGGTAGGACTGAGGTGCTCGGAAGGGGGTCGATGTGATACATTTGGAAGTTCATCGGATGAATCGCCACGGTTGACGCCGGGTGTCTCAGTTCCTCAGACCGTTTGAATGACCCCCTCTCGGGAGTTCGCATGTTGACCCGCTTGCTCGTCTCACTCACTGCTGCCCTTTGCCTCACCGGTTCTTTGACTGCCGCCGATACGTCGGTGACCAAGAGTCTCAATGACAACATCCGGAAGCAGGCTCGAGAAGAGAGCACCGGATGGGAGGGGCTTTTCGATGCGTATTTGGATATGACCGATCCGCCGATGGAGATCGGCGATCGCTTCAATCAGACCACCGTCTGGACGGGCATGAAGGACTGGAAGGCGGTCAGCGACTGGGCCTCGGCCAATGCTTCGGTGGCCGAAGCGCTCAAAGTCGCTGCGGACAAGGTGATCATCGGTCTCCCCTACGGTGCGAAGAACGTCGACGCCCGATTCCAGGAGGCCGGTTTGGTCGCCGACGTTCGTCTGGAAGCTGAGGGCGAAGTCGTGATCGCCTTCCCGTATCTCAAAGCCTTCCGAGCATTCTCGACCTGGACTGCGGCGGAACTCTACCGAAGGATCGAGGCCGGCGAATTCGACGAGGGGTTCGATGCCGCGGTTGCCAACGCTCGAGTGCTCCGCCACCTGTGCGATCGACAGATGCTGGACGAGAAATCCGAAGCGATGATGCTCCTCAGCGAAGCGATGTCCGTCATGCGGGACGCCATGTACACCTCGGTAGATCGGGTGCCGGCCGAGGTCTATCGTCGAATCGCCACGAAGGAACTGCCGTTTCTCAAGATCTCCGACACCGAGCGGCTCAAGCGTCTCGCGTTGCCCGAAGGCGACCGTCTCGTGGTCGATGCGGTGCTCCAGGAAGTCTTTATGGACAACGGCGCGCCGGACCCGGACCGTCTGGCCGAAGTCTTCGGCCAGATTCAATCTCAGGGCAGCCCACTCACCCGATTCGGTGCAAGCAAGCGATGGAAGCGGATCGCCGAGATCCACGGCAGCCTTGAGGCCTCGCAAGAGAAGTTGACCGACGTCTACGACGACTGGTGGCGACGCTGGAAGATCAAGCCGTACGATCCGATCCAATCGCTTCCGAGCGAGTTTTCTAGACTCAACGAAGTTCGATACGCCATCGTCGCGGAATCGATCGCCGACATGAAGAGCCTCTTCCATGCTCGCAATCAACTCGTCGTCGAGATCAACGGGACCATCGTCGGTTGCGGTCTCTGTGGGTATCGGGTCGAGTTCGGCAAGTGGCCCGGCGACCGAGAAAAGGCCTATGCGAGGTACATTCCGAAGCGATTCGACTTCGATCCCTTCGACAAGGGGTACGGACGATTGTTGTTCGACTTTCTGGGCAGCCGAAAAGAGGCGGTCGAGACCGACTACGGCCGGATCTTCGTCTCCAACTGCGTCGTCTATGCCCGCGGGGACGACAAAGAGGACTCGAACTTCCGAGAGTCGAGCCTCGATGGAATGACCGGAGACATGATCGTCTGGCCGCCGCTGCGGGCGCTGGCTCGTGCGCAGGATCTGATCGACTGAAATCACGTTCACCCTCGTTGAGGGAATCAGAGGCTCGACGATGGTGCGAACCGGGGTCGAGACTTTTAAATGGAGACTGGTGGAATGAGTGATGCGACTCGCGAGAACGACGTCGAGGATGTGGTGATCGTCGGTTCGGGGCCTGCGGGGTGGACGGCGGCGATCTACGCCGCTCGCGCCGACCTGCATCCCTTGTGCATCGTGGGTGTTCCGAAGCAGAACCCCGCGCCCGTGCTGCCAGGTGGGCAGTTGATGCTCACCACCGAGGTTGAAAACTACCCCGGGTTTCCAGACGGTGTGACTGGGCCCGAGATGATGATGATGTTCCAGAAGCAGGCGGAACGCTTCGGAAGCAGGGTGAAGGGTGCCGACGTCGAACGATGTGATTTCGGCGCCCGACCCATGGCCCTGCATCTCTCCAACGGTGAGACCATCCGGACGAAGTCAGTGATCATCGCCACGGGCGCGACCGCGAACTGGATCGGACTCGATAACGAACTTCGACTCGCGACGAACGGTGGCGGGGTCTCCGCCTGTGCCGTCTGCGACGGCGCCCTGCCGGTCTTCCGCGACAAGCCACTCGCCGTCGTCGGTGGCGGTGACACGGCGATGGAAGAGGCGGCGTACCTCACAAAATTCGCATCAACCGTGCACATCATTCACCGTCGAGAATCGCTCCGTGCGTCGAAGACGATGCAGGATCGAGTGCTCTCCGCGAAAAACGTCCAGATGCACTGGAACAGCACGGTGATCGATGTGCTCGGCGAGGACTTCATCACCGGCCTGGTGCTCGAGGACACCGTGTCTGGCGAGCGGTCCGAACTACCGGTCAACGGACTCTTCGTGGCCATCGGTCATGCCCCGGCGACCGAGTTCCTCAAGGACAGCGGAATCGCGTTCGACGACAGCGGGTACGTCTCGCTTCCGGACGGTGGATCGAGTGCGACCAATCTCGAAGGCGTATTCGCCGCGGGTGATGTCGCAGATCATGTCTATCGGCAGGCGGTCACCGCGGCAGGCATGGGATGTCGAGCGGCGATCGACGCGGAACGCTGGCTTTCCGGGCACTGATCGGGGCCGATTCCGGTTCCGATGGTGTCGATTCGTGCTGGATCGGGCGCACGGGGCCACCTGGCCCGGCTGAATTCCCTACCCTCCGCTCATGCGAAAAGATGGACTTATCACCGTGCTCATCCTGGTCGGCCTCGTGGCCGGGGTGATTGTTGGCCAGTTGATCCACGGTTCCGCGAGCGATCCTGCCGCCGCCGGCAACCAGTGGATGGACATCGGCAAGATCATTCTGGTCCGGCCGCTCATGCTCTTGGTGCTGCCGCTGGTCTTTCTCTCGGTGGTCGTGGGTGTGACGTCGATCGGCGATCCCTCCCGGCTCGGCCTGATTGGCGGGGCGACCCTTCTCTACTACTTCAGCACCATGCTGGCGGCGGTGATCCTCGGCGCGGTTCTGGTGACCACCATCGCGCCTGGCGTCGGTCTGTCTCCCGAGGCAGTCACCAGTCTTCAGAACGACGGCGCCTCGGCCTACCAGGCCAGCGACGGCCTTCGAAGCGCGATGGGCACCGCGAATGACAAAGGACTCGCTGGCGCGTGGATGAACATCCTTGAGCAGGTCATCCCAACGAACTTCTTCGCCGAACTCGCGGGTGGCCGCACCCTCGGCGTCATCGTCTTCGCGCTGTTGCTCGGCCTCGCCCTCGCGGCGAGCGGTTCAGCCGGGCTGCCTGCGATCAAGGTGTTCAAGTCACTCTTTGATGGTGTGATGCGACTGGTGCTCTGGGTGTTGTGGCTGACCCCGATCGGAGTCTTCCTGCTGGTGACCGGAACCGTCGCGAAGATTGGTCTGGGATCGATCGCCGGTCCCATGGGCGGCTATATGTCGACGGTTCTGATCGGACTCGCGATCCATGGATTCGTCACTCTGCCGTTGGTGCTCGTGCTCTTTGGGCGGACAAATCCTTATGCGTTCATCTTCAAGATGCGCAAGGCCTTGCTGACCGCATTCGGTACCGATTCGAGTTCGGCGACCCTTCCGGTCACGATCGAGACGGCCATCGACGAAGGCGGTTGTAGCAAGCGAAGTTCGAATTTCGTGCTGCCGTTGGGGGCGACGGTGAACATGGACGGAACGGCGCTGTATGAAGCGGTGGCCGTGGTGTTCATGTTTCAGCTGTACGGAATCGAGCTCGGACTCGGAGAGCTGGTCATCGTCGTCGTGACGGCGACCTTGGCGGCGGTCGGTGCGGCGGGGATCCCCAGTGCCGGTCTCGTGACCATGGTGATCGTGGTGACCGCGGTGAATACCAGTCTTGCCGGTCGAGGCGTGCAACAGTTGCCCCTTGAAGCCATCGGCGTGATCATCGGCGTCGATCGCATCCTCGACATGTGCCGCACCACGGTGAACGTCCTGGGTGACGCGGTGGGGGCGAAGATCATCACCCGGCTCGCGCCGGACGATGACGATCCGCCTGGAGCGACCGAGGCGGCCTGAATCCGTCCTCGGATCTGCCTCCCCGGATCCGCTTCCCAGATCCGCCGTCAGGCGGTCGGGGCGGGGAGCGTCGATCTCACATGCAACTCGGCCAGTTGAGCGTCATCGATCTGCGACGGAGCCTCGATCATGAGATCGGCGCCGGACTGGGTCTTCGGGAAGGCGATGACGTCACGAATGTTGTCGGTCCCCACGATGTGCATCACGAGCCGGTCTAGGCCGAAGGCGATTCCGCCGTGCGGTGGTGCGCCGTGCTTTAACGCTCGAAGCAGGAACCCGAACTTCGCGTCCGCTTCCTCCGGGCTGAGCCCGATGAGATCGAAGACCTTCTGCTGCACCTTGGGCTGGTGAATACGAATCGAGCCGCCGCCGATCTCGCTGCCATTGACCACGAGGTCGTATCCGGCGCTGATGCAGTGGCCGGGGTCGGTTTCCAGCAGGCCTTCCTGTCCGGGCTTCGGTGCGGTGAAGGGGTGGTGGAGTGCGACCCAGCGGTTGTTGGCCTCGTCGAGCTCGAACATCGGAAAATCGACGACCCACACAAACTTCCAAGCCGATTTATCGATCAAGTCGAGGTCTCGGCCAACCTTGATTCGGAGTTCTCCGATCGCCTTGGTGGCGACCTCCCAGGTGTCCGCGGTGAAGAAGACCGTGTCGCCGGCTTCGCAGCCAAGTCGTTCGATCAGCTCCGCGGCGATTGGTTCGACGAAGCGCCCAACGCCAGATTCGAATCCGTCACCGGTGCACTTGGTGGTCGGGACACCGCCGGCCCCGAAGGTCTTGATCCAGTCCGAATACCCGTCGGTCAACTTGCGGGTGAGTTTCGCGGCCCCGCCGGGAACGCGGAATGCCTTGACCACGCCCGAACCCATGGGGCTGGTCTTCTCGAGTGCGGCGTGGAACACCTTGAAGTCGGTCTTGGCGGCGAGGTCGCTGATGTCCGAGATCTCGAGACCAAACCGCAGGTCCGGTCGGTCGATGCCGTAGGTCTCCATCGATTCATGCCAAGTCATTCGAGGAATTTCACCCACGTCGACGCCAAGGGTCTCTTTCCAGAGTTCGACGGCGAATTCGCCCATGGTGTCGAGCACATCTTCTTGGTCGATGAAACTCATCTCCAAGTCGATCTGGGTGAATTCGGCCTGTCGGTCGGCTCGCGGATCTTCGTCGCGTAGGCACTTGGGGATCTGGATGTACCGGTCGCAGCCGGCGATCATGAGGATCTGCTTGAAGAGCTGCGGGCTCTGCGGCAGCGCGTACCACGCGCCTGCTTCGAGTCGACTGGGAACCACGAAGTCGCGGGCGCCTTCCGGCGTTGACTTGATGAGCAGCGGTGTTTCGATTTCGAGGAAGTCGCGCTGATGAAAATAGGCTCGCGTGAACTGGGCGATTTTCGATCGGGTTTCCAAGATGCCCTGCATCTTGGGTCGGCGGAGATCGATGTACCGATTTCGGAGTCGGACCTCTTCGCCCATCTTTTCCGCTTCTTGATCATCCGGAAGGATCGGCGGCGTCTCCGCCTTGTTCAGAACTTCGAGTTCCGTCGCGAGCACTTCGATCTCACCGGTGTCGAGCTTCGGGTTCGCGCCGCCACCCCGTACCCGGACGATTCCGCGAATCGCGATCACGTCCTCGCGGCGGAGGCCTTGGGCGATCTCCACGATCGCGGCGGGAGATTCGGCGACGTCGAAGACGATCTGGGTCAGTCCGCGGCGATCCCGCAGGTCAATGAAGACCAGCGCTTTGGAGTGTTCGCGATAGGTGTTGACCCAACCGGCCAGTACGACGGTGGATCCGTCGTCAGCCGTTCGGAGGTCGTTGCAGGTGTGGGTTCGCTTGAGCATGGGCGGTAGAGCCTTGATCGGGGCCTTTGGAAACGAGGTGAATCCGAGATGGTACCGGACCACCCACCCGCTCGGTGGGAGCTGGGGGGGGATCTGGGTATCCTTCGTTCGATGACCGATCCCCCCGCGATGCCTGATGCCTCGGAATCCAGGAAGACGATCCTCTTCACGGCGTTTGAGCCCAGTGCCGACGCGCAGGCGGCCCCGGTGATCCAGGCCCTTCGGGCACGGGAGCCCGGCCTCCGAATCGTCGCGTGGGGCGGACCCCGGATGGAGGATGCCGGGGCGGAGATCATCGAGCGAACGAGCGAGGACGGCGTGATGGGGCTCGCGAGCTTGCTCAAGGTGTTCGAGATGAAACGGACGATCGATCGGATCGACGCGTGGGTGCTCGCCAACGGCGTCGATATCCATGTGCCGATCGACAGTCCCTTCGCAAACTTCCCGATCTGCAAACGGCTGCGACGGCGTGGCGCACGAACCGTCCACCTGATTGCCCCGAAGGTGTGGGCCTGGGGGCACTGGCGGGTGCGGAAGCTGCAACGCTGGAGCGATCATGTCCTCTGCAACCTCCCCTTCGAGGAGGCTTGGTTTCGGGAGAAAGGAGTGGCCGCCACGTTCATTGGACATTCGGTCATGGCCAGACCGCTGGACGAGGTCGCCCTCGCGGCGGATCGACAAACCCTTCCCCAAGGATCGCCGAAGATTCTGATCCTGCCGGGCAGCCGGAGTAGTGAGATCAAGGGCAATCTGGTCCATCAAATCGAGGCTTTTACGGCGATTCGTCGCCGTCATCCTGAAGCGGTCGCAGTCATTCTGGCCGCCAACGAACGAATCGAGGCCGCCATCCGGGCGCGTTTCGATCCACTCCCGGCAGGCGTTTCACTCGAACGGGATCGCCTCGACACGGCGATCTCTTGGGCCGATCTGGCATTCGCGACCAGCGGTACGGTCAGTCTTGATCTCACGCGGCATGCCTGCCCGATGATCGGGAGTTATGCGATTTATCGCTGGCAGATGTTGATCACGTGGGTCATGCTGCGGATTCCGTTCAAACTACTGCCCAATATCGTCGCGGGGAAAGAAGTGGTGCCTGAATTCGTGCCGTACGACCAGAAGCTTGGTGCGGCGCCGATCATCGAGACCGCAATGCCGTTGCTGGAAGACCCCGCGGCGCTGGCGGCGATGCGGAAGCGACTCGAAGGCGTTCGCGCGATGTTCGACGGTTATGATCCGGCGTCCAAGGCGGCGGACGGCATCCTCGAAGTGCTCCATCGAGACGCCTGAGCGTCGGACGCGAGATCGATCAATCAGACCCGGCCGACTGGGTACACCGCGATCAAGGCGGTGTCGTTGCCGTGGCGGTCGCTGATCGGAGCGGTGCGGATCACCACGCCCTGGGTCGGCAGGCCGTCGGCGGCCGCATGGTGGTCGAGCGCGATGGCTGAAGCCACCAGCGTCGATTCGTCGACGCCGAAGACGATCACCAGCACCGCGGCGTGATGGATGGCCTCGTCGTGGGCGAGGCGGGCGAGATCGATCTTCACCCGTTTCGGCAGGGAGGCGAGGTCACCCGTATCACCGGCATCACGGCATGCCGAGCCGGTCTTGAGTTCGAGCCAGAAGACTTCTTCCGGAACCAACGGCAAAGGCGGGGGCGGGGCATCCGGGTCGTCGAAGAGCGAAGGAGGTTCCTCGACCGCGGCCAGCGCCTCCGCATCGTGACCGAGGGGCCGGTCGATCGGACGCAGGACGAAGTCGCACCGGGAACCGGCCGATCTGACCGGTTCATTGGCTCGCTTAGGGAGACGAATCTCCCGCAACGGGTGAAGGCCCGCGGCGTTGAATGCGGTCTCCAGCAGGCCTTGCCATGCCCGTTCGTCGAGGCTGTCGACGCCGCGAACCTCCTGGGCGAGGTCGCGGGCATCGGCCTCGGCGCAGACCGCCGCGACCGCGGCGTCGGCCACGGTCGCGGCGGAGATGGAGAGGGACGTCGAACGTCCGTCGAACGGATCCGATCGGCTCATTCTTCTGACATGTCGTTAAAGGATCGCGAGGCGTGCGGCTTGAATTCGCCGGAACGAAGACGACGGCCGTAGTCGTGGTATGCCTTCATCGCAATTCCGCCGAAGATCAGCATGATCGGGATGTTGGCCCAGAGCATGACGCCGGTGCCGAGCGTGGTGAGGTTGTCCAGCTCCTTGTCGCTCCCGATGATCGGCAGCGTCGAGACGATGATCATGATGCAGTAGAAGAGCTTGTAGGGAAGCACGCTTCGCTTGCCGAGCATGAAGACCATGCCCTGCTCGCCGTAGTAGCTCCACGAGATCATGGTGGAGATCGCGAAGAGCCATGAAGCAATCAGGACGAGCCAGGTGCCGAAGCCGGGGATCGCCCGGTCGAAGGCGTGGGCGGTGAGCGTGGCGCCCGGGTAGTCCTTGTAGACCTGGATGTCCTCGCTCATGAAGGTCGGGGCGGTCTCGCTCTCGACCGGAGAATCAAAGATTGCGACGAATCCACCCGATTCCAGAGGTTCGACATTGCCGGAGATCTTCGTGAGTTTGGTGCCGGTCTTCTCGTCGAGCTTCGAAGTTTCGACGACGATGAATACCGTGTCTTCGTTCGCCCAGTTCTTGCCGGTTGTCTCCATGGCCACCTTGTGCTTGGAAGGAAGGCCGACGAACCAGGTCTCGGTGGAGAGGTTATCGCTGGGATCGGGGTCGCCGAAGCTTCCAAGGTGCCAGCCTTCGTCTCCCTGGGTGAACGACGGGGTCCCCGCGAACGTGGTCTCGCCGACGCCCTCACGATCCCACGCGCCGGTCGAGAGGATGACCAATGCCGTCAGGGTGCAGACGATGATGGTGTCGATGAAGGGTTCGAGACCGGCGACCACGGCTTCGCGAACGGGTTCCTTGGTCTTGGCCGCACTGTGAGCGATCGGTGAGGAGCCTTGGCCAGCTTCGCTCGAGAACAGGGCTCGCTTCATGCCCCAGAGGAAGGCATACCCGGCGGTGCCACCGATAAACGCGCCAGCCGCTTCGGTGGGATTGAATGCGTTGGTGATGATCAGCTTGAACATCGAAGGGATTGCGCCGATGTTCATGATGAGCACGAGCACGCCCGCGGCGATGTAAAGAATGCACATGAACGGAACCAGCACGCCCGCGACGTTGCCGATCCGCTTGATGCCGCCGATGATGACCGCGCCGACTACCAGCGCGAGGACGATGCCGACCGCCTGAGTCGGGACGTCGAAGGCCATCTTGGTGATCTGCCCCACGTTCCAAGCCTGGAACATGTTGCCGCCGGTGATCGCGGAGATCAGCAGCGTGATGCAGAAGATGACTCCGACCGCCGTCCCGAGCGGGGCCAGTCCCCACGATGCGAACGCCTTCTGGGCGACGTACATCGGACCGCCCTTGGGGTTGTCAGGATCACTCACGTCCCGATAGAGCATCGAGAGGGTGACCGAAGTCGTTTTGAGTGCCATGCCGGCGAGGCCGACCACCCACATCCAGAAGACTGCTCCCGGACCGCCGAGGGCGATCGCCACGGCGACGCCGCCGATGTTTCCCAGTCCGACCGTCGCGGAGAGGGCGGCGGAGAGCGCCTGGAAGTGGTTGATGGCACCGGGATCATCCTTCTCGTCGTATCGACCAGCGGTGACTCCGACGCCGTGGGTGATGGCTCGGAACTGACAGAAGCCAGACCAGATCGTGAAGAGAACGCCGACGCCGAGGACGACATAGAGCACCCAGTCGGCCCAGATGACGTCATTGATGGCGCCGATGGCCCCGTTCATGTTGTCGAGAAAGTTATCCATGTGTTCCATTCACTCCGTACCGATGAGCCGGTGGGGGAAGAGGTCAGTTCCAAATCGAGTAGAGAAGTTCATTCGCATCGTACAGGCCGATCTTCTGAGCCAGCACGAGCAGGACCATCGCGGGCGCGACGAAACGGACGAGCAGCAGCCACGCGCCGATCGATATTTTCGAGTGGCTCGCCAGTTCCGCATCGCGAAACTTCCGCGGAAGGAACCACCCCGCGTACACGGCGATCAGCAGGCCGCCGAGGGGAAGAAGCCAGTTGCTGGCGATGAAGTCGAAGGTGTCGAAGAGACTCATGCCGAAACCGGGTGTCCAGGAGGCGAGCAAGAAGTCCTCGGACATGCTGAACGCGACCAGGCTGCCGATCCCCAAGATCACGATGCCGATCGAGACGGCGGCACGAGGTCGTGACCAGTTCCAGCGATCGATGAAGTAGCTCGCGGCGACTTCGAGAAGGGAGATCGCGCTGGTGAGCGCGGCCACGGTGAGCAGGAAGAAGAAGACGGCACCAAGCAGAATCCCGCCGGATCCCATCTCCGCGAACGCGAGGGGCATCGAGATGAAGACCAATCCCGGACCCGAGCCCGGATCCTGTCCAAAGCTGAAGACGATCGGGAACATCATCATGCAGGCCAGCAACGCGATGCCGGTATCGAGTCCCGCGATCCAGACGACCTGGCCGAAGAGCGGTGTGCCTCGCTTTTGATACGAGCCGTAGGTGATGAGTGCACCCATGCCGAGCGAGAGGGTAAAGAACGCATGGCCCAACGCTTCGAGGACGCCGGAGGGTTTCAGCGACGCCGCATCCGGTTTGAAGACGAAGGAGAGTCCCTCGGCGAAACCGGGGAGCGTGCTCGCGAAGACAACCATCCCCAGCATCATCAGAATGAGCATCGGCATGAGTACCCGGCAGGCGGACTCGATTCCTCGTCCGATGCCCGCGGCGACGATCCCAATGGTCAGGCACATGAAGATGCCAGCCCAGAACATGCTGGTCCATCCATCCGTGGCGAGGCCGCCGAAGAGGGCACCCATCCGGTCGCCGATCAATCCGCGCCGGAACTGATCAGTGCCTTGCCGTCGAACGGCCGACTCGTCGAGATCCGCGAACTCAGCGGTCGCCGTCTTCTTCGCGTCCGTTCGAACCGTCTCCATGTCGGCGGAGATGGCGTTCGCTTTCGACACAGCCGCCTTGACCTTGGGATCCCCAAGCAGTCGGGAGCGACGAAGGTCGTCCGGCACGTCCGAATCCGCGGTGGCGGCCATCGCGGTATCGAACTTGGCGTTCAATTTCCAGATGCTCGGTGCGACCCGCGCCTCGATTGCGTCGATGCGTGGGCCGGCGATCCGATCCGCGCGTGCGGAGATCAGGGAGTCCCGCATCGATTCCGTCGAGGTTGTCGCTTCGTAGACGTGGCTCTCGGCGACCGCCTGTTCGCGGATCGGCTTGCCGAAGTCGACGAGGTGCTTCACGGTGTAGTCCATCGACCAGCCCGCGACCACGATGTAGAAGCTCAGGATGAGAAAGGCCCCGAGCACGCCCATCCAGCCAATAATCGACCAGCCGGTCGGCTTGCCCTTCAATCGCTCGAAGGCGACCACGGGCTGGGCCTGTGCGGCTCGGCCGATCATGATTTCTGCGGCGAGGATCGGGATGCCGACGAGCAAAATGCAGGCCAGATAGATCAGGACGAACCAGCCACCACCATTGGTTCCAGTGATGTAGGGAAACTTCCAGATGTTCCCGAGGCCGACCGCGGAGCCGGCTGCGGCCAGGATGAAACCTGTTCTGGAACCCCAATGGGCGCGTTCGCTCATGCGATATGGACTCCGGTTCTTGAATTCTCGAAAATCTGGGCGGATCGCTGTTGCCGAAATATACCTTGGATCGACTCGGAGGATCGGCCAGCGTCGCGCCAGCGTCGGTGGATACAATGAGCGTGATGCGGGACTTCAGACTTCGCTCCGATCTTGAACGGGTGGTGGTGGACGGCTACGGCTTCCCACTTGGCCTTGAGCGTCTTGACGCGCCACCGCCTTTTCAGGGGTATCTCGTCGATTTTGTCGCGAGCCAGGATGACGAGCCGGACACCTACGCTTTTCAGGTGGCGATCAGCCACGAGCGACTTCGTGGTCTCGTGCACGACCTCTTCGAGATGCTCCCCGGGGAAGTCTCACCGGCCGTCGAGATCGGATCGGTCGATGCCTATCGATCGATCGACGTGTACCTCGCCGGCGAGCCCATCTTCATCGATGACTTCATCAGGACCTGGGACGACTTTGAACCGATTCTCCTCGAAGAGGTCTCCCTCGGCGTCGGCGCCACTTCGGAGGAGCCCTACTTCGAAGTCTTCCTTGATGCGTGGAAGACGATCTCCATCCACTGCCAGACCGATCTCCGGGAAGAGGTCGAAGCGAAACTGGAGAAGCACGGACTGGCGCCGGTCTCGCAAATCTGGTTGGATGACGGCTACGACGAGATTGATCCGCCGTATCGCATGCGGGAGATTCTGGTGATGGAGGACGAGCATTCACCGGATCTTGACGAACTCCTTCTTCAACTTCGGGCCGACTGGGGACTTCAACTCGACGTTGATCCGAGTTCGAACATCGATGACGGTGGCCGTGAGCTCGGGTACACCCTCTGGCATGCGATCGCGATGGCGGATCCCGCGGAACCACGAGCCGGCGGCGCCTACATTTCCGTCTGGGTCACCGCTCGGAGTCTCGATGAAGCGGAGGGGTTGATCGAGGCTTCCGTAGAAGGTGGTGGCGAGTGGATCATGTCGGCGATGTATTCGATCGAACGCGTCGCGCACGATGAACGGCCGGATGAACTGCGCGATCTGGAACTCCGGCGTCACCAGACCGACGTGCACCAGATCGTGATCGACGAGTGGCACGAAGGTGATTCTCCCGGAGGGCCCGGCAAACCGCCGTCTCCCGGCGGCGACTGGGGCACACCGGGCGGCCGGCTCTCGAATTGAGTCGGGGTGATCGGACGCGGGGTCATTGCAGGGTCATTGCAGGGAAGCGATTGAATGGCAGAGAACGCACGAAAAAATGATCCGAATCAGGATGACGGGACCTCCTGGATGAAGGAAGGCCTGAAGTTCGAGTGCACCTGTTGCGGAAATTGTTGCACCGGCGGCGAAGGCGCCGTCTGGTTCGATGATGAGGAAGGCCGTGCGATGGCGGCGCATGCCGGGATGGAGTATCCCGAGTTCCTGGTTCGGTACACCCGGGTGGTCGACGGACACCGGTCGTTGAATGAACTCGACACCGTTCACGGTTTTGACTGCGTCTTCCTCGATCGAGAGAAGATTCCCGGGAAAGCGGTCTGCGGTCTCTACGAGGCGAGGCCGACCCAGTGCCGCACCTGGCCGTTCTGGCCTGAGGTGATCGAGAACGAACGCGCCTGGAACCGGACAAAGAAAAACACGCCGTGCCCGGGAATGGGAAACGGCCAGCTCTTCACGGTCGAACACATCGTCGCCCGGCTTCAGGAGCAGCGGAACTCCGAAGGAAAACCCTGGTGACCGCGACTCCTTCCAGCGTGGTTCGATCATGGTTCGAGGCGGCTGATCGCGCGGAAGTTGCCATGGCGATCGAGGCGGTTCAACTGGAGATCGCGGAGGCGATCCGGAACGTCGGGCCCATTTGTCTCGCCAGTGGGAGCTGCTGCCGATTCGAGGCGCACGGACATCGGCTCTATGCCAGTGGGCTCGAAGTCGCTCGTTGCGTGGCCATCTGCGAAAGCGAAGGGCGAGGGATCACCGCCGAGGATGTCGCATCCGCCCTCGAGCGGGGAGGTTGCCCCTGGCAGGACGGCCGGCTCTGCACCGCTCGGGCTGGGCGTCCCATCGGTTGCCGGGTTTACTTCTGTGATCCGCGGGCGGGTGAGGTCGTGCCTCGACTCGCGGAACAGGCGCACCAGCGGATCCGGGCGATCCATGACGAACACGGAATCGAATACGTCTATGGTGAGTGGCGGACAATGCTCCGGGACGTTCTCGGGGCGGAGCCTGATCTGGTCGTGGGCGGCTGAGGTCGTCGACCCGCGACTGCTTTCTCGGAGAGATCGGTGAACCATCCTGCTCGAAGCACCTTTCGTACGAGTGACGGCGTCGAACTCTCCTGGCTCGAGTCGGGCGACGGTCCAGCCTTGCTGATGCTTCCGGGCTGGTCGCAATCCGCGGCGATGTTCAAGGAGCAGTTCGCGGGATTGAGCGATCGCTTTCACTGCCTCGCGCTCGATCACCGGGGTCACGGGGAGAGCGGCCGGCCGGCGTACGGCTACCGGATCAGCAGGCTGGCTCAGGATGTCCGGGAGTTCATCCAGCATCGAGGGCTCGACGAGATCACGCTCCTCGGGCATTCGATGGGCGCCTCGGTCATGTGGGGATACTGGGATCTCTACGGGGGCGACCGGTTGGCGCGGATGGTCATCGACGATGAGCCCTCGGTGTTGACGCTCAAGGACACGGAGTCCGCGGAGTCGGCGGTCGATGCTGGAGAGATCTTTCCGTGGTCGACATTGATCGAGACCTGCGATTCCCTCGTCTCGCCGGATCCGATCGGATTCACCAGGACGATGATCGAGAACATGTTGAGCGACCAGTTGAAGCCGAAGGTTCACGAGTGGATCCTGGCAGAGAATCTAAAACTCCCCAGAGCTCATGCGGCGACTCTCTTGTTCAATCACTCGCTTCAGGACTGGCGTGACCTCATTCCCCGGATCGACCTGCCCACTCTGATCATCACCGGTCGCAAGAGCGTGGTCCCGTGGCGAAGTCAGGCATGGATTCACTCGGTGATTCCCGGGTCGAAGCTCAAGATCTTCGAAGAGAAGAGAGGCGGGCACCACTTCGCCTTTCTCGAGAATCCCGCGGGGTTCAACGAGCTCGTCGCGGATTTCATGCTCGAGCGGTGAGATCGTCCGACGGCGCTCGGCCAGGAAGGACGAGGGGGATCGAGGCACCGATGGACATCGAGCCGAAACCGGCTCGGATCGAATCACGGCGTCCGCGGATGGCCATGCGGGTCGAGCCGGGCCCCGGTTCTCGAATTCAAGGATCCGGGCGTGGGACGACCGGGTCGCGGGTGGCGTCCGGCGTGATTCACCGAGTCTTCACGGCTCATGAAAAACGCGGGGAACGACCGGTCGGTCGTTCCCCGCGTGGATCAACGAAAGTGGGTGGTGAGGATCACTCGCTCTCGACGCCGGTCTCCTGCAGCTTCTCGGGGGTGAGCACCTCGACTACCGCGTCGCGGCGTTCGGCACCCGCTTCTTCGGCGGCTCGAGCCGCTTCCTGCCGCATCTGCATCTCGGCGGCGAGGTTGACCTCCGGCTCGTCCACCAGTCGCTTGACCCGCATGCGGGTGTACTCGTGGAATCCGGTACCGGCCGGGATGAGATGGCCCAGCAGGACGTTCTCCTTGAGACCGCGAAGCATGTCGACCTTGCCGCTGAGCGAGGCTTCGGTGAGCACCTTGGTGGTCTCCTGGAAACTCGCTCCGGAAAGGAACGACTCGGCCTGGAGGGACGCCTTGGTGATGCCCAGGAGAAGCGGTTGTGCCTTCACTGGCTTCGGCTTCTTGGTCTTGGCGGTCGCCTTCTCGTCTTCCTTGGCCTTGTCGTTTGCTTCCTTGATCTCGGACTTGAGCACCATCGCTCCAACCGGGAGATCGGTGTCACCCGGATCTTCGATTCGGAGCATACCGCTGAGCTTTTCGTTCCACTCTCGGTGCTGCCACTTATCGACGACGTCGTTTGGAAGGAGGTCGCTGTCGCCAGTTTCGGTGATCTTCACCTTGCCGAGCATCTGACGGAGGATCACCTCGATGTGCTTGTCAGAGATCGGCACGCCCTGGGCTCGGTACACGTTCTGCACCTCGTCCAGCATGTAGAGATGAAGTTCGTCTTCGCCCTTGATCTTGAGGATGTCGGCAGGCACCAGCGGTCCGTCGGTGAGACGATCGCCGGCTTCCGCATGGTCTCCGGTATGCACCAGGAGGGCGGTGCCCTGAGGTGCGTAGTGGGGGACCGGATCGAGATCGCCTTCGGGATGGATGAGGATCGCCATCTTGCCCTTACGCTTGTCGGGATCCAGTTCCACACGTCCAGAAATCTCCGCCATGACGGCAGGATCCTTGGGGATTCGTGCTTCGAAGATCTCGGTGACGCGGGGGAGACCACCGACGATGTCGGCGGAACGACTTGCACCCTTGGGAACTCGAGCGAGCATTCGTCCGATGACGATGTTGCCGCCGTCCTCGACTTCGATTCGAGCGTTCGCGGGAAGATGGTGGAAGTCGAGCGTGGTGTCTTCCGTGTCCACGATCTTGATCTGAGGCGTTCGCTCACCCGTATGCGAAGTGACGATCAGCTCGACCTTGCCGGCCTTGGTCTCTTCGCGCTTGTACGACTGGTCTTCGACCAGGTTCTCGAACCGGACAATACCGCTCTTCTCCGCGAGGATCGGGCTCATGTGGGGGTTCCACTCGACGATCGTCGCACCCTTCGAGACCTTCGCGCCTTCGGGGTGACGGAGTGTCGCACCGTAGGGGACCTTGAACTTGTCGATCTCGCGGCCCTTCTCGTCGACGAGATGGACTTCGCCATTTCGCTTGAGTGCCACGAGCCTGACCGTTCCGTCATCTTCGGTGACGTTGACCGCGTTGCAGTCGACGAGGTTGATGAAGCCGCCCGCGGGGGCGGACCAGCTCGTCTCAGCAAGCGAACGAGTCGCCGTACCACCGGTATGGAACGTACGCATGGTGAGCTGGGTGCCCGGCTCGCCGATCGACTGAGCGGCGATGATTCCGACCGCGAGTCCTCGTTCGACGGGCTGTCCGGTCGAGAGGTCGCGTCCGTAGCAGGTCGCACATACGCCGCGAGGCGTGAAGCAAGTGAGCGGGCTTCGAACGTGGACCGAGGGAATTCCGAGTTCGTCGATCCGCTTCGCCGCGGCGTCGTCGATGATGTGGTCCTTCTTCACGATAAGCGTGTCGAGAAGGGGATCCCGGATGTCCATCATGCTCGTTCGGCCGATGATCTGGTCCTCGAGCGGAACGTCTACTTCTTCGCCCTTGAAGATGGCTCGCTTCGCGATGCCCTGGGTGGTGCCGCAGTCGGCTTCGAGGATCACCACGGACTGGGCCACGTCGCAGAGCTTTCGAGTCAGGTAGCCAGAGTCCGCGGTCTTGAGTGCGGTATCGGCCAGTCCCTTTCGGGCACCGTGAGTGGACGAGAAATACTCGAGCACATTCAAGCCTTCGCGGAAGTTCGCTCGGATTGGCGTCTCGATGATTTCGCCACTCGGCTTGGCCATCAGGCCTCGCATCCCGGCGAGCTGCTGCATCTGACTGTTGTTACCTCGAGCACCCGAGTTCATGAAGAGATACACGGGGTTGAGATAGCGGTTGCCCTCCTTGTCGTCGATGGAGGTCTCCTCGTGGGTCACCGGATCCCGGCGATCTTCCTTGAGGGCGTGGATCAGCTTGTCGGTCAGATCCTTACGGCACGTCGCCCAGACGTCGAGGAGGGCGTTGTGGCGTTCTCGTTCCGTGATCGCACCATTCTGGTACTGCTTCTCGATTTTGTCCACGATCTTCTGGGCACCGTCGAGAAGGGCGGCCTTCTCGACCGGGATTCGAAGGTCGTTGACCCCGAAGGAGAGTCCGGAGGTCGTCGAGTGCTTGAAACCAACTTCCTTCATCGCATCAAGAAGATCGATCGTCGGAGCCTTGCCCAGTCGTTCGAACGTCTCGTCGATGACTCGGGCGCAACCCTTCTTTCCGAGGAAGCAGTTGTAGTACGGCATCTTCGATCGTTCGGGGAGGATCTCATTGAAGATGATCCGCCCGACCGTGGTTCGAATGCGCCGGTTCTTGGGCATCGCTTCGACCTCGCCCTTTTCGGCGTTGGTCATGCTCACGAAGTCCTTCAGTCGGACTTGGATGTGCTCGTGGATCCGGATCCGGCCGAACTCGAAGGCGAGCATCGCCTCCATTTCGTCCTTGAAGACCTGGAGATCCTTGAGTGCCCGCGTCGATTCATCGCCGTTCTCTTCGGTGAGGAAGGCGACACCCATCACGATGTCCTGCGAGGGACTCACGATGGGGTTTCCGTTGGCCGGGCTGAAGACGTTGTGCAGCGAAAGCATCAGCACGTGGGCTTCGATCTGGGCCTCGAGCGAGAGCGGAAGATGGACCGCCATCTGGTCGCCGTCGAAGTCGGCGTTGTAGCCGGTGCAGACGAGGGGATGGATCTTGATCGCGTTACCTTCGACCAGTACCGGCTCGAAGGCCTGGATACCCATACGGTGAAGGGTGGGGGCGCGGTTCAGAAGCACGGGGTGATTGCGGATGACCTGCTCGAGAATGTCCCAGACTTCTGGGTCACGGCGTTCGAGCATGCGCTTCGCGCTCTTGATCGTATCCGCGTACCCGTGTTGCTTGAGCTTGCGGATGATGAAGGGCTGGAAGAGTTCGAGCGCGATCTTCTTGGGAAGGCCGCATTGCCAGAGCTTCAGTTCGGGTCCCACGACGATCACGGAACGCGCGGAGTAATCGACCCGCTTGCCCAGCAGGTTCTCGCGGAAGCGACCCTGCTTGCCCTTGATCATGTCGGTGATCGACTTGAGGGGGCGGTTGGATGATCCCAGGACGGGGCGGCGACAGCGACCGTTGTCGAACAGCGCGTCGACGGCCTGCTGCAGCATCCGCTTCTCGTTACGGATGATGACCTCGGGGGCGTTGAGGTCCATCAGCTTCTTGAGACGGTTGTTTCGGTTGATGATCCGCCGGTAGAGATCGTTGAGATCGCTGGTGGCGAAGTTTCCGCTTTCAAGGAGGACCAAGGGGCGAAGATCCGGCGGGATGACCGGAACCACATCAAGGACCATCCAAGTCGGATCGTTCTCGGAGCCGCGGATCTGTTCCACGAGCTTCAGCCGCTTGGAAAGGTCCTTCTTCTTCTGCTTGCTTCGCGTGTTGTTGAGGCCATCTCGGAGTTCGAAGGCCAGTTCGGTGAGGTCGAGTTGGTCGAGCAGTTCTCGAACCGCTTCCGCGCCCATCATGGCGGTGAAGGCGCTGGCTCCGAACTTCTCGCGGGCTTCGCGATATTCGTCCTCGGTGAGGACCTGTCGGGTGGTCAGCTCGGTGTCACCGGCGTCGGTGACCACGTAGTCTTGGAAGTAGATGATCTTTTCGAGATCACCCGTCTTCATTTCCAGCAGGTTCCCGAGCCGGGAAGGCATGGCCTTGAAGAACCAGATGTGGACGATGGGGGCCGCCAGATTGATGTGGCCCATCCGCTTCCGACGAACACGAGAGTGGGTCACCTTCACGCCGCAACGGTCGCAGATGATGCCCTTGTACTTCGTGCCCTTGTACTTGCCGCACGCGCATTCGTAGTCCCGTTCGGGACCGAAGATGCGTTCGCAGAACAAGCCGTCCTTTTCGGGACGGTAGGTTCGGTAGTTGATGGTCTCGGGCCTCTTGACCTCTCCGAAACTCCAGCTACGGATGTCATTGGGGCTGGCGAGTTGGATTTTCACCGAGCCGTAGTCGTTGACGCGATCAAAGACGTTTTCAGACATTTCGGTCGTACTCCCGCGGGCGGATTTGCTGCAATTCGAAGAAAGGGACGATCAGAGCGCGGACAAGGTCAAAGGACCGAGCCCGTCTCCTCCTGTTCCTTCTCCAGAGAGATATTCATGCCGAGACCCTTGATCTCGTGGCAGAGAACGTCGAACACCACCGGCATTCCGGCTTGCAGGGTGTTCGTGCCCTTCACCATCGAGTCGTAGATCTTCGTTCGGCCTTCGACGTCGTCGCTCTTGACGGTCAGGAGTTCCTGAAGGACGTAGGCGGCGCCATACGCTTCCAGACCCCAGACTTCCATTTCTCCGAACCGCTGCCCGCCGGTACGAGCCTTGCCGCCGAGCGGCTGCTGCGTGATGAGCGAGTAGGGGCCCGTCGAGCGAGCGTGGATCTTGTCATCCACCAGATGGTGGAGTTTGAGCATGTACATGTAGCCGACCGTGGTCCGCTCCTTGAACGGCTCGCCACTGCGGCCGTCATGAAGCTGGATCTTGCCGTCGACCGGCATGTTGGCGAGGAGTTCCCGGTGGTGGCCAGGGTTCTTGCCGGTCATCTCGAAGGCATCGATCTTGTTCTTCACGTGGTCGTTGGCTTCACGAACCGAACCGAAGATTTCCTCTTCGGTCGCACCGTCGAAGACGGGGGTGATCGCCTGGAAGCCAAGCACCGCGGCCGCCCACCCGAGGTGAGTCTCGAGAATCTGACCCACGTTCATCCGACTCGGCACGCCGAGGGGATTGAGCAGAAGGTCGACGGGCGTTCCGTCCTCGAGGAACGGCATATCCTCTTCGGCCACGATTCGGGCAATGACGCCCTTGTTTCCGTGACGGCCGGCCATCTTGTCACCAACGGAGAGGTGTCGCTTGGTCGCGACGTAGACCTTCACCATTTCGAGCACACCGGAGGCAAGCTCGTCACCACGCTTCATGTGCGCGAGTCGACGTTGCTTCTCCTTCTCGATTCCTTCGATGCGGGGCCAGAACCGGTTCTTCTCAGCGATGGCGGTCACTCGGGCGTCCTTGGAGCCCTTGATCCACTTGTCGTTGAAGTTCTCCAGCTGTTCCATGATGACTTCGGGGATGTCGCTCGCACCAACCTTCTGACGGGTCGAGGGGTCGATCATCTCTGATTCGGTCATGCCGTTGATCTTGGCGACCATCTCTCGGAAGAGGTTGATGGCCTTCTGGTTCATCAGCTCCTCGTAGGACTGCATGTCCTTGGACAGCTGCTTCTTCTGGTCATCGTTGAGGTGCATTCGACGACTGAAGTGACGCGTACCGATGACCACTCCGGCGGTGCCGGCGGGGACTTCGAGCGAATCGTTCTTCACGTCCTCGCCTGCACGTCCGAAGATCGCATGGAGGAGTTTCTCTTCCGGGCTCAGTTCGGACTTGCTCTTCGGGCTGACCTTGCCGACCAGGATGTCTCCGGGGCCGACGCGGGCGCCCATTCGGATGATTCCCACGTCGTCGAGGTTTTGAAGCATTTTCTCGGAGACATTCGGAATGTCCGCCGTGAACTCCTCGCGGCCGAGCTTGGTCTCGCGGATCTCCACTTCGAAGGAGTCGATGTGGATCGAGGTGAACGCGTCGTCCTTAACGAGGCGTTCGCTGATGACGATCGCATCCTCGAAGTTGTAGCCGTCGAAGGTGTTAAACGCGACGAGCGCGTTTCGTCCGATCGCGAGCTGGCCCATCTCTGTCGATGCACCGTCGGCCAGGATCTGACCGGCTTCGACCTTCTGACCGATGCGGACCACCGGCTTCTGGTTCTGGCAGGTTCGTTCGTTGAGGCCACGGAACTTGCGGAGTTCGTACTCATCTGCGTTGTCGATGACGATCTTCGACGAATCGATGAAGGTCACTTCGCCGGCGCGACGGGCGGTGACGATCATGCCCGAATAGGGCCCGATCTCACTTTCCATACCGGTCGAGACCAGAGGGGGGTCGACCTTGATCAGCGGCACGGCCTGCCGCTGCATGTTCGAACCCATCAACGCCCGGTTGGCATCGTCATGTTCGAGGAAGGGGATCAGGGAGGCGGAGATGCCGACGATCTGCTTCGGTGAGATATCGACGTATTCGACCTCTCCCGCATCGACGAGCAACAGATCGCCGTCCTTGCGGGCCAGGATGTTGCCTTCCATCAGGCGGCCATTGGAGTCAATCGCGTCACTTGTCGCGAGTACCCGCTGCAGTTCCTCGTCGGCTCGGAGCAGGTCGACGGTGTTGGTGACCTTGCCACCCTTGACCTTGCGATAGGGCGTCTTGAGGAAGCCGTAGTCGTCGATCTCGGAGTAGATGCCCAACGACGCGATCAGGCCGATGTTCGTGCCTTCCGGCGTCTCGATCGGACAGATCCGTCCATAGTGCGAGATGTGGACGTCGCGAACCTCAAAGCCGGCCCGCTTGCGGTTGAGTCCGCCGGGTCCCAGTGCCGAGAGTCGACGCTCATGGACGAGCATCGAGAGGGGGTTCGTCTGGTCGACGACCTGAGAGAGTTCGGATCGACCAAAGAAGAAGTCGATCGCGCTCGAGATGCTCTTCGAGTTCACGAGATCGCTGACGCGGCTCAGTTCATCCGGGTCCTTGACACTCATTCGCTCCTGGACGGTGCGGCGGAGTTTCAGGAAGCCCTTCCGCATTTCCTCGACCGCGAGTTCGTCCAAGGTCCGAAGGCGTCGGTTGCCCAAGTGATCGATGTCATCGACGTGGGCTCGCGATCGCTTGGCGCGAAGGTCCATGATGTACCGGACCACCGCGAGGAAGTCCTCGGCGTAGAGGTACTGCTCGGACTCTTCGCGAACCTTGTAGATCTTGTCGTCTTCGAACTTCCGGTTGATGCGGAATCGTCCGACACGACCAAGACGGTAGCGGTTGTCGTCGAAGAACTTCTCGACGAACAGGGTCTTCGCCTTGTCGAGCTGTGGCGGGTTGCCGGGACGAAGTCGTCCGTAGATCTTCAGAAGGGCTGCTTCGTGTTCGGTGACTTCGGCGAGGAAGTCGAGGCGTTCTTCCGCAAGCGTGTTGAGGATCAGGGGATCGGCGGCGTCGGTGATGACCTTGATGGACTTGAGGCCGGAAGCCTGGATGTCCTCGATGGCGTCACCGATCATCCGGCCGACGGAGCAGATCTCTTCGCCCGTGTCGGTGTCGACGATCATCTCTGCCGAGTAGTGCTCGGGGAGGATTTTCTCGACCTTGACGTCCTTGACGTCATAGAAGAGTCCGAGGAGCTGATCGGTCGAGGAGAATTCCTCGCTGAGGGCCCGAAGGAACGTGGTCGCGGCGAGCTTGGTCGACTGGTCGATACGCATCGCCAGAACGTCCTTCTTCGTCACTTCTAGTTCGATCCAGGATCCTCGCTCCGGGATGATCCGTGCGCTGTGAAGCGGGCGGTCGCCGAAGCTCGAAGCGATGGAAAAGTCCACGCCGGGGGAGCGATGCAACTGGCTCACGATAACTCGCTCTGAACCGTTGACGATGAACTCGCCACCGCCGGAGAAGTTACTCGCTCGGGCCGTCTCCCAAGGGAGTCGGACGCCGGCCATGATTGGGATCTCGCCGAGGTAGATGTCCTCTTCGGGAGTCTCCGCCACACCGTCGCGATGGAAACGGACTCGAACTCGGAATGGCATTCCGTAGGTCAGTCGCAGTTCCCGGCATTCGTCGGGGGTGTATCGGGGCTCGTCGATCGAGTAGTTGACGTACTCGAGTCGCATCGAGCCGTCGTAGCTCTCGATCGGGAAGACCTCGCTCAGCAATCCCTCAAGGCCGAAGGCCCGGGATCGCTTGTCGGGATCAATTTCAAGCTGAAGGAAACGGTCATAGGCATCCCTCTGAACTCTTACGAGATCTGGGATACGCAGGCCGTCCTGCCTCTTGCCGAAGTCGCGGATGGTTCGGGTGGTCATCCAGTTTAGTCCTCGACCAGCCATTCTCGCCGTGGTGACGCGGCGAGTGTGGCGTGTATGTGTCACGAACCCACACTGACACTGTGGTGGGATCCGCAGGCGATCGGTCCGCCAAAGGCGGGGCCGATCGAGTGAAGGCGATCAAGCCGCGTTGGCGGCTGCGTTGGCGTTGGCAGTCTCGACGAGGGCGTCAAAGGTCGACGGATCCTCGATCGCGATCTGGCTCAACATCTTCCGGTTCAGCAGGATTCCTGCTCGCTGAAGCCCGTTCATGAAGACGCTGTATCTGGTGCCCCGCATCCGGCAGCCTGCCGTGATTCGGGTGATCCAGAGGCGGCGATAATCACGCTTTCGCGCTCGGCGATCTCGGAACGCGAAACGACCGGCTCGCATGAGCGCGACCTTCGCCTGCTGCTTGTGACGGCTTTTAGTTCCGAAGTAACCGCGGGCTTTCCGCAGTACTCGACGTCTTGCCTTGGTACGGGCCGCACCTTTGCGAACTCGTGGCATGGCTCTCTCCAAACTGCCTCGGCGGGGGTCTCCAAGGGAGACACTTCAGGCCCGACGGGCGAATCCTGGTTGGGGATGGAATTTCCCAAAGTCGAACAACGACGATGAGAAGGCGAGACGAACGACGCAACGATCCTGATCAGTCCTCGCTGGAGGTCTTCGCCGCACGTGCGGCGTCAGCGATCGACTTCTCCTGGGATCGAAGTGGTCTGAATAGCAACTTCCCAAGTCGGCCCATGTCGCCGGCTCGAGCGAATCGCGCCTTGCGATAGCCTCGAACCTGCTCACCGGTCTTGTTGCTCTTGAGGTGTCGGCTGTGGGGGCGGCGGAACCGCACCTTGCCCGACTTGGTGATCTTGATCCGCTTCAGCAGACCTTTATGGGACTTACTCTTAGGCATGCAGCACCGTCTTGAGGACAGGAAGTATTGGTGGAACACTGGTCGAATCGAGGATTGTAACGTCATCTCGATGGCTGCGCCTAGGGCCTCAGGGCTGATGTATGCGGACTTTTGGAAAAAATCCGGATTTCTTCAAGGCCAGATAAAACGACTTGTATGTCGTTTTCTTGGATTCAGTGAGCGAGGACATCGTCGGAGTCGGTATTGGGCCAACCAATCCCGTCCTGATCTCCATGCCGGTATCCATCGGAGACCCAGATCAGGTCCATCCGTGGCGACGACTCGGAATCAGCCTTCTGGCCGTCGTGAAAGACGACAGGCTGGACGATAAAGGGGGTCGAGCCATCGAAGCGGAAGACCACCAGACCTTCTTCGTCGTGCATGGCGGCGCCGCTCATTGAGCCTGCCCGCCGACCGTGAACTCGGAAAGACTCGAGGACGGGGTTCGGATCGCTGAGCAGCACGTCGTCCGGGCCGAATTGTGCGTAGTTGAAGGTCTTCCGGTTGGCGAATACTCGATACCCCACCATGGGTGTCGCCTCGGCTTCGCTGCCGGCGAACAGGCTGCTGAAGCCGCACCGATCACCTTCGATCAGTTCCGACAGGTTCTGGGAGTAGACCTGGCGGTGCAGGGGAGTCTCCCGCTGATCGTCGGATCCGGACAGCGGGAGCGCGCCACCCCGGTCGATTGAGAATCCAGCAATGGCGGATCCGACGGTGCCCAGCCGGTGCTGCGACATCGTGATCCGTTCGTTGGACTGGACGCTCTGAAACAACGGCACGCCGATGCCGACGGCGAGAAACAACGCGGCGGCCGTGGCGAAGAAGTCGGGCAGGCGGATCGATCGGCCTGGGGATCGTTGGTCCGAGGCCACGGAGAAACGATCTTCGCGCCCGGCTTCGTATCGGTCGATGCCCGCCAACGTCGCATCGACGAGTTCGTCGGTACTCGACTCAGCGGGGTATTGCTCCAGATTGGCAAGAATCTGGAGGACCGCGGTTTCGCGATCGTCCAGATCTTTGGTCTGTGCATGCTCGAGTCCGTCTTGGAAGAGCCGGTCGACGGCCTCCTTGTCGGCTTCGGAGAGCGATGTGACTCGCGGCGTTCCGGTGTCGACGAGACGAGGCTCGGAGGAATCGCCGGCGACGTTTCCTGATTCTGAGCCGATGTCACTGAGGTCTTCCATGGAGGGCGATTCCGAAACGCGGCGTTAAAAAAACAACGGCACGGCGTGCCGACGGAGTTTGGTCAGTTGGTCTGGTCTCGAGCCCGCTGATTCTGGCGATCCAGCGTGGTCTTCCAGGCGTCGGCGAAATTGGCGACCGATGCGTGGAGTCGGCTCTTCACGGTGCCCAGAGGAATCTGGAGCGAGTCCGCGATCTGGTTGTAGCTGAGCTTCTGAAAGTAGCTGAGCAGGAGAATCTCGCGATAGTGCGCCGGCATGTTGTCGACGACTTCTTTCACGAGTTGCTGTCGTTCCGACTCAAGAAGGCCGGAATCGACCCCTTCGGAGGGACCTTCGAGGAGGTCGACGAGGGAGGTCTCCCGGCCATCTGCCGAGCCGACCGGAGCCGAGAGGCTGGCGGCCGCGCGACGCTTCCGCTTGCGATGGAAGTCACGAGCCTTGTTGGCCGCGATGGTGTAGAGCCAGGGTTTGAATCGTCGGTCCGCATCGAATGAATCGGCCGCGAGGTGGACCTGAAGGAAGGCGTCCTGGAAGACGTCTTCCGCGGCGGCTCGAGAGCTGAGAAAGCGATGAAGGAACCGGACGAGGTCGGCTCGGTATCGCTCGACGAGCGTGGCGAACGCGACTCGGTCGCCTTCTCGATAGGCCACCAGAAGTTCCTCGTCGGTTTTTCCGGCGTGGACTGCCGCGGGCGCGGCTTCTTGTTGGCGGGCCTGATCTTGATGCTGCACCGAGGATCTCCGGCGGGAGACCCTACCCGAAAGACGACCTCGAAGGGCCTTTGGGGCCATTCGAGCAACGATTTCGAGCATCTCGGTCGTCGGCATCGAGAGGCTGAGTTGGAGCTGCAACGCGGTCATGGAGCATGGGGTACGGGGGTCGCCTTCTCTAGGGTCGCGCAATTCCTGATTTTCTCGTTCGAACCCGCCAGAAGCCTCTCGGTTCGAGTGCTCGCTCCGGATCCACCAATGGTGGCCTTTGCTACCATCGCCGAATTCACGATCAATCCCCACTGGTCGATCGAATCGACCAGTGGATAGGGGTCCAGGAGAAGAAGTCGATATGCCAGTTCCGGTTTCTCAAATGTGGACGGTGGCGAGTTACGTGGTCGGCCAGCGGTTGCGGGGACGGCGGCGGTATCCACTGGTCCTGATGCTCGAGCCGTTGTTTCGATGCAATCTCGCCTGCGCGGGCTGTGGCAAGATTCAATATCCCGCCCACATTCTGAAGCGGAACGTCAGTGTCCAGGACTGTCTTCAGGCCGTCGAGGAGTGCGGTGCGCCGATGGTCTCGATTCCCGGTGGCGAACCTTTGCTTCATCCGGACATTCAAGAGCTGGTCGAAGAACTGGTGAAGCGGAAGAAGTACATCTACCTCTGTACCAACGCGGTTCTTCTCAAAGAGAAGCTCGAGGCGGGTTGGTTCAAGCCCACGAAGTACCTCTCTTTTAGCGTTCACATGGATGGCCTGGAAGAGAATCACGATTTTGCGGTGTGCCGGGAAGGCACGTATGAGAAGGCGATTGCCGGCATCCGGCTCGCGGTCGATCGTGGATTCCGGGTCACCACCAACACGACCCTCTTCGAAGGAGCCGATCCCAATTCGGTCCGCGGTTTCTTCGACGAGATGATGGAGGTCGGGGTCGAAGGAATGATGATCAGTCC
Organism: Phycisphaerales bacterium; assembly: GCA_028823105.1. Lineage (GTDB taxonomy): Bacteria > Planctomycetota > Phycisphaerae > Phycisphaerales > SM1A02 > UBA12014. The sequence goes on along the minus strand of JAPKCC010000034.1, from coordinate 1,388 downwards.
GGGATATGCCTACGACAAGGCGCCCGACCAGACCGGTTTTCTCCATCGCAAGAACACCAGTGAACTCTTCGAGATGATCCTTTCGAATCGGAAGAAAGGTTGGCAGTTCAATCAGTCGCCCCTCTTTCTTGAGTTCCTGATGGGCACCCGTGACTTCGAGTGCACGCCCTGGGGAAACCCCACCTACAACATGTTCGGCTGGCAGAAACCCTGCTACCTCCTGCAGGAGGGATATGTCGACACGTTCCAGGAGCTCATCGAGGACACCGAGTGGGATCGGTACGGCGTTGCCAGCGGCAATCCGAAGTGCCAGAACTGCATGGTTCACTGTGGATATGAGCCCACCGCCGTTGATTTTACCTTCAGCGGGGTCCGGGGGATCTGGGCCAACATCAAGGCAATGGTCTTCAACTCGTATACCAACCCGCGTGCCGCGAAGCGACTTGACGAAGAGAAGGCGAAGCCGCACGGTCCGATGGAGCACTTGGTGCAACTCGGGTTCGGCGTCGACGTCAAGCCTGACGGCACGAAGGTCGTGGTCCGACGGGAAGCGAAGGACGAAGCAGCCGCCGGCGGTTGAGTCTTCGGGCCTCGCAGGGACGATCCCGAGCAGATCCCCCCCGGAACCCTGACACCCTCGATCGGGGCGCCACCGTGGTCTGGTGATCCCGCCTTGCCATCGAGGCCTTGGGGCGATCTTCGTGCACAACCTGCCAAAAGCGCAGCCACCGGGCCTCGAGGCCGGAAACTGTCCGCATGCCATTTACCAGAGGATCCGTGACCTATGCCCGTTTCCGAGTCGGCGGCGACGCCCCAGCCCGAGTTGATGAGACGCTACTCGGTGCGTTGAAGGCCGGACGGTTGACGCCGACCGTCGGCGTACCCATCGATGTCGAGACCGGCTGGACCGGGGGCGAGCATATTCTTGACCACGACTTCTCATGGGATCGATGTGTCTTCGACGGTCGACTGCACGTCGCCATGCGGATGGACTCGGTCCGCGTGCCAAGTGAGATCAAAGCCGCCTACCTGGCTCAGGAGCAGACGGTGCTTCGGAAGTCGTTCGCAGACCGCGTCGGAACGGATGCCGACGTTGGTCTGCCGGCCAGACCGCTTGGGCGCAATGCCAAGCGTGAAGCGAAGGACGCGGCAGAGCGTCGTTGGTTGGAGGAAGTCGCCGACGGCCGGTATCGCAACAGCAAACTCGTGCCGATGCTCTGGGATCTGGGGACGGGGACGATCCTCGCGCCCGCGACCAGCGACAAGGTGGTCACCGCGATGCGGGACCTCATTCAGACGACGTTCGGCGCGAAGATCCAGGCTCCGGGGTCAGGCGGTCTCGCCCTTGATCTCCTCGCGGCGAAGGGCGTGGCCAGCGCCTTCGACGA
>JAPKCC010000033.1 GCA_028823105.1 Phycisphaerales bacterium | reverse complement strand
GAGGTCGCGTTTCGGTCTATCGGTCAGTTTTCAGCGGCTGAGGTCGCTCAGTTCCCACTCGGTGCGAAACCCGGGTTCGGGTCGATCTTCGGACCCTTGGGGCGTTTTCGCTTCCCGGGAGCGTTGCCGCCACCGCCGGGGCCACCGGCTGGTGATCCCATGGAACTGCTGCCGGACTCTTCTTCGGTGAAGTCCTGGGTGGGAATCTCCACGATCTCGTCCGGCGCGGTCGCCCTGGCCATCTCTTCGCCGAGGATGTCGAACCATGCGGTGATCCAGTCGTTTCCGCTCAGTCGATCCATCATGTTCGGGGGTGAGGGCTGTGCATCGAACTCGGCGCCATCCGCCGCGGGATTACCGGTGACCTCATAGGCCCACAGTTGCGGTTCAAACTGGTTGTCGACCATGAAGACCGCAAGGGCGCAATCGCCGACGACCGGGTGAGTCCCGGTTCGGACGTCGATACCAATGATGTTGGAGGTGGCGGCTTTCCAGTCGCCGGACGCGGTCATCTCTTCGAGAAGAAGCGCGTCCATGCCGGAGAGCATGCCATCGAGTCGGCCAGAATCGCCGCGAGCGAACGCGTCGAAGAACCTCAGGACGGCGATCCGTCCCTCGTCGTTGTCCGGTGCCAGATCCTCGGAAAGGTTGACGCGCGGATCGATGTCATACGTCGCCATCAAGTCGGCGATCGGCGTCACCGTCGGTGCCGGCGGCGGCGGCGGCGGTGCGGGCGCTCGCTTCGCCACGGGGGCGGCTGGCGGCGGTGCGGGCTCGGAGCCGCAGGCCACGAGACCAAGCGACACGGCGGTCAGCGTGGTCAGGCCGGCGAGATCACGAAACATTCGAGTGGTTGGGCGAGAGATCCGGTTGGTCATGGCTCGTGACCTCCACGGTTTTGTTGATTCGGCGGAAAAGCCCCTTGAGCACCTTGCCGGGGGCGAGTTCATGAATCTGTGGCCGTTCCGACTCCGGAGTCTCCGAGATCGTGTGGGCGAGATCCAAACAGTTCGACGACCATCGTACCGGGGTCGTCAGTTGTTCGATCAATCGAGTCTTGAGAAGTTCCGAATTGTCTGGATCATGGGGCTTTCCGGTGACATTTGAGTAGACGATCGTGGAGAGCGGTTGGAAGTCCACTTCCTCGAGCGCTTTCGCCATTCCTTCGGCCGCAGGGGCCATTAAGGGGCTGTGGAAGGCTCCGGCAACGGCCAGGGACGTCGCGCGAAGTCGCATTTCGCCGGCGGCCGTCACGGCCCGCTCACAGGCGGATCTGGACCCGGAAATCACGATTTGGCCGGTGGCATTGAAATTCGCGGGGACCAGCACATCGTCGCCTCGGGCGGCGTCACAGACCTCGTTGGCTTGGTCTTCGTCCGCCCCGATGAGGGCGACCATGCCACCGTCCGAGGCCTCCGCGGCGTCCTGCATGAGGCGTCCGCGGGTCGCGACAAGCTTCAGGCCGTCCCGAAATCCGAAGGCGCCCGCCAGATGCAGGGCGGTGTACTCGCCGAGCGAAAGTCCAAGGGTGGCGAAGAGGTCGGCACCACCCCAGCGATCGAGGAGACCTTGATAACTGGCGACTGCAGCCGTGAAGAGGGCGGGCTGGCTGACATCGGTCCGATTCAAGGAATCGGCCGGCCCATCGAAGCAGAGATTCGTCAGCGTTCCGATGCCGCCGAGATCGACGACTTCATCCGCGGCGGCAAAGGTCTGGGCGGCGGCGGGATGGGCTTCCATCCACCCTCGGCCCATGCCGACGATCTGAGCGCCTTGTCCGGGACAGAGCAGGACGACGTTCGGCTTGTGCATGACGGAGATCTCCATTGGTCTTTGCCAGAATCAACGGTCACGGTGATTCAAGAGAGACATCGGCTGTTCAAGTCCAGATCGACCCGCAAGTTCTCGTACCCGTCGCTCGCGATCGATCCTGCCTGGTCTGACCAAAGGGCCGAGGCCGGCGGTGGGTCAGTGTCGCCAGACCGAACTCGCCCAGGTCATGCCGCCGCCGAAGGCGACCAGCATGGTGGGTTTCGTTTCGTCGATTCGACCGGATTTTCGCATCTGGTCGAGGCACAGTCCGACGGATCCGGCGGAGCTGTTTCCGAACTTGTCGATGTTTACGAAGACTTTTTCGCTGGGGAGTCCGAGCTTCTCGACGGCACTCTCGATGATTCGGGCGTTGGACTGGTGACAGATGTACGCGCCGACCTCGTCGGGAGCGAGGCCGGACTTCTCGAGCGCGTCCTTGATCGCCCTCTGGAAGCGGGTGACCGCAAACTTGTAGACCTCGCGGCCGTTCATTCGCAGGCAGCCGAGTTTGATGGGGTTGTCTTCATCACCGGGGGCAACCTCATATTCCCTTCGCGGAATATAGAGCGCCTTCCAGCCGCTGCCGTCGGCTTCCATGGTCTGGTAGATCGAGCCCTTGGTGGGATCGTCATCTGCCTCGAGGATCGCCGATCCCGCAGCATCCCCGAACAGGATCGACACCGAACGATCGTCGTAATCGATGATCGAACTCATGCAGTCGCAGCCCACGATCGCGATCCGGTCGGCGCGTCCGACCCTGATCAGGCTGTCCGCAAGATTCATGGCGTAGACGAAGCCGCTGCACGCGGCCACAACGTCGAAGGCACCTGCGGGCGTGGCGCCGATCTCGCCGGCGATTCGGCAGGCGAGGGACGGGCAAGACATTTCGCCGGTCACCGAAGCGACGATGACGAGGTCGAGACTGGAGCCGTCGACTCCGGCGTCCTCCAGCGCTCGTTGGACCGCGAGCCGGGAGAGGGTCAGCGTTCCCTCTCGAGGTTTGTCGCAGATCCGACGTTCCTTGATTCCGGTTCGTTGTTGGATCCACTCGTCGCTGGTATCCACCATGCGAGCGAGATCTTCGTTGGTCAGAATTCCGTCGGGTACCGCCGAGCCAGTTCCCGCGATTCGGACGCCGCGGGCGAATCCCGCGGTCAGGGCGGCATGATTCATGTCTCGATTTCTTTCCCGGAATCGTGGCGGATCGGTGCCTGGCCCACGGTTGCGAGCGCCTCGGTGATCGCTTCGTTGACCCCGCTCAGCACGAATTCTCGGCCTCGAAGAATGGCGTTGGTGATGGTTCGGCCGACCGCCGAGCCGTGCACGATCATGCAGACCCCGTTGACCCCGAGCAGCGGAGCGCCGCCGTATTCGTGGTAGTCATGCTTGCGGTAGAGGCTCTTGACCACGGGTTCGAACCGCATGGCGAGTTCGGGATCAATCTCGAACACCTCGCTGGCGATCGCCTTGAAGATTCCGGCGGACAGGCCTTCGGCCAGTTTGATCATCACGTTTCCGACGATTCCGTCGGTCACAACCACGTCGGCTTCGCCATCGAAGACACCACGGCCCTCGACGTAGCCAATGAAATTGGTCGCGTCCGCATCGCGGAGCATGTCCCGAGCAAACTTGAGGTCGGCGGTGCCCTTGGCTTCCTCGCCGCCGACGTTCATCAGGCCAACTCGTGGGGAGTCGATTCCGAGGATTCGCTGGGCGTAGATGGAACCCATCACGCCGTACTGGGCGAGGTGGTGGGGCTTCGGCTCGATGTTGGCGCCGACGTCGAGAAGGACGATCGGCCCGCTGAAGGTCGGAACCGTCACGGCGATGCCTGGTCGATGCACATTGCGAAGCCGTCGCATGTTCATCTGCGCAGCGGTGACGCAGGCACCGGTGTTACCTGCAGAGAGCCAGCAGTCGAGACGATCGTCTCCACCTTTGGGTCCGCCCAATCTCGAAAGAAGGGCGATCGCGCTTTTTCGTTTGGTTCGAACCGCTTCCACCGGCGATTCGTTCATGCCGATGGTTTCCTCGCAGGGGAGGATCTCGATTCGATCGTCGTTGACGCCACGCTCGACCAGCGCTTCACTGATCGCCGCCTCATCGCCGGCGAGCACGAGTCGGTCGGTGGGTTCGAGGCGATCAAGCGCCTCGAAGCAACCCTTGAGAATTTCGTGGGGGGCGTTGTCACCGCCCGTCACATCGACGCCTATCCGCATAGGAGCAGCGTATCCGTTCCGAACGTTAGAGGAAGTGGAGGAGGCGTCCGGATTCGGTCAGGACGACGGCTTGGTGGCCTTGACCTGAAGGCCGGGACGAACGTAGCCGCACTCTCGGCACGCATGGTGCGGCCGCTTGGCGGCGCCGCAATTCGCACAAAGGACAGTGTGGGTCGGCTCAATCGCATCATGGGCGCGACGACGACGGGTACGACCGGGGGATTGTCTGAATGCTGGGATGGACATCGGCGAGTTTCCTGAGGGGCTCGATCATGCTGACATGCAAAATCGGGCTTCTCGTTACTGCAAAGCGGTCTGAAAGCGAGAATTGGGTAAGGTACGTCGAGCCCGATGGGGTGTCAAGGATTCGTGTGTCTCGGAACCGGAGAGTTCATGTCAAAACCCACTTTCAAGCTGTTCACAGATGGTGGTGCGTCGCCGAACCCAGGGCACGGAGGTTGGGCCTTCATTCTGGCGTCGGGGGACGGCCAGATGAGCGAACGATTCGGGGGAGAGGCCAATTCCACCAATAATCGGATGGAGATGACGGCGGTAATTCGCGGTTTTGAGGCCGCGTTGGCGGTTTCTGGCGGGGTCAAGCCCGGCTTGGAACTCATCGCAGACAGTAAGTACGTGCTTCAGGGGCTCCAGGAATGGATGCCGGGATGGAAGAAACGAGGCTGGATGAAGGCTGGAAAACCCGCCAAACCGGTGCTCAACGTTGATCTCTGGAAAGAAATGGATGCGCTCTCCCAGGAGATCGACCTTACTTTCACGTGGGTGCGTGGGCATACGGGGCATCTGGGCAATGAGCGATGTGACGAACTTGTCAAGGACGGAATCCGCAGCGTGGGCGGGACGGTGGCCTAGAAGCATAGGTTTTCGGCCTCGAATGACCCCGGGCGTTCGGGGGGGCTTCAGCCTTGCCCTCTCGGCAGGGTCTCGGTATCCTTCTCGGCTCGCTGCTCATTTTCCGAGCCTCGTGATCGATCGACCGACAGAGACCCCGCATGCCGACTATTAACCAGCTCGTCCGCAAACCCCGTCGCCACCAGCCCGCCAAATCGAAGGTCAGGGACCTTGACGCCTGTCCTCAGCGACGCGGTGTGTGTCTTCAGGTCCGAACCGTCACTCCCAAGAAGCCCAACTCGGCGCTTCGCAAGGTGGCTCGTGTTCGACTCTCGAACGGCAAGGAAGTCACGGCATACATCGGGGGCGAAGGACATAACCTCCAGGAACATTCCATCGTGCTCGTGCGTGGTGGTCGAGTCCGTGACCTTCCCGGTGTCCGGTATCACGTCGTCCGCGGATCCCTCGACTGCCTTGGCGTCGATGGACGCCAGCAAGGTCGATCGAAGTACGGCGTGAAGCGCGGCAAGAAGTGAATCAACGGGGCCGTCCGGTCCCACCCCCCGTATTCGACGGATCGCAGCGAAGGTCGCCGCGAACGACGGATCAACAACAAGTTTTCGGCAAGTAATCGCGACCCCCGAGACCCCGGGAATCACCAAGTCCCAGGTTGCGATGAACGAAGGTTTCGAACCCTCGAATGAGAGGGATCGGAGCGGACGAGCCGGAAGGAGTCCAATCAATGTCAGGTCGAATCACCAAGTCAGACGCTCAGCTGAAGCCGGATCCCCGTTACGGAGATCTCGTGCTCTCTCGCTTCATCAACTGCATGATGCACGGTGGCAACAAGTCCACCGCGATCCGCGTGGTGTACAACGCGTTCGACGAAATCCAGAAACGTCTCGACGACGGCAAGGCGCCGGACCTCCCCGAAACTGCCATCGAGGTCTTCCATCTCGCGCTGGACAACGTCCGGCCGCAGGTCGAGGTTCGTTCGAAGCGGGTCGGTGGTGCGAACTACCAGGTGCCGATGCAGCTCAACCGGCGTCGCCAGCAGTCACTGACCTTCCGTTGGATCATCATCTCGGCCCGCGAGGAACGTGGCAAGCCCATTCACCTGCGGCTTGCCAAGGAACTCTGGGACGCCGCTCACAACGAAGGCAAGTCGGTCACGACCCGCGAGAACACGCACCGCATGGCCGAAGCCAACCGCGCGTTCGCCCACTTCGGTCGAAATCGCTGATCTTCCAACTCAACTGAACACGCCGCGAGCCGGATCTTCCTCAAGATCCGGCTCGTGGTCTTTTTGATTTGAGCGTTTCGATTCCGCAGAGATCATGGGGCGATCGAGATCAGTAGGTCGCATCGAAGCGACGCCTGATCGAAGCCCGTCGCCATTTTATCCGCGTCCGATGGAATTTTCGCCAGAAGTAGCGGCGACGCCACTTCTGCATGAAGTGGGCGCGATTGGCGGCGCTGAAGTCAAATGCGTTGGACTGCTTCTCTGCATTTAGCGTCTTGCTTCCGTAGTGATGAAGCAGGACCGAACTGGTCGTGGCGACATCGCCGCCGACGCTTCGAATCGTCATGAACATGTCCTCGTCCTCGTATCCGCCGACCTTGTACGACTCGTCGTACAAACCGATCTCATCAAACAGGTCACGGCGGGACAGCATGGCGATCCCTCGCATCTCCGAGGGAAACATCCGATGGCCCAGTCGTTCCGAGAATTCAGCGTTGTAGGCGTCGAGGTCGTAGTCGAAGGGGCCCTCGCGAATGGATGGCGAGACCATGAGGAAGTCATTGTCGCGAAGGAAGTCGACCAGACGTCCCAACCAGCCGGAGGGGACCTCGATGTCGTTGTTCACGATGCACACCAGAGGCATGCTGGAGGCGCGGATTCCCTGGTTCCAAGCCGCGGAACACCCGAGGTTTTCGTCGTTTCGGATGAAGACGTCAGAGGCTTCGGCGAGGTACTCGGTCATTTCCGGCTGGGATCCGTTGTCGACCGTGATCAATTCGAACCGATGGTCGGTGTTCGCCCGGATGGACTCGATGCCCTTGCGGGTCCATTCGAGGTTGTCCTTGACCGCCATCACGATCGACACGTCGTTGGGACCCGGTTCCTGAGTTCTCTCGTGTCGCTCTTCTTGATCCATATACAGATATTAACGCGAAGCGACTCGTCATAGGCGGGGCCGCACGTTCACGTTGATCCACGGTCTTCGGTGATCTGCACCTCGATGGTTTCGGTTTCCAAGCCACGCTCGGTTCGGAGGTCGAGGGTCCGGCTCATCACGAACACCGGTGGTCTGACCGCAGCCTGGAGGCGGTCAGCTCGCAGTTGTCTTCCCTCGGGGCTTGTCGGGTGTGGAGCATCCGGGCCATCGAGTCGATCCCGCGTTCCATCGCAGACCACATAGTGAGGGCGGCGTCCATTTGCATGGGCGATGCGGATGATCGAGAGATCACTTCCCGGAGCCGCATCTTCAAAGTTCCCTCGGAGCAAGGCTGCTCTGACTTCGTCGATCACGTCGTGACGGGCCATGAAGGCGACTCGGAGGTATCGATGCGCCGCGTCAGTCTCCGCCAGCCGGACCTCGGCGCAGGTTGCCGATCCGGTCAGGACACCAGCTCCCGGAATCGACTTCGAGAGCAGGGTTTCGATTTCGCGGACTCGCGTCTCGACGAGTTCGACCGCATTTCGTCGCCGCCGCTCGGAGAGGTTCTCTCCCCAGCCGGATCGTCCCTGGTCCGCATTCGGGTGCGAGTGCATCGACTCATCCGGCCCCACGCCGCTAGGCTCTTGATCTTCACTAGTCATTCGAGGAGATTCCGATCATGAAGAACACCACCCTTGCCGGCATTGTCGCCGGAACCATCGCTGGCGGCTTGCTGGCCGTCAACGTACTTGATGCGGCCGCTCCGGACGTCCGGAGCATCATTCAGACCGCCCGCGCTTCGGTCGCAGCGTCGTTGCCGGCCCACTGTGAGATTCCCTGTGGGATCTACGACGACCACGCGGAGGTCGGGCGGATGCGGCTCGACGCGATGACCATGAAGAAGGCATCTGCACAGATCGAGACGTTGGCCGAAAAGGTCGACGCCGCCTCCCTCAATACCATCGCTCGCTGGGCGATGGTCAAGGAGGAGCATGGCCGAAAGCTCCAGCACACCGTCGCATGGTATTTCCTGACCCAGCGGGTCAAGGCTCCTGCCGACGCCGCAGACGATGCGGCGCGGGAGAAGTATCACGGGCAGTTGGCGGCCTTTCACCGGATCTCCGTCGGAGCGATGAAGGCGGCTCAGAACCTTGATCCGGCCGCCACCGACGAATTGCTTGCTGCGATCGATGCGATCGCGCCGTGGTATCCGGCAAGCAAGGGTGCCGGTGCGGCGATCGTTCCGGATGACCATCTCGCGCTCGATGGCACGGCCGATTCCTGGCGGTCCAACCCAGGCGGGTGACCCGTCAGGTCGATTCAGAGGTCGAAGGTCGACCGGAAGACGAATCAACTCCGTCTCGCATGGTGCGAGGCGGAGTTCTTTCATGGTGGATTCCCACGGCCTGCGTCCGTCTTGACGCTACGCTTCAAGCATGTCTCCCGACGATCGATATCACCGTCAGACGTTGCTTCCGGGAATCGGGGTTCGCGGCCAGGAGCGGCTGCGGGACTCGACCGTGTTCATCGCAGGATGTGGTGCGTTGGGGACGGTCGCCGCCGACCTTCTGTGCCGCGCGGGTGTGGGCACGCTGGTGATCGCGGATCGAGACGTGGTCGAATCGACGAATCTGCAGCGGCAGACCCTCTTCACCGAGCGGGATGCGGAGCGAGGTGTTCCGAAGGCGGAAGCCGCCAGACTGCGGTTGGGACAGGCGAATTCCACGGTCCGGATCCGAGCATTCGTCGAAGACATCGATTCAGGCACCATCGGAGATCTCGCGGCTGGTTGCGATCTTCTGCTGGATGGATTGGACAACTTCGAGACGAGATATCTTCTCAACGACTACGCAGTCGCGAACGGCATCCCGTACATCTACGGCGCGGCGGTAGCGACTGAGGGCATGACGATGCCGATCCTCGCTCGCCCAGGACCGGGCGAAAAGGCGCGAATCCGCTGGACCGATGCGGACGCCACGCCTTGTCTTCGCTGCCTTTTTTCCGAGCCACCAGCACCGGGAACGACGCCGACCTGTGACACCGCCGGGGTGCTGGGAAGTGCGACCACGATCGTCGCGGCCCACCAGGTCTCTCAGGCAATCAAGTTGATGGTTGGTGAAGTCCCCGCCGTCGATCGAACGTTGAGGTCGTTCGACCTGTGGAGGAATGAGCATCGGGCGATGGATACGTCGGCGGCTGCGAATCCCGAGTGTGAATGTTGCGTGCATGGCCGCTTTGACTTCCTGAATGCCGAGGCTGCCGCGGCGAGAATGCTCTGTGGTCGAAACGCGGTCCAGCTCCGACCCGGACGGACTCAGGGATCGTTCGATCTCGACCGAGTCGAGCGAACGTTGGCCGTCCACGGGGTCTTCGAACGTGGAGACGCGTCGATTCGCGGTGTTTTGGAAGGCGAACGGAGCCCGAGCGGCCACCCGGTTTCGATGCTCGTCTTCGAGGATGGACGGGCGATCGTCGAAGGTGACACGGACGTTGACTGGGCGCGGGGCATTTTCGATCGTTTCATCGGAAGTTGATCCTGCCGAGTGGCGGAAAATTCCGCCGGCGAGCGATATCATTCACACTCTGTCTCGCGACGAATTGGTTCATCGCGAAACCTCGTGTTCAAACAGAATTTCATTCCTGGAGAAGAGAGCCCAATGTCCACCGCAACCAGTACTTCGCTCGGCACCATCATCACCCAGTGTTCGACCTACAGCTTGGGCTACGCCGAGAAACTCGCCGTGGACATTCCGGCCGATCGATGGAACGATCACGGCATGGACGGGATGAATCACCCCGCATTCCTTTACGGGCACCTGGCGATCTACCCCAACAAAGTCTTGGCAGGTTTCCTCGGCCGCGCCGATCTCGTCGTTCCATGTCCGTTCGACGAAGCGCCGCTGGAACAGGGTCAGGAATGTCTCGCCGACGCCGCGCTGTATCCAACCAAAGATGTCGTCATGCCGTACTTCAAGGAACGCTACGAGACGGTCCTCGGCATCCTTCCCGACATTTCCCCCGAGATCTTCGCGATGGACAATCCGCTCGGTGGCGGTTTCGCCGAGCGGCTCCCCACCTGCGGCGCCGCGGTGAACTTCATGATGAACAACCATGTCATGATGCATGCCGGGCAGGTCAGCCATTGGCGCCGAGCCATCGGCCTCGGATCTTTGGGCTGAGCAACGTGAGTCAATCGACGCCCCGTGGATTCTGACCGGTCCACGGGGCGTCTTTGTTTGGTTCTCTCTCGTAGCCCGGTTCGGAAATCGCATCCATGTGGATCAACGCCGACCCGGGGAATCTCATGCGTCGTCGACGGCATCCCATCCCTGGCCAATCGGCCACATGACGGGACGTACTTATTTGCCACGGTGATGCGGCTCTTCCGGTTCTTTGAAAATCGTCCCCGGAACAGTCGGCGAGTGATACGCAGTCTTCGATGGATTTCGTAGGATGGTCAACGGAGATCCACCAATGTCCAAAGACTACGTTCTCGCGTTCGACGAAGGCACCAGTAGTTGCCGGTCAATCGTCTTCGATTCCAACGGCACCATGAAGGGTGTCGATCAGACCGAATTCACGCAATTCTTTCCCCGCCCTGGGTTGGTCGAACACGACGCCACCGAGATCTGGGAGAAGCAGCTTGGAACGGCGCGGGCGGCGATCAAGAAGGCTGGGATCACCGCCGCCGAGATCGCGGCGATCGGGATCACGAATCAACGTGAGACGATCGTAGTTTGGGACCGAAAGACCGGAGAGCCGATCCATCACGCGATCGTGTGGCAGGACCGGCGAACCAGCGAATTCACGGAGAAGCTGAGGGCCGATGGGCATGAACCCGACGTGCAGGCCCGGACCGGGCTGGTGCTCGATCCCTACTTCTCGGGGAGCAAGTTGAAATGGATCCTCGACGAAGTGCCCGGCGCTCGGGACCGGGCGGGACGCGGAGAACTCGCCGCGGGCACGATGGACACTTGGTTGGTCTGGAAACTCACCAACGGAGCGGTCCATGCGACTGATCCGAGCAATGCTTGTCGGACCCTCCTCTGGAACATTCATACCGGCGAATGGGACGACTCTCTTCTGAAGCTCTTCGACATTCCTCGGGAGTTGCTTCCCGATGTGGTGCCGTCAAGCGCCACGATCGGAGAGTCAAGGGCAGATCTTCTTGGGGCGTCGATTCCCATCGCGGGCATCGTGGGGGATCAGCAGGCGGCGCTCTTCGGCCAACTCTGCACGCGTGACGGAATGGTGAAGAACACCTACGGAACCGGGTGCTTCATGCTGATGCATACCGGAACCACGCCGAAGCCGAGCCCGTCACGAATGCTCACCACTGTGGCGTGGCAAATCGGCGACGGCCCACTCGAATATGCCCTCGAGGGCAGCGTGTTCATCGCCGGGGCAGCCATCCAGTGGCTTCGTGATGGTCTGAAGATCATCAAGTCGGCTCCCGAGGTCAACGACCTCGCGGGAAGCGTCGCCGACACCGAAGGGGTGATGGTCGTACCCGCCTTTGCAGGGCTCGGGGCACCGTACTGGGATCCGAACGCCCGGGGTGCGGTCCTCGGTCTCACGCGGGGTTCGTCAGATGCCCACATCGCACTGGCGACGCTCCGTAGCCTCGCCTATCGATCCAACGACATTCTCCAGTGCATGACGAAGGACAGCGGCATCGCGATCAAGGAGATTCGAGTCGATGGAGGTGCGTGCGCGAGCGATCTTTTGATGCAGTTCCAGGCGGATCTTCTCGGGGTGCCAGTCCAGCGACCGGTGATGACCGAATCCACCGCCGCCGGGGCCGCCTACATGGCAGGACTGGCCACCGGCGTCTGGAAGAATCTTGAGGAGCTCGAAGCACATCGTGAGATCGATCGGGTCTTCGAGCCTGCGATGAAGGAAGCCGAGCGGCGTAGATTGGTGCACTGGTGGAGTAAAGCCATCGAGCGGACGCTCGATTGGATGGAGGATGAATCATGAAGCGTTCCGAGATGATCGATCAACTTCGCGGTGGGGATTTCGAGGTTCTGGTGATCGGAGGCGGCGCGACCGGGCTCGGCGTTGCCGTGGACGCCGCGAGCCGTGGGTACCGGACGGCGCTGCTCGAAGCGGAAGACTTCGCGAAGGCGACGAGCAGTCGGAGTACCAAACTCGTCCATGGTGGTGTCCGTTATCTCGAGCAGATGGACATCTCGCTGGTCACCGAAGCGCTTCGGGAACGAGGAATTTTCTACCGCAATGCGCCGCACATCGTTCGCGACCTGCCCTTTATCGTGCCTCGATACAAGTGGTGGGAGGGTCCGTTCTACGGCGCAGGTATGAAGGCCTACGACCTCCTGGCAGGGAAGTTGAATCTCGCACCGAGCCGCAGCCTGAATGTCGAAGAGACCATCGCCGAGATCCCCAACGTCGAGACGAAGGGGCTCCGCGGCGGCGTGCGATATCACGATGGCCAGTTCGATGATGCGCGGATGGCGGCAGCACTCGCGATGACCGCAGCCGATCATGGGGCCGCCATCGCCACGAGGTGCCGGGTGATCGGTCTTCTCAAGGAAGGTGATCACTGCGTCGGAGTTCGCGTCGTGGACCGCGAAGCCACCGGGGGTGACGAGGAATTCGAAATTCGGGCCAAGGTTGTGATCAACGCCTGCGGCATCTTTGCGGATGAGATTCGTCGCATGGACGAACCGGAATGCAACTCAGTGATCGAACCCGCGCAGGGCGTTCACCTTGTCCTCGACAAGAGCTTTCAGCCGTCGGAGACTGCGATCATGGTGCCGCACACTGACGACGGTCGGGTGTTGTTCGTGATTCCTTGGCACGGTCGCGTGGTGGTCGGCACCACCGACACGCCGATGAAATCCGCGGATCTCGAGCCACGCGCACTGCCGGACGAGGTGGAATTCATTCTTCGCAATGCGAATCGGTACTTGGCGAAAGACCCGACCCGCGCGGACGTGAAGTCGGTCTTCGCTGGGCAGCGCCCGCTTGTCCATCCGGGTGGAAACACCGGAAACTCGAAGTCGATCTCCCGGAATCATGAGGTATTCGTGAGTTCAGCCGGCGTGGTCACGATCGTCGGTGGCAAGTGGACGACCTATCGCAAGATGGCGGAGGACACGCTCAAGCATGCGACGTCGGTGGGCGGTCTCGACGAACGCCCGTGTATCACCGAGGATCTCAAGGTTCACGCGGCCCTCGAACGCGATGATCCGAATCTCCCCACGCATGACCCCCACCGAATGTACGGGAGTGATTCGGCCCGCATTCTGGAAATCGCGGCGGCGGAACCCTCGCTGGCCGAGCCGATCCATGCGGATCTTCCCTACACCGGGGCCGAGATCGCTTGGGCCGCCCGGGAGGAGATGGCCCTCGATCTGGACGATGCGCTCGCCCGCCGAACGCGTTCGTTGTTGCTCGACGCGAAAGCGGCCATCGAGGCGGCGCCACGTGCGGCGTCGATTCTCGCGTCGGAGTTGGGACGTGATTCCCAGTGGGAGGCAGATCAGGTGCGTTCGTTCACGGAATTGGCGAACGGGTATCGATTGTCTTGAGACCGATCATGTTTGGAGTGTTCAACGTGCAGACGCATCTGAAGATCGTGCTGCTGACCATGCTGTTCTGCACGATCGTCGTGAAACGCGGCTCCGCGCAGAGCTCGCCGCCAGTACCGACCGTTCCGCCGCCGCCGCCTGCAGCCGTCGCACCGACGCCCCCGTGGCCGGTTCTTCTGGGTGCCCGCGTGATGATCTGCGAGCGCAATCGTCCGGTGGCATCCCGCGTGGTGCTCGTTCCGGATGCAGCGACCTACCTCGAACAGATCTCGAAGTGGTCTCCCCTCGGGCAGTGGCCGGTGCTCTTCGAGGACGATCCAGGGACCTCGCAGTTCATTCGTGCGTTTCAGCCGGATGAGATTCTGGTCGTCCCAGCGACGGCGCGTCGCCTGCCCGAAGATCTCGAACCGCGGCAACGATTGGCGACCGCCGTCGCGAAGATCTCTTTCGGTGCCACCGATCCTCGGATCGGGTTCCGAGAGCACTATGAGAAGCTCGGCTGGCGTCCGCCAGGCTTCGTGGTGGCGTCCATGAATGACCCGGCATGGACCGCGGGCGTGGCGCTCGCAGCAGGAAGAGGACTGCCGCTGGTTTTCGTGGATGGAGACTTCGGTGGACCGAACGGCGAGCTCTCTGCGAGAAGGCTTCGGGAACTCGAACTCATGATTCGTGACGGAGCTCGATCGACGGGATACGAGTGGGCCGGCCTCGGAGATGGCCTGGATGCGGTGGCGATCTGCCGATCGCTTCCGGGACGATGTCGGATGGACGTGCCAAAAGCCGCGCAGGTCCGACTGCAAGGCCGTGCGCCTAGCGGGCCGTACGCGACGATGGACGCGATCTGCCGCAACGACGACGGACAACGTTGGGGATACGCGGGCTGGATCTTCGGTGACGAAGGGCGTTCGGCGGTGATGGCGATGAGTTCGATTTTCCTAGACCGCCGGAACATCTGGATGTTCTCTGGCTACGAGAAGCAAGGGCAGTGGAACGTCTACGAAGTATCAAAGCCGGCTGGTCGCCTTGCCGAACTCGGGTACGCATCCCTCTTCTTCGAGGAGGGCGACGCCGATCTCGCGTCTTGGATAAGGCTCCTTCGTGGGGCGATCCCCGCCGACGTCCTCTTTATGAACTCACACGGCTCGCCCACGCTCTTTCATGTCAGCGGGAATCAGCGTGCGTATCCACAGGACATTCCGTTCTCGGAAAAACCGCTCGCGCTTCAGATGATCCACTCGTTCTCTCTCAAACAACCGGCCACTCCCGACACCGTCGGTGGTCGTTTCCTCGAACGCGGGGTCTATGCGTACGTCGGAAGCGTTGATGAGCCGTACTTGAGCGCCTTTATTTCGCCACGCCTGGCGGTTGAACGCCTCGCGGCCGGGGTGCCGTTCTTGCTGGCCGGAAGGTACTGGCCGGGGGGAGGCATGATGAGCGGCGTCTGGAAGATCACCGCCATCGGTGATCCTTTCATGCAGGCGATTCCGCCTCAGTTGCGGGTCATCAAGCCAGCGACCGATCCGCCCGCCATCGAGGGAGGGGTCAACCTGCTGGAGTCGGCGAAGGCGATGATGGCGGCAACCAAGACCGACCCGATGCAAGGGGCGGAGGCCATTCGATTGCTCGAACTGCTTGGTCGGGACAAGATCGCCGTGCAGATCTGGAAGAACATCGAGTCGTCGGATGATCAGGCGGCCATCGCGGCGGCGGCTCCGGAAGCGATCGGGCCGTTGTTCCGTGAGAAGGACTGGCCCGATTTCATGGCCGCCTACGGTCGTCTCTCTCGAGAGAATCGCAGCCGCGATTCGCGAGACATGCTCTGGCACCTTGCGACGCCGCGATTGAACAGCATCACCGACCCCAACACGATTGCATTCCTGTCCGCCGAAATTCGGGAGCCAATGCCCGCCGTGGATCTGGAGCGGTTGATGCCGCATCTCGACCGCGTGCTCGGAAGGGGGGCCGGCCGTGCCGCGGTGCAGCGCTACCTCGAGGATGAGTCGGACGCTTCGTCTCGCAAGGCCTTGCAGGCGTTGCTGGTCAAGAAGTAACCGATTCGCTCCGCGGGTTCCCGGGTGATTTCACTCGGTGATGGCCGGCTCTTCCAGAAACTTTAGTTCTGGTGTTTTTTCCCCGGTCACTCGTTCCCGCAGTCGCCGACGGTGGACTTCAAGCGAAGGTCTGATCGTGGCCAGCAGTTCATCTGCCGCGAGAATCTCGTCGATGGCCGCGACCAGGGCGATCAGGCCGTCAAGCGAGGGATGAAGACGATCCGAGAGAATCAGTGTCGCGGCATCCTTCGCGGTCCAGGTCTGCCCCGCGATCTCGAAAGCCTCACCCTTGCGAAGTCGCTCGATTAACTCCCGCAATGGGAAGAACCTCGCATTCGGTCGAGCGGCCACCCATGCTCGGATCCTTTGGTTCGCAAGGTTCTGGCCCTCCGGCGTGGGGATCTGGCTCTGGCGGAGCATTCGACCCACGGCACTGGACATGTCAGGGATGTCACCGACCAGAATCGGGCCCTTGATGCGATCGAGTTGCGCGAGACCGACCTCCAGGAGCGCGAGCCGATCTTCGACGGTTCGAATCCGGGTGCTGTCGACGCCGACGGATCCGAAGGTGAACCAGAACAGATAGTCGATGGCGAGGGTCAGATCTGGCTTCGATTGGATCGCACGATTGACCAACCGCGTTCCGATTCCCGTGGGATTCGAGAAGAACGCCGCAGTACCGAGATCGATCACGACCACCTCGTCGCCGCTGGCGATTCGCAGCAGTTTGGCGAGGGACATTCCCGACGGGCTCGAGCCCGGTTCATCTTTCCGAGTGAAGTAGACCCCGTATCCCGCGGAGGCGCTGGCGCCGATGATGGCGATCCGTGAGATCCGTTGGTTGGGATTTGCGGGAGCAGCGGTGTCAGGCTCAACCGCCGGGGTCGATGGCGAAGTCGCCTGACCCGAGGCGATCGAAACGAGGGAGCCACTGGTGAGCAGCGCGAGCGTCAGAACGAGATGCGTGAATCGATGGAACGGCGATTCGACCATTGGAGGCTACTCCGCGTTGATCGTCATTCAGGTCCGGCCTCAGTCTGCTTGAGACCGGTCGGAACGGTAGACGGTGGCTCAAGACCTCATCGGTGTGGTCGGTGTGAACCGAGGTGATCTCGTCGAATCACGATCCGTGTCCACTGTTCCTCGGCCGAAGGATTCGTCAGATCGTCACTTCGAGTCCGAGGGCCTTGGCCATCGTGCTGCCGAGGTCGGCCGGGCTTTCCGCCACGTCGACCCCGCAGGCCTTGAACGCCGCGATCTTCGCATCCGCGGTGTCTTCGACCCCGCCGATGATCGCACCGGCATGCCCCATGCGTTTTCCTGGAGGCGCGGTTCGGCCGGCGATGAAGGCCGCGACCGGCTTCTTCGCGTGCTCTTTGATCCAGTTCGCAGCGTCGATCTCGTCGGTGCCGCCGATCTCCCCGATCACGACCATGCCGTCGGTCTCGGGATCGCTTTCGAATCGCTCGATGAGATCGATGAAGCCGGCCCCACGGACGGGGTCTCCGCCGATACCGACGCACGTGGTCTGTCCGATGCCGAGCACCGAAGTCTGCCAGACCGCTTCGTAGGTGAGCGTTCCGGAGCGACTGATCACGCCGACCGCCTTTCCGCTCGATGCGTCGGCCTTGGCGGTGTGGATGTAGCCGGGCATGATGCCGATCTTGCAACCACCCTCAAAGACGGTGTCGGGGCCTTCTCCGGAGACTCGTCGGCCCGGTGTGATGACCCCCGGGCAGTTCGGGCCGATCAGGACCGACTCCGGATAGTCACGGAGAATGGACTTCACCCGCACCATGTCCTGGACCGGGATGCCCTCGGTGATGGCACAGATCACATGAATGCCTGCTTCGGCGGCTTCGAGGATCGCGTCGGCCGCGAACGGCGGCGGAACGAAGATCATCGTGGCGTCGGCCCCGGTGCCGTCGACGGCCTCGCGGACCGTATCGAAGATCGGCAGACCGTTGGCGTCTTGCATGCCGCCCTTGCCCGGGGTGACTCCGCCCGCCATCTGCGTGCCGTAGGCGAGGCAGTTTTTGGTGTGGAAGGCTCCAGTGGAGCCGGTGATGCCCTGGCAGAGGACCTTGGTATTTCCGTCGACAAGAATGGCCATAGCCTCGCAAGGATACCGGATTTCCCGGGTGATTCCGAGTGCATGGGGCAGGATTTCCGTGAGGAAGATGCTGGCCTGGGAGGCGGCGGATATCCAGCGGGGGAGAAGTCGTCGCCGGTCCCGGGTGAGCCTCGTCTTCCGTAGAATCGTCGTCCATGCCACTCGACCAAGGACCCAATGCCGATTCAGCTCCGGACCCTTCGGATTCTGCCGCATCCCCCGCATCCGACGCATCCGATGCTGGTGGAATGACCTACGCCGGAGCCGGCGTCGATATCGACGCGGGTGATGAGGTCGTGGATCGAATCAAGCCGGTGCTCAAGCGGACGCACGGTCAGCGGGTCATGGGGTTGCACGGGGCATTCGCGGGCATGTTCCGGCTCGACTACAACGAGAGTCTCTTCAAGCGGAACTACAAGGATCCGGTGCTGGTCGCCTGCACCGATGGCGTCGGCACCAAGGTCATGCTCGCGATCGAGATGAACCGCCTCGACACGATCGGCATCGATTGTGTGGCGATGAACGTCAACGACCTCATCGTCCAAGGGGCGGAGCCGCTCTTCTTCCTCGACTATCTCGGTCTCTCGAAGGTGGATCCCGCGAAGACCGCAGACATCATCACGAGCGTCGCGCGGGGATGCGAGATCTCGGGTTGCGCCCTGATCGGCGGCGAGTGTTCGGAAATGCCCGACATCTACAAGGCCGGCGACTTCGATATCGCAGGATTTGCGGTCGGCGTGGTCGAACTCGCAAGGGCCACGGATTCCACCCGGATCGAACCGGGGGACATGGTGCTCGGCCTCGCGTCGAGCGGTGTGCATTCGAACGGATACACGCTCGTGCGTCGGATCATCGAAGCGAAGGGGCTCGATCTCGGATCAACCTACCCGGAGCTTGAGTCGGATCGTACGCTCGGCGAGATGCTCCTCGAGCCGACCCGCATCTACGCGAAGTCAATCGTCTCGCTGCTCCGAGGCTACACCGTCAAGAAAATCGTCACCGGGATGGCTCACATCACGGGTGGCGGTCTGCCAGGCAACCTGAACCGGGCGCTCCCCGCCGATGTGGACGCGCTCCTCGATCGGTCTTCTTGGACGGTTCCGCCGCTCTTTCCGTTCCTCCAGAAGCACGGCGACGTCGCTTCCGACGAGATGGACCGCGTCTTCAACATGGGCGTCGGATACTGCCTTGTGGTTCGACCGACCTTCGCCGATGCGGTCGCTCGCAAGCTCGAAAAGTCAGGCGAGACGGTCTTCCGGATGGGGAAGATCGTCAAGGGCTCGGGAACCGTCCGCTATTGCTGAGTAGAGCAGGTGTTCATCGGCGAACCGCCTCCGCATTCGGCACGGTGCAGTTCAATCGCCGCCAGTATTCCAGTTTCGTCGCTGTTTCTTGTCGCTGGCGACCCGCTTGGCCTTCAGTCGTCGCTCCTTCGAGCCTCGCGAGGGCTTGGTCTTCTTTCGGGTCTTCGGTCGGGTGGTGGCGGCTTCCACCACTGATCGAAGTCTGGCCAGACAGGCCGCCCGATTGTCGAGTTGGCTGCGGGTGTCGTCCGCGGTGATCAGGATCTCCTCCGCGGCGGTGAGGTACCGACCCGCGATCGAACGGAGTCGCGTTCGATGCTCAGGGCGGAAGTTGCGGAGAGAAGCGAGTGCGACGCGAAGTTCCGCCTTGGTCGAGACCTTGTTGACGTTCTGGCCGCCGGGGCCGCTCGACCGGACGAATGACCAGCGAAGGTCGTCGGGCAACGTCCAGACGCCGTCGCCGAATCGGATCGCGTTCTCAGGCCTGACCGGCCGGGCGGAGGCAGACGTCCGCCGATCTAGCCAGCGTGGATCGGCCTTGTAGCGGTCGTTTCCATCCGGCTTCCCGTGGTCTGGATTGGATTCGTTCGGTCCGGGCATCGATTGCATCCTTGGCACTCATCCTACTGGTCGGGGTACCCTGTCCCATCCTGTCCTCCCGTGGAATCGACATGTCAACTCATCTTCGCCACTTCGATTCGAGTCGTTTCGTCCTTCCGCTCGTCTTTAGCCTTGCCATCCTTGCCTCGACGGCGGTGGCCCAGTCCGCCGAATCGGGGTCGGAGCCGCCGTTGGATGTCGATGCGCTCTCGGTACTGGCTGGCCGTCCCGTCCTCGACGTCACCCTCGGAGTCTGGTTTTCGCGACTCGAAGGGACGATCAATATCGGTCCGGACGGTACCAAGCTCGATGCCGGCAACGATCTCTCACTCGATGATTCGCACGCCATCTTCAATGGTGAGGCACGTGTCGAGTCCGGGCGTTGGGAATTTCTGCTCGGCGGGTATGTCATGAACTCCAACGGAAACGCCACGCTGAACGGCCCCGCTCGAATCGGGGGGCTCTTTGCGCGGGCGGGGACGGCAGTGGATAGTTCCGTCAACGTCTGGTCGATCACCAGTGAGGTCGCGTACTCGATCTTTACACCGTTTCGAAATCGTCGGTTCGCATGGTCGGATCCGGTGGACCGGTCGAAGGGCAATCGCACCAGTGATGGTCGGCGCATCATCGATCTCCGGTTCGAAGCGTTATTCGGCACGCGGTTCATCAATCTCGAGCAGGAGTACGATCTCGTGGGGATCGGAACCGTCGACACGAACAACACCTGGGTCTCGCCGTATCTGGGCGTGGGCATCGAAGTCGACTGGAACGCTCGGGAGACCCTCGGTTTTCTGGATCGCATCTCGTTTGATGTGACGGCAGGCTGGGGCCCGGCGTTCGGAGGCGGTAATTCAAGCCTCACGATTCGCGTCGATGGTGCGTTCTATGTCACGCGAGACCTCGCCGTGACCCTCGGGTATCGATTGAATGACTTCAATCTCTCGCGGGATGAGACCGCGTTCGACGGTGGGCTTCAGGGTCTCTTCGCTGGAGTTCGGTACACATGGTGAACCCCGAAGATTCGAAACCCACTGAAGGCCGTAAGAATGGGAAGTTCCGGCGGGCGAAACTACGGCACACGATCCTCACGCTCGGCGCGAATCGCCTGAGCGGTGGCCGGTTGCTGGCCGCGCACCTCGCGAAGGCATTGGTGGTCCGTGAACTCGAAGTCACGATGCCCGGGTGGCCACGGGCCTGGGATGGATTGCGGGTCGGGCATTTCAGTGATCTGCACTTCGGGGATCTGATGCCGGTCGATCGGGGACTTGAGGTCATCGATCTTCTTGGTGCCAGATCGCCGGATCTGATCGCGTGTACCGGTGACATGATCGACCTCGAATGCGGGGGAGCCGAACCGCTGTTTGAACGCATGGTGGCGATCGATGCGCCGCTCGGCGCGATGATGGTCATGGGCAATCACGATCTGCTCGACGACGGGGAGCGGGTGCGATCGATGGCCAAGGCCGCCGGGGTCCGGCTACTCGAAGACGAAGCGATCACGTTCGCTCGGGACGTCGTCTCGCTCCCGCACGTCGGTAGAGGCGAGAAGGGGGGTCAGGCGGATCATCCTCTGGTCGTCGCCGGCGTCGACTGGGACGGTTCGGTCAGCGGTCTCGCTCGTCGCGTCGAGGCAGTCTCGCCGGTCAATCCGACCTTGCTTCTGGCGCACAATCCGAAGGCCTTCCTGCCGGCAAGCAGGGCGGGGATTCCTTTGACCCTCGCCGGGCATACTCATGGCGGACAGATTGCGACGCCGAAACTCCCAGGAGTAAACCTCGCGCTGGCGCATCGCCACAGCGCCGGCTTCTATCACCGTGACACGAGCACCTTGTTCGTCACGGTCGGAACCGGAAGTTGGTTCCCGCTCCGCGTGCACTGCCCCGCCGAGGTGGTGGTGCTGACCTGTCGGAGCGGCGAAACCGGGGTCCGCGAGATCGAGTGACGGAGCCGCAGCGTCGGTGGTGTGCGGGTGGCATCGCACGCATCACCCGCGACCGTGCATGCCGAGCAGCTCGAAGAGCTTGTGGACGTGTTCGAGGCGGGTGCGGGTCTGGCCGATCGAGACGCGAATCACGTAGTGATCGTCGAACTTGGTGTGGCTCAGCAACGCGTCGCCGCTGGCGTTGATCGCTTCGAGCACCGCTTGGGTTCGTTCGTCGCCGTCCCGATGGCGAATGCAGACCAGGGAGATGGGTGACGGGGCGCAGCGAATCCAATCGGGATCGGCATCAATCATGTCCGCGAATTCCTGCGCCATGGCGATGTGTTCGCGCAATGCCGAACGAAGTCCCTCGAGGCCGTAGTGTCGGAAGACCAGCCAGAGTTTGAGAGCGCGGAACCGTCGGCCCAGCGGAACCTGCCAGTCGCGATAGTCGATGACCTTTCCACTCTCGGTCGGAGCGTTGCGAAGGTACTCCGGCATGATGCCCAGCGCACGGGTCAGGGCTTTTCGATCCGCGACCCAGAAGAGATCGCAATCGAAATTCGTGAACAACCATTTGTGTGGATTCACGCAGATCGAATCGCAGTGCTCCGCACCGTCGAGCACCCAACGAAACTCGGGGCAGATGGCCGCGACGCCGAACATCGCGCCGTCGAGGTGCAGCCAGGCGCCGTGCTTGCGGGTGATTTCCGAAATCGTGGCGGTATCGTCGATGGCCCCGCTCGAGGTCGTGCCGCAGGTCGTGCAGACGTAGAACGGGATGCGACCCGCCGCAGCATCCTCGTCCATCAGGCGTTCGAGTTCGTCGGGACGCATCGCGAGGGTTTCGGGATCACTGGCGACCAGTCGGAGGTTCGCCCTGCCGAGGCCGGCCATGCCGCACGCCTTCTCGACCGAGGAGTGTGCGTGCTCGCTGGTGTACGCGATGAGCGGGGGGCAGGCACTGACGCCCTCACGTCCGGCGACGCCGTCGGTGGCCCGTTCCCGGGCCGCGAGTAACGCGCAGAACGTCGCGCTGCTCGCGGTGTCCTGAATCACGCCGCCACCGACACAATCCGAGGAACCATCGCCGTCTCGGGCGCCGGTGCGAAAACGGTCGGGAAGCCCGAAGGCGTCGAGCGCCCAGTCCATCATCAATGATTCGAGTTCGGTGCACGCCGGACTGGTCGCCCAGATCATGCCCTGGGTGCCGAGGCCCGCGGCGAGCAGTTCTCCCAGAATTGACGGGAACGAATGGTTGCAGGGAAAGTAGGCGAACCAGTTCGGGCTCTGCCAATGGGTCAGTCCGGGAACGATCTTCTCGTCCATCACCTCGAAGAGATCGTCGAGCGAAGCGCCGTTCTCCGGGGGGGTGGCGGGAAAGGAACGCCGGATGTCGCCGGGCTCGACCGTGGAGGCGACCGGAAGCGTTTCCGCCCGGTCGAGATACTCCGTGATCCAGCGGAGCGCCTGATTACCGAGTCGCTCGAATTCTGCAGGTTCAAGGTGGGGGTCGTTTTTGTTCGGTTCGTGGTGCATGAACTCGCATGCTACGCGGGTCGGAGTTCCCGGCAACGGGAATAGAAAAGCGGCGACGCCGAAAGGCGATCGCCGCTACTGGCGGCATCTCTGCCCCCATTGCACCAGTTGCATCGAATCTACCCCACAAGCCAGGGCGATTGACGGAAAAAACCGTCAGTTTCTCGATATCTTTCGATGCAGATTCATGCGGGCAGTGCTTCAAGCTCATCAGCGACCCGGGCCATCAGTGGGCCGACGGTGTCGTCTCCGAGATCGAACTTTGCTCCTGCGGCCTCAAACAACTCCGGGAGAGGGCGGGTTCCGCCCAACGTGAGTCCGGCCATGTACTTCCCGATGGCGCCCTTCTCGTCTTGGATGGCGTTGCACCAGACCTGCAAGGCGCCGAGTTGGGCGATGCCGTATTCGATGTAATAGAACGGCACGCCGAACAGGTGGAGTTGTCGCTGCCAGGCGGCCGCGCGGGCGTCTTCGACGTCCGACCAGTCGACATCCGCACCGAAGCGATCCGTCAACTCGATCCACTTGGCGGTCCGGTCGTCTCTGGAATGCGTGGGGTTGGTGTAGATCCAGTGCTGGAAGGCGTCGATGGTCGCGATCCAGGGGAGGATGGTCGCCATGCCTTCGAGATGTTCGCGGCGGGCGCGGTCGGCATCGACCTCGTTGTAGAACTCGTCGAGGTACGGGAAGGTCAGAAGTTCCTGAGCCATCGAGGCGACTTCGCAGAATTCCATGGGCGCCGAGCGATAGGCGAGGATTGGTTCTTCGCGGCAGAGCATGGAGTGGAAGGCGTGGCCCGCCTCATGCACCATGGTCTCAAGGTCGCGGTGAAGGCCTGCCGCGTTCATGAAGATGAACGGCTTGCGGCTGCGCTCACGCTGGTACTGGTACCCACCCGGCGCCTTACCCTTGCGGGTCGCCAGGTCGAGACAGTCGCCTTCCTGCAGCTCGTCGAACATCTCGCCGAGACGTCCATCCATGCGATGGAACATCTTCGAGGTGCCTTCGACCATCTGGTCGGCGGTCTCGAAGGGGCGGAGAGGTTCGCGGCCTTTGACGTCGACGCCGAGGTCCCAGGGGCGGAGCGGATCAATGCCCAGTTCGGTCCGGCGTTCGGCATTCAAGCGTCGGAGCACCGGGACGCAGTGCTTCTCCACGGCGTCATGGAACTTCGTGCAGTCCGCGGGGGTGTAGTCGTACCGATGCATTCGGCGGTGCTGATAGTCGCGGTAGTTATCAAAGCCAGCGTTCTTCGCGAGCTGGTCCCGCTTGCCGATCATCTCTTCGTAGATGTCGTCGGTCACGTCACGTTCACGAAGGCGTCGCTCGGCAATCGCCTTCCAGGCGGCCTCACGGATTTCGCGATCGGTCACCTCGAGGTACCGACCCATCTCCGGCATGGTCCGTTCCTCGCCTTGGAATTCGACGGTCATGGCACCGCAGATCCTGGAGTACTTCTGATCGAGAAGGCTCAGCTCGGTCTCGATGGCGACGTTCTCATCGCGGAAGAGTTCGACCTCGGTGCGGAGGGAGCGGAGCAGCACTTCGTATCGATCGGCATCGAGGGACGAGGCATGCGGCGAATCGACGATCTTGCGATCAAGTTCGAATCCGATTTTCTTGAGCGGCGGTTCGACGTTCTGGACGAATTCCTCGAAGGCCTTCTGGACGGCCTCGTCGTCGGTATGCCTCGTGGTTTCGATGTAGAGGTTGGCCATCGCCTCGCTGGTCGCGGCGTCGAGCTCGCTTCGGTCGAGGATCAAGTTCTTCAAACAGGTTGGGCATTTGAGCACCCGGTCCACCAGCGCCCGGTAAAGCGGCTCGAGGTTGTCCCACTTCGTGGCGTCGAGGTCTGCGGGAACGAAATCACTGGTCGTGCAACTCATGGGATTGGCTTTCAAATCGGGGGTCTGTCCGGCGGCGATGGTCTGCCGTCGGCATCGTGAATTCGAATGTTCCGGCCTTCGGAGAGGCGGAGATCCGGGGATGTGCCTGGGGGAATTGACTCAGAAGGATAATTGGGAACTCGAAGCTCTGGATCGATTCGAGGGAGGAATCAACCAATCCCTACCGCTCAACCTTGCCAAGGTTGATGCCGGGGGCCGTCTGGACGGCGGTCGCAGGGATCTGAAGCCGTTCGGAGACCGCCGCGGCGAGCAGATCGGCATGGAGTGGATCGTCGCACAGCGTGAAGAGGGTCGATCCGCTCCCGGAGAGATGGATCGGCTGTTCGACGATGGGCCGGATTCGGTCGAGATCCTCTTGCAGGGTCGGATGCAGATCCAACGCGGCCGCGGCGAGATCATTGAACGGTGCGTCCTTGTCCAGGGGACCAGCGGAGAGTCGTCGAACGCGAGCCTCATCGACCCCGGCGTCTGGGCTGAGATCGTCGAATCGTCGGTAGACGGGGCCGGTCGGGCACGAGGTCTCCGGAAACATCAGGACGGCGTACAGCGGCGCCGGTGCCGGAACCAGTTCGATCCGCTCGCCGAGGCCGGCGACGATGCCCGCGCCGCCGTGCACCTGGAAGGCGATATCCGATCCGAGCGGCCCGCCGATCGCGGCGAGTTCTTCGGAGGACAGGCCGAGGTCGAACAATTGATTGAGTCCGTGGAGCATCGCGGCGGCATCCGCCGATCCACCGCCGAGTCCTCCGCCGACGGGGATGCGTTTCTGAACCCGAGCCTGCACCGCCAGTGCGCGTCCGACCACCCGCTCTAGAGCGTGGTGCGCGAGCACCGTCAGGTCCTTCGAGACCGACCAGTCAATGTTCGACTTTCGAACGGCTTCCTCGTGCCAGGTGATGGCGTATCGACTCGGGTACCCGATCGGAAGGCGAACGAGCTCGATGTCGTCAAAAAGGTCGACGGTGACCATCCAACTGGCGATGGGATGCATGCCGTCCGCCTGAGGGGCGGCCACCGAAAGGGCGAGATTGAGTTTGGCAGGCCCGCGGGCCTGAATTCGATGACGCATGCGCAGATTCCGAGGTGGGGCGAGCGTACCATGAAGGCACGATGCTTTGGCAGCCCAAGATTCCCGATCACTATCTCGCCGACGATCCGGCAATCATCGCCGCACAGATTCTCTCGCGACGCGAGGAACTCGGCGATCGCCTTCTCATTCTGGGGCATCATTATCAGCAGGACGACGTGCTTCGTCATGCCGATCTCACCGGCGACAGTCTGAAACTCAGTCGGATGGCGGCGGAGGAGGCGGCTCGGCGCGGGACGGAGTTCATCGTGTTCTGCGGCGTCCACTTCATGGCCGAGACCGCGGACATTCTTACGCCGCCTTCGGTACAGGTTCTGCTCCCGGATCTCTCCGCGGGATGTTCGATGGCCGACATGGCTCAATGGGACGATGTGAACGACTGCTGGGACGCCCTCCAGTCGATGCTCCCCGGTGAGCGGATCGTGCCGGTCACCTACGTGAATAGTTCAGCGGCGGTGAAGGCGTTTGTTGGAATGCAAGGTGGTGCCTGCTGCACGAGCTCAAACGCCGGTGCGGTCTTCGACTGGGCGCGGGCCGGCGGTGAGTCGCCACAGGACGGGCCAGCCCGCATTCTCTTCCTGCCGGACCAGCACCTCGGCCGAAACACCGCACATGCCCGGGGGCTCCGAACCGAGGTCGATCGGGCGCGGGACGGCGATTCCACCCTCGCCGAGACCGTACTCTGGGACCCGCGGAAGGATGGAGGGGCTGAAGAGGAGGCCTATCGGGCCGCGGAGGTCGTGCTCTGGGCCGGCCACTGCAGCGTGCACCGGCTCTTCCGGCCGGAGCATGTCACGGCGGCTCGTGCCGAGCATCCCGACTGCACGGTCATCGTTCATCCTGAATGCAGCCAAGAAGTCGTGGATTTGGCGGATCTCGCGGGGAGTACCGAGTACATCATCGACGTCCTTGAGCGGGCCGAACCGGGAAGTCACTGGTTCGTCGGGACGGAGGTTCATCTGGTGACCAGGGTCGCCAAGGCGCTGGCCGAGCGGAATGTGGAGGTCCGGACGCTGAGCGATTGCCAGTGCCTCTGCACCACGATGTATCGAATCGATCAACCGCACCTTCTCTGGACGCTCGATAACCTCGCGGAAGGCCGCGTCGTGAATCGCGTCGAAGTCCACGCAGATGCCGCCGCCCATGCTCGGTTGGCCCTCGAACGCATGCTGGCCAACGTCCCCCTTGCTCCCGTCGCCGTCAAGGGCTGATCCTTGGCTCCGCGACCCGGAGTTGATGCCCAAAAGGTATCATTCCGAACTTCGGATCGGTCCGGAGCGTTCCTGATCGAAGTCCCTCGACGGAGTGACGTCATGCGCATCGTCATCTGCGGAGCCGGAGAAGTCGGCAGCCACGCGGCCGAAGTTCTGGTGAGGTCGGGTCACTCGGTCACGGTGATCGATCGTGACGCGGACCGGCTTCGTCGTCTCGGCGACACCATCGATGCGCGGACCGTGGTCGGAAACTGTGCCCGTGCCGACATCCTGGACGATGCGGGCGCGGCCGATGCTGACATGGTGGTCGCGGCGACGAACATCGACGAGGTGAACCTGCTGACTGCCGCCCTCGGCAAAAAGGCAGGGGCGAGGAAGGTGGTCGCCCGGGTCCACGACTTTAACTTCGCGGATCGAAGTGGCCACGACTATGGCGAGATGCTCGGGATCGACCATCTGATCTGCCCCGAGTACAGCACCGCCCTCGCGATCGCTCAGAACCTTCGAAATCCTGCGGCTCTCGCGGTCGAAGCCTTCGCCCGCGGGCAGGTGGAAATGCAGCAGTTTCAGGTCGCCGACGGCTGTTCGGCCGTCGGCCGACCGCTGTCGGGTCTCGGTCTCCCGACGGGGGCGCGGTTAGCGGCGATCATCCGCGATGGCGTGGTGAACGTGCCCGACTCCTCGTCGACGGTCGATGCCGGCGACCTCGTGGTCCTCGTCGCAGATGCGCCGATTTACGACGCGGCCCGGAAGATCTTCCGAGAGGACCCGAAATCCCGCCGGTCGGTGGTCCTCCAGGGCGCGACGCCGATGGCGGAGTGGGTCTGTCGGGCCCTTCGAGGGCGAGCGTTTTCTATCCGGGTCTTCGAGCAAGACCGGGAACGCGCCGAACAGCTGGCCGTGGACCTGGAGTGGGTGACGGTAATCGCGAGCGACGTGAACGACGCGACCGTCTTTGCGGAAGAGCGAATACAGGACGCCGATCATTTCGTCGCCCTTCGCAGTGACGACGAGGACAACATCATCGCGGGGGTCCTCGCGAAGCTGCGGGGAGTTGATTCGGTCACTGTGATCGTGCAGCGTTCGACCTACCTCGAGTCAGTGTTCGCCATCGGCATTGATCGCGCGTACAGCCCGCGGACCGTCGCAGCAAAGCAGATCGAGGAGGCCCTCGACGAAAGTCCGGTCCGGACGATCTCAAAGCTCGCGGACGGTAGCGTCTCGGTGTTCCGCGTCGAGGTCGGTCCGAACTGCGAGATCGCGGGGCAGCGACTTCGGACCATCAAACTCACACCCGACTGGTCGATCATCGCGGTGCAGCGGGGCGCGACCACCCGCGTTCCGCATGCCGACGACGAAGTGATGGCCGGTGACGAGGTGCTCGTTCTCGGACGCACGAAGCACGCTGACCGACTCAGGGAGCTCTTCGATGCACACTGACCGGATTCGATGCCTTGGGGACAAATCGGGATGAATTTCCCGATTGTCATCCGACAGCTCGGGTTGCTCGTGCTGTTGCTCGCGGCAACGCTTCTCGCTCATGCAGGGGTGGCTGGCATCTACTGGGCGACCGGCGACGATGCCGAGGAGGCCGCGCTCTGGGCGTTTCTGACCGCGGCCGGGATCGCTGCCCTGTTCGGCGGGACCGGCATGATGTGGTTCCGCGGGGCAATCCGGGAGATCGGTCGACGCGAGGCGTGCCTGTTGGTCGTGTCCGCATGGGTGATTGGGGCGATCATCTCCGCGATCCCGTTTGCGGCGTGGTCGATGTTCTGTTCGCTTCCGCAGGCGGACATGCTCGACGGCGTCGTCGATCCATTCTTCGAGGCGATGAGTGGCTTGACCACCTGTGGCGCGACGATTCTCACCGACATTGAGGCCCTGCCGAGAAGCATCCTGATCTGGCGTTCCATGATCCAGTGGATCGGCGGTCTCGGCGTGATCGTGATCTTTGTCGCGATTCTGCCCTCCCTCGGAACGGGGGGGAAGAAAATGTACCTCACCGAGTCGACCGGGCCAGCGCCGGAGGGCCTGCGTCCGCACGCCCGCGAGACTGCCCGAGTCATCCTGCTGGTCTACCTGGGGTTCACGCTCCTCGAGTTTCCGATCCTTCTGCTGTGCGGGATGTCGGTCTTCGACGCGGTTTGCCAGACGTTCACATCGGTCGCGACTGGTGGCTTTTCGACCCGGAACGGGAGCATCGCGTCGTTCGACTCAGTGGCGGTCGAGATGGTCATGATGACGTTCATGATCCTGAGCGGGATCAGCTTTTCACTCTACTTTCTCGCGTTCCGTCGCCGGTTCGAGCTGATCTGGCAAAGTTCCGAGCTGCGCCTCTTCCTGGCCCTGCTGGTGATCGTCTCGATCGCCTGCAGCCTCGCGCTCTGGACACACGGATGGCAGGACCCGAACTATCGCATCAGCGTGTTGGGTGGGACCAGCGTCGAGCCGACTCTCTGGAACTCGCTTCGCTATGGCGTATTCACCGTGGTGAGCATCCTGACCACCTCCGGATTCGCGACCGCGGTCTACGAGGACTGGCCGGCGGTGGCGATCGTCTGTCTGCTGTCAATCTTCATGGTCGGCGCGATGGCCGGTTCAACCTCTGGCGGTATCAAGGTCATTCGCGTCTGGATCGCCGGCAAACTCATGCTTCGGGACATCGAGCGGGAGTTTCGGCCGGACGTCGTCCGGCCGCTGAAGGTGGGCCGGAGCATCATCTCGCCGGACGTCAGGGTTTCGGCCATAGTCTTGGTGCTCTTTACCATCACGCTCGTCGCGGTCGGCACCGGGCTCCTGAAGATCTTCGAGGGCGCCGATGGAATCGATCTCACCACCGCATCGAGCGCGGCGGCAAGCTGCCTCGCGAACGTCGGTCCGGCGTTCGGCCGGGTTGGATCGGATGATCACTACTCGTGGCTCACGTCGGCGAGCAAGTCGGTGCTTGTCGCCCTCATGCTGCTTGGTCGGCTTGAGCTCTTCGTCGTCTTCGCGCTCTTCACCCGTCGCTTCTGGGATCGGGGTTGAGGGAGCGTGGATGTAGGCCTGCTGGGGACGCTGGCATGGGCTCGTGATGTCGGCATCGACCTGTGAACGAACGCATCACCGGGATTGTCCGCTGATGCGTTCATTGGTCCATTATTTGTTCGGGGCCGTGGTTCAAACAAGGCCAGCAGCTCGTCGTCAAACGCCATCTATATCCGTGCCATCACGGTGCGATGGCATCCGATGGCATCCACTCACATGGGCTTGTCTTCGATGGTCTGGTCGTAGA
The DNA here is from genome assembly GCA_028823105.1 of Phycisphaerales bacterium. GTDB lineage: Bacteria > Planctomycetota > Phycisphaerae > Phycisphaerales > SM1A02 > UBA12014. The sequence goes on along the minus strand of JAPKCC010000033.1, from coordinate 1,516 downwards.
CCTCGAGAAGTTTCGCCTTGTCGAAGATCATTTCCTGTCGGGTCAATCCCGTGATCTCATATCGCGGCGTCAGTTCGATGGCGTCGACCGGGCACGCCTCTTCGCACATCCCGCAGTAGATGCATCGGAGTTCATCGATGTCGAACTGCTTCGGATACTTCTCGCGGTCGTCCCAAGGGCTTTCCTCGGCGACGATGTGAATGCAGTTGGCAGGGCAGGCGGTTGCGCACATGAAGCAGGCGACGCAACGGACACGGCCATCGTCGTCCTTGTTCAGGCGATGAACACCCCGGAAGTAGTCACGGAACTGTCCGCCTTCCTCGACCGGGCGCTGGTCCCGTTTCTCTTCGGGATATTGGACGACCCAGATGGTGTCCTTGTTCTTTCCGTCACGCCCGACATTCTGAAAGGCGTGCCGGAGCGTGGTACCCAGTCCGCGGAAGATCTCCGGCAGATAAAGCCGCTCGGCGGTCGAGAGCTTCTTCGGGGTCACGTCGACGATGTGATCTTCGCGGTTCTGCATGGGAGGGAAGTGTAGGGACCACCGCCGTGGGGAGCGAGTCGGAGGGATTCGTCAAAGATCGGTGTGCCGCCGTCGGCTGGTACGCTTTTCTACATGGCTCGAAAGAAAACCATTGGAACGCCAGGAAGCGGCGATGACGTCGAGGCTCGGATTGGCTGGCGGATGGCCGGCATCGGTATGGAAACGGCGTCGTATGTGCTGGGGGGGGTCTTTCTCGGCTGGCTGGCCAAAGAGAGTTTCGGCGGCGGTGATGGCTGGATCGTCGGCGGCGCGATCGCGGGGATTGCCAGCGGGATCTCCCAGATGATCCGAAGCGGATTGAAACTGAACCGCCAACTCGATCGAGCAACCGGCAAGAAAAGTGAAATTCGCCCCGATGATCAGCCTCGAGAATCGGGCTCCGAGTCGGAGTCGAAGGCCGGATGAAGATTCCGGAAAACATGCTTTTTGAGGCCAAGAACCGGGATTCTGAGCCCCTCTATACCCTTCCAAGCCGAGCGCTGGCAATCGGATGGCTGGTCTCCGAGAGCATCGCGGTCGGAATCTGGCCGCTCATCGGGCCCGCGGTCGGTTTTGATGCTCGAGGTACTCGATGGGCCCTCATTGGCGCCCTGCTCGCCGCCACCATCGGAGGTCTGGGGCTGATCGCGTTGATGCCCTGGAAACCCCGCCGCTCTGGTGACCTCCCGACGTACTGGCTGGCGGCGACCACTGGTCGACTTCTTCTGATTCCAGGAGTGGCCTTTCTGCTATATTCCGCGACCCAACCGCCGGACAAGCCCTACGTTCTGGGCTTGGCCGTCGCTTCCTTGGCTCTCCTGATGGTCGAAGTACCGTTGATTGCCAAGGCCATGCTCCGCCAGATCACCCTTGAGGAATCGGCGGCTCAGGCTTCGGAGGCGTCGGAATCGTCGGATGGGTAGTTCGGGCGTGTGGTGATCGGATGGGTTCCATCACCGGTGTGCGCCTCTTGGGTCCGTCGTCTGTCCGTCG
>JAPKCC010000032.1 GCA_028823105.1 Phycisphaerales bacterium | reverse complement strand
GCTTTCCGCTCGACGCCGCATGCTCATCCTGGTGGCCATGACCGGGTCGCTGTCCATGATCATGATGGATACGACGGTGGTCGGCGTCGCACTGGCCGCGATCGGCCGTGATCTCGGACTCGGTGAATCGAGTCTGGCGTGGGTCGTGAACGCCTATCTCCTCGCGATGGCCACCTTGATCGCGCTGGGCGGACGGGTCGGCGACATGATCGGTAAGAACCGAGCGTTCTCGATCGGGGTGGTGATCTTCGCGGGAGCCAGTCTCTGGTGTGGCCTGTCGACTTCCGGCTGGATGTTGGTTTCGGCTCGCGTCCTTCAAGCGGTGGGCGCGGTGCTGATGCAGCCTGCGTCAAGCGCCATTGTCATCTCCACCGCGACGCCGGGCCGAGAGGGCCGGACCATGGGGATCTACATCGGAATCTCCATGCTCTCGCTGGCGATTGGGCCGGTGCTTGGGGGCGTGATCACCGATCGGTTCGGCTGGCATTGGATCTTCTTCATCAATCTGCCGATCGCGGCACTGGCGCTGGTGCTGGCCGCCATCGCAAAACCTCCGGCGATTCGCTCTGCAGAACGCCGGATTGATGCCCTCAGCGTGGTGATGCTGGTGGTGTCACTTCCCTTGTTGATCGGGGGCGTACAGCAGGCCGGTTCGTGGGGGCTCGATCAGCCGCTGGTGCTCGGGATGATCTTTGGAGGGCTCTTGGGTCTGACGATGTTCCTCCGTCGGCAGGCACGTGTGCACGACCCGGTCTTCCATCTCGACCTGTTGCGCGATCGCGGGTTCCTCGCCGACGCGCTCATGCTGGGGCTGATGCAGTTCGCCCTCACCGGAACCGTCATCCAGCTCTCCGTGATGTTGCAGTCGACCTTCCAATTGAATCCGGAGCAGGCCGGTATTGCGACGTTGCCGCTGATGATTCCGGTGTTGTTGTTCGTGCAGGTCTCGGGTCGACTCTACGACCGCTTCGGGGTTCGACGGCTCGCCGTTCCCGCGGCCATAGCAGCCTCATCCGCCGTCGTGCTACTTGGGGTCGGCGCGATTCTTGAGTCGATGGGATTGCTGATCGCCGCGATGATCTTGCTCGGAACTGCAATTCCATTCGTGAACATGCCGTCCAACACGGATGGCATGAGCCGGAACGAAGGCGAGAATCGGGGCCAGGCGTCCGGCGTCCTTCAGACGTTCCGCATGGTCGGTTCGACGTTGGGGATCGCGTTGACCACCTCGGTGATCGGGGTCGTGAGCCGTCGATCGCCGGGAGACGGGGCCAACATCTGTGCGGACGTCGATCCGGAGCTTCTCGCGCGGGCGTCGCGAGGCAATCTCAAGGAACTGGCGGAATTGGTGGAATCAGCGCCCGAGGCATGCGTCGCATTCGTTCGCGCGGAGATCGCTCGCGGGATCGGGTGGGGATTCATCATCGCCGGGCTCGTCGCGTCGTTGGCGACCATCGCGGCATTGTGGTGGACGCCAAAAAGCTCACAGACTGCGGAGCCGCGCGAGCCCCCTGCCTAGTCATCGAGTTCCTTCGGTCGCCAGGTTCCGAGATGTTCGATATCCCCATCGGCCCAGCAAGACCAGTCCGAAGCGTCGATCCGGAAACTCGAGAGCGTCGCGGTCGGGCATCGGAGTGGTCGTCCCGCGAGATCGCTTGAGAACGCTTCGATTCCCGGGTTGTGCGCGACGACAAGAAGGCGTCGGACATCTGCGGCGGAGGTGGCGATGATCGAAGCGATCGTCTCCGGCGTGGCCAGGTAGAGATCTTGGGTCCGAAGAACGGGGATCGACCATCCGGTGGCCTCTAAGAGTCGATCGACGGTCTCAGAGGTCCGGCACGAATCCGATGCGACGATTCGATCGGGACGAAGGCCCGACTCGACGCAGAAGCGTCCCATCCTGGCTGCCGCCTGGATTCCCCGCGGGTTCAATGGGCGATCATGATCGGCGAGGCCCGGGACGTCCCAGGAGCTCTTCGCATGTCGGAGGAGAAGCAGTTCGAGTTGATGGTCGCCCATGATTTCTCTCTTCGAGGCGTCGGTTCAGGGAAGACAGGGGCCCCAGGCGCCGATCAGGATGCCGACGTCGCCACCGTCCACGAATCCGTTCCCGTCGAGATCACCTTCGCAGCTTCCCATCGCGGCATGGATGATCGCGAGATCGGCGGCGCTGACGATTCCGTCGTAATTGAGATCGGCGTGCTCGAAGGACATGGTCGGATCACACGTCGTCGCGGTTCCGGTGGGGCAATCGACCGTGAAGCCCTTTGGCATTTGATTATTCATGAAGCAGAAGAAGTGTTCGTAATCGTGGACCACGACCGGATTTTGGGCGAGTGAGGACGCATACGAGCTTCCCTGCAGCGTCGTGATCGTGAGATCCACCTGGGAATCGAGGTAGGCGATGTTGCCGCGGAGGTTGGGCTGTCCAAACGAGATCTCCCAGGCGGAGCCCACCGTCGGATCTGTTTCGATCGCGATGGAAAACTCGCCGCTTCCGCCCGCCGCGCCTTCCGCGAAGACCGTGGACCACGCGAGCATTCCGAAGCAGCCATGCATGTCGTGTGACTGCGAATTCCAGCAGCTAAGACAGGTGCTCCCATCGGTGAGGGCATGGCACGATGTTTCGTAGCACGCGGTATTCCGATAGGCCATCAGGATCGAGGCGTCGAGATAGTGCGTTTGGAGGCAGTCCGACACATACATCAACTCGGTGGTCCCGTCGGGCAGTGGGCAAGGGAGACGAAAATCGTCAGGGGTCGATGAGTGGAGTCGCATGGGTAGAAACGCCGTGAGACTGATCTGTAGTCTGGCACCCCGTGAGGCGTTGTGGGCATCGACGATGCCGCGGATCGTCTGCAGTGCGGTGAAGTAGACCGGGACGTCTGCGGGAGTCGTAGGTTCGAAGTCGATCCACATTTCGAGGTGGCCGTCGAGTTTCGAGGCGAGATAGTTCGCATCAGACGAATCGAGGTTTGCAACGTAATTGACGATGGCTTGGGCGTTCACCACGCCGCAGTCGGGATCGGTGCACCCGATCATGGAGAATCCGGGCGATACCCGGACGGTGGTCGGGAGCCCCGCGAAGTACCTGATCGCGGCGGTGAATCCATCGGTGTAGTGAATGAAGTACCCGTCGCTGCAGTCCTTGTAGATCGTGCCGCCGAGCCCAGCGGCGGGATCAGCGATGAAATCTTTGAACTCCTTCCACGCGTTATTCGATGTTGGCTCTGCGGCCTGTCCGAACGCGGTATTGTTCCAGACGACGATTCCCTTGTCGTCAACCGCGGCCGTGGCGACATTCGCGGCGGTGGCGAGGCCGATCGGGATGACGACGGTGCGGATGAGGCAGATGAGGCGATCGAATCGCATGGCGGGACTCCAGTTTCGAAGCGAATGAACGTTGGTATCGACATCATCGGCGGGAATCCACGCGCACACGAATTGAATCAGGCTTTGGGCGGGAATCGTCGAGCAGGGTCGGGCGTCGAGGCGTGCCGTCTCCTCGTGTGGAGAGCAGGACGCCGATGTCGGCACCACGGGTGAGATTGTCACCGTCGAGGGCGCCGCAGGGACCGTCCGATCGGCCGCGGGTAACAGTCTCAGGTCAACGCTGCCAACGGGTCAATCACCATCGAAGTCGGCGAGCAGGTTTTTGTTCCGGGCTTTCACTCGCAACTCAGAGCCAACCACGCGGGCGACCAGTATTACTTTAGAAGTCTCTTTTTCATGGCCCGATATTCTTTGTACGACGCGTTCAATTGAGAATTGAACTCCTCGTATCTAGGCAGCCGGTGCCCTTCAAAGTGCTGCAAGAGCACCAATAAAAATCCCCGGTCTGACTGACGGAGGGACTTCCAGATGGGAGGGGTGGTGGCCAGGCAATCGAGGAACGCGTAGAGAGGCTCTCGGCGGAAGCAGTCGGTCGGGCAGACCCAGCGATAACCGACGCCAATCGTCGGATCACTGAGGTTCCGGACCGTATGCCACACGTACGGTGGATTCCAAAGAACGTCACCCGGCTTGAGCACGGTCTCCCATCCGGGAACGTGCTTGAAGACCGGGAATGCATCGTAGTTCGGCGCAAACGGATCGAAGAACGGTTCGTCCGTTCGATGGGTTCGATATTCGCTCCGGGTCGCCGGTGGATCGATGGCCGATGTAAAGGCACTGGGATAGAAGATCCAGTGCTTCTCGCCCGTGACTTGGATGAAGAGGTTCGCATCATTGGCGTTGTGAAGATGGGTCGTGGGCGACGCAGAGTTTCCGATGAAAGTTTGAAAACCCTGGTCGATGTTGATTGAGCTCGAATTACGTCTTGCTCGCAACCATTTGAGATCGAGGTCGCAGAGTCTTTCTGGATGCCGCTGTAGCAGTGCGTAGAAACGGAGATAGTCGTTAAATCCAGACTCGATTCGCGAAAGGCTGGCTTTCAAGGTTGAGAAGCCACGATCACCTAAGACCAGATCATCGCCATGTTTTTCTGAGAGAAATGAGAGGTTCCACGTCTTGCAACATGGCCAATCAAGTGCAGCGCCTTCTAGAACAACCGGAATTCCGGTCTTCTGATAATCACGTCGAAAATCAGCGATGGAAATATCTTTGACTCGGTCAACTGGTTGAAGAGGAATGGGCTCCGAGGCCTTGAGGCTGGAGTACATCCGGTCGAGAAGTTGACGGCGACGCAGGGGACGCGACTTGAAGATTTTATTCAGGCGGTCCGATCCAAAGAGATGCTGCGTGACCTGGTCAAGCCCATACTGCAGACGATCAGCTCGGCCGAATGGCGATTTTGGTTTTGTGGGTCGGAACACGAAAGAGATCCTCTAGTCTGATTGCGTAACAGAACACGTGGCAGTGGTCGAAGGTAAGAGCCTGCGTGAGATCAAACGGCGATATCGACATGCCGCGTGTTTTCGGTCTCGAATGCCATGTTCTGATTGAAGATCTTGTGTGCGGGACGAGAAGCCCGTGAGCAGTCGATTCGCTTCCATGGCGAAATCTCCGGTTTCGACGTGAATTGACGTCGATGTCGAAGTCATCGGCGGGAATCCACGCGCACACGAATTGAATCAGGCTTTGGGCGGGAATCGACGGGCCAGGTCGGGCGTCAGGGCGTGCAGTCGCCCCATGCGGCAAGAAGGAGGCCGATGTCGGCACCACTGGTCGTCCCATCGCCGTCGAGGTCGCCGCGGGAACTGTCCCATGCCGCGAGCAACAGTCCCAGGTCGGCGCCGCCGACGATGCCATCACCATTGAAGTCCGCCGGGCATGGATTGGCGGGTGGTGAGTAGCGGATCGGCTGACTGCTCCAACGAATGGCCAAGAGATCCCCGGTGACCGGATCCACCGTGAGCGCGACCACCGGGCCGGCGGTCTGATCGAAGATTTCGATACTGGTCGGCACGCCGTCGGAATCGAACTTGAGGACTCGAAGCCACTGGTGCAGGAAGTCGGCGATGAAGATCCCTCTCCATTCAGCGGGCCAGGCCGGATGGGACTGCATCACGCCACCGGTGACGGAGTTTCCGCGGAACGGCGAGCCGGTGATGGGGCTCGAACTCGATCCGATCATGACTTCGGTGGCGTCGCCGCCGGTGTACGTCGGTATTCGGGTTTCGGTGATGCTGTGTCGGAATTCCAGCATTGGGCGTTGGTGACTGAAGACCGGTGTGCCGACCACTGGGGTGGACGGAAGATCGGGTGTGTCCAGTCGGTCGACGTTCGGTCCGGTCGGGATGATGGTTCGGACGCGGATCTGGTGGGAGCCAGTGGTCAGGTCGGCGGTGAACCACGCGGTCCGCCATTCTGCCCAACCGCCGGTCGGCGGGATGTCGAGCGTCGTCTGCAGGATGCCGTCAATGTCGATGGCGACCGGCCGCGGGTCCGGACCGCCGTTGGCGAATCGGAGCCCGAGTTGCTGGACGCCGTTGGCGTCGACGTCGAGGTTGAAGTCAATCACCTCGCCGATGCGAGAGCCGAAGTCGAGATACCCCTCACCCGTGTATCCGCCGACTTCGTTTTTGAAGGTCGGGCCGGTCCAAGAGGTTGGAAATTGCCATGCCGGATCACAGGGATTCTCGGGATAGGTTCGCGGCTGGGAGTCCTGCAGAATCAGGTCTCGAAACCGATATCGCTCGGGGCATCCGTTCTCCCCGGCGAGGGGATTCTCGGCGGTGGGATGAAGGGTGTTGGTGTTCCAGTATTCCTGGTTGGTGTCGAGGCCCTCGAAGAGCGGCCATCCGAGGTTCGTTCCCCGAACGCTGACCACACCAGAGTCCTCCCAGGTGTTCCAGCCGACGTCGCCGTAAGAGATGTCGCCGGGTCTGGCGGTTGCCGGGTCGGTACTTCCAGTTCCGGGAATGATCGACATCCGGAAGGGATTTCGCAGTCCGAGACAGAAGACACGGCTTCTCGGCGATCGGGGTGCATCGGCGTCGTACCAGGGGTTGCTCGAGATACCGTCGCCGGTCTCGGGATCGAGTCTGAGGATCTTGCCGCAAAGCGAGTCGATGTATTGGGATCGGAACGCGCCGATGTTCTGATCGGGTGTGATGATGCCGTCGGCCAGCCCCTGCTCCACCCATCCACCTTCGAATGGTCCGCCGGTATCCACTTCGAAGTAGCTGGCGGAATCGCCCATGCTTGCGAGCAATGTTCCGTCGTCTCCGAAGGCGAGCGATCCCACGCCGTGAGACTGGCCGAGAATTGGGAGGCCAGTGGTGATGGTGTCCCCGAGAAGAATCGTCCGGCTCTCCGGATCGATCGTCGCGAATTGGCTTCGGGGCGTCGCGGCGTATCGGGTGATCCGGCCGATGCTCGCCTCGAAGTAGAGGTTGGCATCCGGGTCGTAGTCGGGAGATTCGGAATTGAGCAGAAAGTATCGGTCGACGACGTAGAGGAGGTAGACGCGTCCGTTGGTGAGAAAGTCCGGATCGAGCGCTAGTCCGAGGAGGCCGTGATCTCGCCAGCCTCCAACTTCGTCGTGCAGGTCAATCATCGGTTCCATGCTCATCGCAAGGTCCGGCCCCAACATCCAGACCACGCCCGCTCGTTCCCATGCGACGAACCTTCCGTCTCCGACCGGAACGATGCCGACGATGTCGCCCCAGTCACCGGGAGCGCCGGTACGGGAAAATCCTTCGGGCGGGGCGGAGGCGACGGCAGCTGGCGCGGCCATTCCCAGCCCAAGGAGAATGATGAGGAGTGTTCGGATGGGGAAGTACATGGTGGGCATGGTGGGCATGGTGGGCATGGTGGCTACGAGACGTGAATGATGTGCCGGAACGCTGAATTAGACGTGGGAATTGCCTGAAGGTTCCCCGAATAACGGGATTCTCCCCCTTCGCGACAGCACGGCGCGGGGGTACCCTAATGTCATGAGCATGAGTCAAATTCTCGGTCCCTTCGCGTTCCTCTTCATTCTCGCGGCATCAGCTGGCCCGTTTGGCTTCGCAGCGGCGCAGGTCGCGAGCGACCAGAAATCGGGACGTCCGCCCAACGTGGTCCTGATCATGGCCGATGACCTCGGTCTGGCCGAGCTGGGATGTACGGGAAGTGCCCGCATCGAGACGCCGAACATCGATCGACTTCGAGCGAAGGGGATGCTCTTCACCCAGGCGTATTCCGGTTCGACGGTCTGTGCCCCCAGTCGATGCACGCTGCTGACCGGCCTGCATACCGGTGCTTCTCAGATTCGTGACAACGGCGAGACGCCGAACTTCTCGGGTGATCCGGGCGAACCGGGAACCGAGGAGCTGTCCGGCTGGACGGCGCCGCCGCCTGGTGGTTGGTGGGGAGGTCAACGCGGCTTGGTCGAAGGAACCGAAACCATCGCGACCGCGCTGAAGCGTCGAGGCTACGCCACCTACATGGCAGGGAAGTGGGGACTGGGCGGGCCGAAGCTGGGGAGCATGCCGACGGATCACGGCTTCGACGGGTTCATCGGATATCTCTGCCAGCGCAATGCGCACAACTTCTATCCAACCTACATCGTGGAAGACGGTGAACAACTGTTGCTCGAAGGCAACGATCGCGGGCTCACCGGAATTCGGTATTCCACCGATCCGATGATCGATCGGGCGACGGCGTTCATTCGCGAGCATGCGGACGAGCCCTTCTTCCTCTATTACGCGACGCCGGTGCCGCACCTGGCGCTGCAGGTGCCGGACGATTCGCTGGCGGCGTACGCAGGCAAATGGGACGAGACGCCATACAAGGGTGGGAAGGGTTACCTGCCGAATGCGACCCCACGGGCGACCTATGCCGCGATGGTCTCACGATTCGATCGCAACGTCGGGTTGATGATGGCGGCGCTGGAGAAGGCGGGGGTCGCCGATGACACGCTGGTCATCGTCACCAGTGACAACGGATCGACGTTCGGCATCGGCGGATATGACCCGCCGTTCTTCGATGGCACGGGGGGACTCCGGGGTCACAAGTGCAATTTGTACGAGGGTGGCATCCGTGTTCCATTGATCGCGACCTGGCCGAATCGGATCAAAGCAGGCTCGAGTAATGCCACGCCCGTGGCAAACTGGGATCTGATGCCAACGATTCTCTCGGTGGCAGGGACCACCTCCAAGTCGAAAATGAACGGGATCGATCTCTCTTCGCTGCTTCTGGGGCGTGGAGCCGCGCCCGAGCGTGATCATCTGTACTGGGAGTACCACGCGGGTGGTGGACTCCAGGCCGTGCGGTGGAACCGATGGAAGGGCGTTCGAGCCGGTGTGCATCGTGATGCCGACACGCCGGTTGAGCTCTACGACCTTGAGATCGACCCCACCGAGTCTTCTGACGTGGCGTCCGACCACCCGGAGATCGCGGCACGGATGCTCGAGATCATGCGGGAGGAACATTCAGTGTCCGCGGTGCCGGGATGGAACTTCGGTTGGAACGAAGACGCCCCCGTGAAACCGAAGCCGGCAGTCGATGTGATGGAGATCGGCCCCGGTCTTGTCGTCCGGAAGCAGTTTGTGAAGAACGTCGAGGTGGTCATCGACGGTGGCACGCTCACCCTCAGCGGTCCGAGCGATCCGTTGAACGGCGCGACGGTTCGATTCACAAAAGCGGGTGGTGCGCTGGTGCTCGAGCGGCACACGCCGGACGATTTTAGGCGCAAGCATTCGAAGAAGATGAGGGCCGAAGAAGGTCGGGCCGTCGAAGGTCGTGACTATCAGGTTGTCCCGCGGCCGGAAGGCGGTTGCGAAGTGACCCGGATCCGACAGACTGCCCAAGCGGCGCCGCCGATCGAAGCGAGGCTGGATCTTCCCGGCGGCCCCGGTCTTCGGGATCTCGCCGAGACCCTCGCGGCTCGCAATCCCGGCACGTCACTCGAATTCACCGCCTCGACGGAGGTTGTGCTCGCGAATGAAGGGCACCGCGTGGTCTTCGTCCAGCGAGGCGAGACCCAGGGAGAAGTGATCACCGAGGTTGGCCGACGCATCGCGTCGCTACTCCGAGTCGGTGATCTGCTGGCGCTGAGGCCGGGCGACGTCGCCCGCTTCGATTCGCCTCTGGACATCCTGAGCTTCGGAATTTCGAAACCGCTCGACGAGTCGGTTCCGTCGATCATTCGGCCGGACTTCGATCCTGCACTCACCGACACGCCGGGCGGTTGCGCCACTGATCCGGGCGCGTACCGTCGTCTTCTTCTGACTTGGGATCCGGCCCGCGGCCCGTACGTGAACCGAGGATTCAACTGTCACCGGGTACGGATCGACGACTCGTTCACCCATTACCACCCAGTCGAGGGTGGATGGGACGAGCTCTATCTCGTCCAAGAGGCGCCGGAAGGCGCCCGGCTGCTGGTCTGCCGCGAGACCGCCCGATTGGACCGCGAGCAACTGGTCGCCAGTGGGTCGGTGGCGTTGTCCCAAGAGTATTCGCGGTTCTCCGAATCGGAACTCGACGGCCTGTTCGAATCGATCCCGCTGTACGCCGGATCATTGGTCCTCCTGCCCCGCGGTCTGGCTCATCGGGGCCTGGGAGGTGCGGTGGTCCAAGTCATCGCGGTCCCAGGATTCAGGCCGGGCTTCGAGATCCCACTCGACGGCGCTATTCAGCAACTCAATGGTCGGTTCGTTCTTACGGGAGAACGCCGGCTTCCTCTTCATCTGGCGGGGGTCGACCGTCCGAGGCCCCAACGTTCCGGAGATTCCCCATGATCCACACAGTCCTTCCCTGTCTCGTGGTTGCCGCCGCCAGCGTCGCGGTGGAACCGCCCGTGAATTACGAACCCAATTGGGAGTCGCTCGAGACGCACCCGACGCCGGAGTGGTTCGAGGATGCGAAATTCGGAATTTTCATTCACTGGGGTGTCTATTCGGTGCCGAGTTTCTGTGACACCAGTACCTATAGCGAGTGGTACCAGCTCTGGCTGAACACCAACTCGCATGGCGGAAAAGTGACGAAGTTTCACGCCGAGAACTACGGAGAAGATTTCAAGTATCACGAATTCGCGCCGATGTTCCGGGCCGAGATGTGGGATCCCGCGGAGTGGGCCGACATCTTCAAACGTGCGGGGGCCGAGTACATCGTCATCACCAGCAAGCACCACGATGGATTTTGTCTCTGGCCGAGTGATGTCGCGAGCGAAGTGCGTGGCTATCCATGGGACTCGATGCGGACGGGACCGAAACGCGACCTGCTCGGAGAACTCTTCGAGGCGTGTCGGGAGGAAGGGGTCCGGCCCGGCCTCTACTACTCATTCATGGAGTGGGAGAGTCCGCTGTATTCCAAGGAGGACAAGAGCGAGTACGTCGACACGGTGATGATTCCGCAAATCAAGGATCTCATCGAGCGATACCAGCCGGCGGTGTTCTGGCCGGACGGCGAGTGGGACTTTCCCGACACCCTGTGGAAGAGCCCCGAGATCCTCGAGTGGATCTATGAGAATGCCGCGAACCCAGACGAGATCGTGGTCAATGACCGATGGGGGCGCGGGCTCCGGGGCCAGGTCGGTGACTACACCACCACGGAATACGACAATCTCGGTAACTCGAGCGGCAAGGGGATGCGGAAGACGCGTCCATTCGAGGAATGCCGAGGGGTGGGGCATTCATTCGCCTTCAATCGTGCCGAAGGTTTCGACATCTATGATTCTCGAACGGTGTGTGTACAACGACTCATCGATCTGGTGAGTCGCGGTGGCGTGCTCCTGCTCGACATCGGGCCGACCGCGGATGGTCGGATTCCGCTGATCATGGTCGATCGCCTTCTGGCAATCGGCGACTGGCTGGCGGTCAACGGCGAGGCGATCAAGGGGACGCGTCAAAGCCCGTTCCGCGATCTCTCCTGGGGCCGCGCCACCGTCAAAGGCGACAGCCTCTACCTGCACGTGTTCGACTGGCCGGAGAACGACCGGCTCGAGGTTCCGGGTCTGGTCAACGACGTTCGTCGGGCCACGATGCTGGGTGATCGTCGTGACGGTCGCGAACTTGGGGTCGAGGATTCGATTGGTCCCGGCGTCACCATCGATCTCGCGGGTCTCCATCCGTTCGAACATGCGACGGTGATCAAGCTCGAACTGGATGGGTCGCCGAAGGTCGATGATTCGATTCATGCCGATGCCTCCGGCACCATTCGTCTTCCCGCGGCGTCGGCGACGCTGGAAGGGGCCGCGATTCGCGTCGAGTCCTATCCGGACGCGTCGGGTTCCTCGACTCCCAGCCTCGGCTACTGGACCGATCCTGCCGCGACCGCCAACTGGACGGCAAGGCTGATGCCCGGGATGACCTACGACGTGCAAATGGACTTTGCGGTCAAGAACGGTGCCGAGGGCGGTCGGTTCGAGCTTCGTTACGGCGAGGCCGTACTGGAGATCCAAATCCTCGAGCCCACCGGCGGCTGGGACGTCTTTGACCGGATCGACGTCGGACGGATCAACATTCCCTCAGAGGCCGACCAAGCCGGCATTCCGATCTCGCTTCAGGCCATCACGATTCCCGGAGAAGCGGCGGGAAATCTCCGAAGCCTCGTTCTCAAGCCGGTATCAGCGACACGTTGACCGGAAGCCCTTGATTCGGTGATACTCTCCGATCCCAGAATCCTGTTTTGACGTTTCACGTCGGGATCCCCGACCGCCGCAAAGATCAGATCAATCATTCTCTAGTAGGAGCTCCGGTTCATGTTCATTCGCACTCTTCTTGTTGCCTCGATCAGCCATGTCCTTGGATTCACCGCCCTCGCAGGCGATGTTCCGCTCATTCCTCGGGAGACGCTCTTCGGCAATCCGGAGCGTGCGAACGTTCAGATCTCGCCCGATGGCACGCAGATCAGCTACCTCGCGCCGTTGGACGGTGTCCTCAACGTCTGGGTGATGCCGGTGGCGGGCGGCGAGGCCGCGGCGATCACGGAGTCGACGGATCGTCCGATCCGGAGTTACAGCTGGTCGTGGAACAACGAACAGATCCTCTACGAGCAGGACAAGGGCGGCAACGAAGACACCCACATCTATGCGGTCAATCTCGCCGATGGCAAGACGACCGATCTGACGCCCGGCGACGGTGTCAAGGCGGGGATGATGGGCGGACACCGCGATCGCCCCGATTTCGTGCTCAGCCAGATCAACGCCCGTGATCCTCGGCACATGGATGTGGTCAAGATCAATACCAGGACCGGCGAGCAGGAGACGATCTTCCTCAACGAAGAAGGCTTCGTGGGGATGACGCCGGATGATGATTGGAACATTCGCATCCGCGCCCGGATGACCCCGGACGGCGGCACCGCCAGCGAGTTTCGGGATTCTCCCGAAGGCGAATGGCGAGCGCTGGACACCGTGGGTCTCGAGGATGCCATGGCCACCAACACCGCCGGTTTCGACAAGTCGGGCCGGGTCATGTGGGGGAGTGACGCCCGCGGCGGTGACAAGGCGAGGTTCGTGAAGATTCGTCCTCAGCCCGATGGAAGTTTCAAACGAGATACGATCTTTGAAAGCGACGAGAGTGATGTCGCGGATGTGATGATGAACCCGTTGACCAAGCATCCCGAAGCGGTCGCGGTCAACCGACTTCGTACGAAGTGGACGATTCTTGATCCAGCGGTGAAACCCGATCTCGAGAAGCTCTCGACACTGGTCGACGGCGAATTAAACATCGTTGATCGAAGCGGCGACGATCGAACGTGGATTGCGGCATACCTCGTCGATGACGGTCCGGTGCAGTACTGGCTTTGGGATCGCGACACCCAGGAAGGCCGTTATCTGTTCTCGAACCGTCCAGCACTCGAAGGACTTCCGCTCGCGAACATGAAGGGCGTGGAGATTCCGGCTCGAGACGGCTTGATGCTTCCGAGTTATCTCACGCTTCCGCTCGGCATCGAGAAGGGCGAGCGAGTGCCGTTGATCGTCTTCGTACACGGTGGCCCTTGGGCCCGCGATAACTGGGGCTACAACCCGTATCACCAGTGGCTTGCCAACCGTGGCTATGCAGTCCTGAGCGTGAACTTCCGCGGATCGACCGGATTCGGCAAGGCGTTTCTGAATGCGGGAAATCGTGAGTGGTACAAGGCGATGCAGGATGACATCAACGATGCCGCGCAATGGGCCGTCGATCAAGGGTGGGCGGATCCGAACCGTCTGGCGATCATGGGCGGTTCCTACGGTGGCTACGCGACGCTCGCAGGCATGACCCGCGATCCGGAACTCTGGGCGTGCGGTGTCGACATCGTCGGCCCCTCCCACGTCGGAACCCTGCTCTCGACGATTCCTGCCTACTGGGAACCGGTCAAGGTCATGTTCGAGAAGCGGGTTGGTGGTGCGGACGAGACCGAATGGCTCGATGAGATTTCGCCGCTGGTGCACGTCGATCGAATCGATCGGCCGCTCTTGATTGGTCAGGGCGCAAACGATCCTCGGGTGAAGTTGAGCGAGAGCGATCAGATCGTTGCCGCGATGGATGCCGGAGACATTCCCGTCACCTACGTGGTCTTCCCGGATGAAGGTCACGGTTTTGCCCGGCCGGAAAACAACAAGGCCTTTAACGCCATCACCGAGGCCTTCCTTGGGGCCCATCTCGGTGGCCGAGTCGAGCCGATCGGCGACGACGTGGCCGTCTCTTCGGCGCAGGTGCGCCGGATCGGTGGTCTCGATCTCGGCGATACCAAGGCCTGGGAGGAAGACGACGCGCCGGCGCCGGTGCTCAAGGCCGTCTCCTTCGACGACCTGACCGAGCCCCAGCAGCGTGAGGTCACGATGATGCTCGAACAACTGGAGACTCAGATTCCCGCCGAGGCGATGGGTCAGATGCTTCCGATGATCATCATGCAGTTGAAAGGTCAGATGGCCGGAGTGCCGGAATCGGAGCGTCCGATCGCGTTGTACGTGCTCGGCGAGTTGGAACGTCGGGTGGCGGCAGCGAAGTCCGCATCGCCCGCGGAGCCGGTTCCCGCTGCCGAGTAGCGTTTTAATATCTCGAACCAGCACCGCCCCGTCTTCGCGTCCGAAGGCGGGGCGGTTTCGTGTTCGGTAGGGCATGGGACGCAAGCGGAAGTCTCATCCGCTCGTGGAGCAGCCTCTGAATCACATGGTGGTCGAGGCCGAATCAATCAACGAGTCGGAGATTGCGAGGGCAGGCGATGCAGCTCGCGTCGAACCACTCGGCAAGCTTCCTGGATCTCCTGCTCCGCGGCCTTGCAGACCGCGGTGAGTCCGAAGAAACCGTGCACCATCGTCGGCGCCACTCGTAATTCGGTACGGACTCCGGCTTCCTGAAGTCGATCGGCGAATTCGCAGCCCTCGTCGAACAGTGGATCGTGCGCTGCGAGGTGGATGAAGGCCGGCGCCACTCCGGAGAGATCGGAAGTGTGGACGGGACTCGCGTTCCAATTCTTTCGAGTCGGAAGATCGGGGCAGTAGTGATCCCAGAACCAGGACATGGCCTGCCGTTCAAGCAGGAGCCTCTCCGCGAACTGGAACATGCTCGGCCGGTTGAAATTCGCATCGGTGACCGGATAGCTGAGGTACTGGAACGAGATTCGACCGGCGCCGGAATGGCGATCATCAATGGCGGCCACCGCGGCGAGGTTTCCGCCCGCGCTGTCTCCGCCGACGGCCAGTCGCGTCGGATCACCGTCGAACTCGATTGCGTGATCGGCGGACCACTTCACTGCAGCGATGGCATCTTCGACCGCGGCGGGGAAAGGTGATTCCGGGGCCAGGCGGTAGTCGACGGAGATCACGAGGCACTCCGCTTCAGCCGCGAGTCGACGCATCGAATCGTCGGCCGACTCGAGGTCCCCGACGACCCAGCCGCCTCCATGAAAAAACACGAGCATGGGAAGAACGGTGCCGGGCTTCGGGTGGTAGAGGCGTACCGGCACGTCGCCGCCCGGACCTTGGAATGATCGATCGAGGACGCTCGTGACGGGGCGACGCGGGAGGTCGGGATCGACGAAATTGCGTGACCACGCTCTGGCGTCTGCCGGCGTCATATTGGAGATCGTCGGCGATTGGACGTCGTGAATGATCGTCAGGAGGCGTTGAAGTTCCGAATCGACGGGCCGGGGATCAGGGAGCACGAATTGAGGTGATCGTGGCATTCGTCTGATTCTCTGGAGAGTGAGGGCCCGTCGGGGGTGGGCCAAGTCATGGATTCTGGGCGTTTTATGGCGTTGAGAAAGCCCTTTAGAGGACAATAACGAAAAGAGAACAGTCCCGAATCGTCGAATGGCGTCAAGATGAGAGGTATGAAACTGAACTTGGATCATTCATCGGAGAGTCCACGCGGGAGTCATCCTTCGGCGACGGAGGTCTTTGAAGTGCTCATGCGTCAGAACGCTGGACATCTCATGGCCTTCATCCGGGCGCTGGTCCGGAACGAGAGCCTGGCAGAGGATGTCTTTCAGGAGACGCTGCTCGTGGCATGGCGTCGCTTTGACTCCTTTGATCGAGAGCGTCCGTTCGGTCCATGGCTGCGAGGCATCGCACACCTGACCGCGTTGGCGATGTTCCGGAAGGGCAAGCGGGAGATCTACGTGGATTCCGCGGTCGTCGAGGCGATCGAAGTGAGAGCCGAGGCACTGGAACGATCTTGGATGGGGATGGAGCATCATCCGCTCGAGACCCTCCAAGACTGCGTTGGCCGGCTCCCGGAGCGGTATCGAGATGCGGTGGAGATTCTGTACCGGGGTGATCGTTCGGTTGCTGATGTGGCGGCCGCGACGGAGATGGGATTGGAAGCCGCGAAGAAACGGTTGCAACGAGCTCGCCATCTACTGGCGGACTGTCTTCGGACGAAAGGGGTGCTGTCTTGAACTCAGACGAATCGCGAAATGATCCCAATCGAGAAGCAGACGAGCGAATCATCGAGGCGATGTTCCGGGCGACCCACGCCACCGAACGGCTCGATGAGGAACGCCGAATTCAATCGGCCATGGACGCCATTCGCGCCTCCGAAGTTGCCGCGCCTACCGTATCGACTGCGCCGACCATGCCTGCCGTATCGAGGCGTGGTCGATGGTGGGTCGCCGCCTTGGGTGGCGTGGGATCGATCGCCGCGTTGGTTGCGATCACGGTTCTCTCGCAGCCATCGGAGGTTCGAGCGGAACGCATCATTGCGCGGGCGAAGATCGCGGCGGAGAATGTCGATTCGCGGAGATTCGACGTGGTCATCGAGTCGCCGTTGAATCTTGAACTCCCCGATCGCGAGGGGTGGGTGGAGGTCTTGTCTCGTCCAGAGAACCATCCGCTTCTTCGGTTCGAGGTTTCTGAACCCATCGATCAGGCGCAAGCCTGGGGGGTGGACGATCAGGGCGGCTGGGAAGCAACGCCTCAAGGATTGGTGAGTCGTTTTAGGCGTGCCGAATGGAGCGAACGGATTCTCGGTGGCGGGCTTGATCTGCTGATCGATGCGATTCCCGCGATGCTCTCACGGGTGGAAAAGGGATATGACCTGGTGGCCGCGACCACTCGGACCATGTCGCCCACGCTCGTGGCCACGAAACGGTTCACCGTCGACGAGAAGTCGCCGGATCGAATTCGAGTGGAATTCGATGCCGAAACCTACGAAGTCTCTCTGCTTGTGCTTGAGTGGGATCGATCGATGCGAGGGATCCCGCGAGATCAGATGGGCGGACTGACTGGGCCACCGGCTCGGATCACCTTCACGCGCCGCGCGACGGGCAATCTCGAAGCGACCGACTTTCAGCCTCGCTGGTGATCGGACGTTACCGCGGGCGAGATCATCGCTCGTATCGCAGAATCACGGATGAAATACGCTGATTTGCCGGGACTTGATGTCCCCGCACGCCATGTCGTCGCACAATAGATCACGGATCCCGCTCCATTCGAGCGAGAATGACCAAAGTTTGAACACGGAGTTCGTCATGTATCTGAATCACTCGAGACTCACAACCGCCACCATCCTGACGATTGCGGCATCCGTCGCATCCGTCGCATCAGCAGGCGGTGGCCGGGCTGAAACGCCTGTTGACACCCAGCCGGGCGGGGTCTTCTGCCTCTCTGATCTTGATCGTGATCTCCAAGTCACCGCTGCCGATCTCGGAATGTTGATCGCCGAGTGGGGTTCGGGATCCATCGACTTCAATAACGATGGCAATACCAACGGTTACGAGATCGGCTACTTGATGAGCCAATGGGGCTCGGTCTGTCACAATTTTCACAGCAATGTCCAGATTGCCATCGACGGCGACTTCCTCGTGGTGACCGGGAACGGAATTCCCGATCACGCGTACGGCAACTTCCCCGGGGAGTGCGGGAATCCAAACTCGGTCGGCGCCCAGGATGACGCCTGGCGATTGCCGCTTGATCCGGAAATGACGAGCACGCCGGCGGTCGACTCGCTGGTCCAGGTTGGGCCGATCGGGGTCATGGTCAATGGAGTGGCGTTCTACAACCCGTACGACGGCGGAGGCACCACCGCGCCTGACACGATCTGCATGGATGCCTGCAACGCTCACCCCTCGCCGGATACTCGATACCACTATCACCAGCACTCGCCCTGCATCGAGCCATATTCGGGTGGACATTCCCGGCTGATGGGGTACGCATTCGACGGACTTCCCATCTACGGTCCTTGGGAAGAAGATGGGATTCTGGCGGCGGAAATGGACGGCAAGAGGATGCTGGACTCCTGCAACGGGCACTTTGATGAAGCCCGCGGCTACCACTATCACGCGATCTCCTACGAGCTGGCACTCGAGCGCAACCTTCCGGACGATGGCTTCCCCTGGACCATCGGCTGCTTTGCCGCAGAGCCGGAAACGTCCAACTTCGCCGGCGGCGGCGGCGGCGGCGGTGGCGGCGGTGGCGGCGGTGGCGGCGGTGGCGGCGGGTGTCCCGGTTGTGCGGCGAACATGATCCCCCCTCCGGTCTGCAACTGCGTGCACAACCTTCCAGGGTTCGAATACTGCTGCGACGTCTGGGATGCAGCGTGCGAGCAGGCCGCCATGCAGTTCTGCGGCGGCTGACCCTCAATCTGTTTGATCGAATGCGGCGGGTCGGCGATGCCGTTCCGCCGCGTTCTTTATTTTCAACCCGAGCGGGGTTGCAAGTCGAGAAAATGGCAAGGAGTCGTCACATGGGCATCACCACCGTTCTTCTCGCCGCCCTGCTGGCTGGGACCGGGCCATCCGCCTCATCCGCGGCCGCTCGATACGAAGCGTCCATCGCGGAGACGCCTCCGTCGTCCGGGGAATCAACGCTTCCCACCTTTACTCAAGACCGGCTTGCCGAGTTTGTATTGACCGATGCGAAAGATGTCACTGGTGCGAAGCGGATCGTGTTCGCCGCGGATGGCCCTGATTTGGTTGTGGTGGCCTTCCTCAGCACCACATGTCCGATCGCCAATGCCAGCGTTCCGGAAATTCGACGACTTCATAAGGGTGTGAAGGAGGTCGGGGGGCGCCTTGTCGCCGTCCACCCCATGCTCGGAACGACCGCCGAATCAGCAGCCTCGCACGCCAAGGAGCGGCGGTTGGAAATGCCGATTCTCCTCGATCCCGAGCAGCGTTTGGTTCGGGAATTCAAGGGAACGGTTGTTCCAGAGGTCTTCATTCTGACTCGTTCAGGTGAATCCTGGACCCTCCGCTATCGGGGGCCACTCGACAATCTCTACGCAGAGATCGGACGCCGCCGACGCAATGCGACGCAGGCATATGCCCGAGAAGTGATCTCTCAGATCGTCTCTGGTCGTCCGGTGTCGATCACCCGCCGGCCTGCGGTCGGATGTCTGATCGAGAAGGTGGCGCCTTGATCGGATTCGGTCTGGTCGCCATGTTGGTCATCCTCGGACGACCCGTGCAGGATGCCGAGCCCGAGGCCGATACCTTGACGATCGATCCGCCGACCTGGAATGGCCAGATCGGGGCGATCATTGAGACCCGTTGCGTGACGTGTCACGCGCCGGGACGAAGCGGTCCGTTTTCTCTTACCACGATCGAAGCGGTCCGAAATCGGGCCACCTTCTTGATCGACGTGATCGAGGCGGGGCGAATGCCACCTTGGCTGCCGAAGACTGGAAAATTCCAGCATCAACGAGTCGTCCCGGATGCAGAAGTCTCTGCGATTCGACGGTGGATGGCGGGCGGCGCTCGGATCGGGGAAGGGCCGCCAGATGTGCTGACCGCGGCGGTGGACGAAGAATTCCGAGCCGGGCTGGTGCTGGAGATGCCTGCGGCGTACGAGATTCCGGAAGAGTCTGATCCTGCCTGGCATTCCGGCGAACTCGATGTTCATGGTGTGAACTTTCCGATCGGAAATTCCGAGCCCCTGAAGATTCGTGCGATTCGGCATGTTCCAGCAGCACCGCAATCAATGCGAGTCGCCGCGTTCGCTTTCGATACAAGCGGAGCGGCCCGCTACCTCGATGACCGGGATCCGCGGGTGGGCTTTCTGATGGGAGGGGATGCCGGTCTACGACCGGTTGGCGCCGACGGGGTGATTCTGACTGGATCGGGAGACTTTCGATTGCCCGCCGGGTTCCATCTTCCAGTCGAGACTGGAAGCGATCTGCTCGTGCAATTTCAGTATCAGCCGACCGGGAAGGTCGAACGTCTGAAAGAACGAATCGAGTTGGAATTCGTCCCGGAGAATGAGGGATCCTCCGCGCTGCGATGGCTGCCGCTGGCCGTGGGTCGGGTAGAGATCGACGCCGAGCAGGTGGCAACTTTTACATCACAAACGGTCGTCTTGGAAGGGGCCGTCGACCTCGTGGGTCTTTCGCCTCGGGCGCTTGAGATCTGCACGAGCATGCGAGTTGATGCGGTGCTTCCTTCCGGTGACCGACGCCGCCTGTTGAATATTCCCGACTGGGATCATCATCAACGGGAGTCCTACATTCCCGTCTCGCCGATTCGACTGCCCGCGGGTACTGCCTTGGTCGCATCGTTCGATCTCGACAACACCTCTGGGAATCCTCGCAATCCCGACGATCCAGCCGCAGCGATTCGGCGTGGGCGCCGGACGGGCATCTTGAACGTCATCATTCATGTGGCGGCCGTCGATCCCGCATTCGACGATGATCTGGTGTCTGCGGGTGATCGGATTTCCCGGTCATTGATGCGCCGATGATCAACCTGAGTTGTTCGAAGCCGAGGTGACGAAACGAAACAAGGAAATCAGTGTCCTGATTTAGTTGTTTCGTCGGAGGAGGGTTTGCCTGCCGATACGCGATTATTGTCTGTTAATGCAAGATATTCTTGGATATTTGGCATTCGATGCTTGTTTCAGATGGCTGATCCGGCACAATTAGATGAAGTAGGTTCCCCCCCCTTTTTTCGGTGGCCAATTCCCTTGGTCACACCCACAGGAGATTCGAAGAAATGAAAATTAGTATTCTTGCGATCGCGATCACAGGCGCCGCCTCAGCAGGACTGGAGAACGGCGACTTCAACGGTGGCAACATCGGCTGGAACGTCTTCAATGGCGCCGGCATCTATGACTACGCCGGTAACCCCAGCGTCCCGTTTGAAAGCAATGCCTTGGCAACGTGGGGCGCATTCACGGGGGGCGTCGGCTACAGCGGTGCTGGCCAAGACATCGCAGCTGGTACGTGGTCGGAAGGCGACACCATCCACTATGGTGCCAATGCCTTCGTGGAAAACCAACTCTTCGCCGACAACATTGGCTACGTCGCACTGAACTTCTTCGGCGCTGATGGCAACTGGTGGTTCAACCACACCACTGACAATGTCGACAACAGCGACATGGATGGCGAGACCCACCAATTCGCCAACAGTATCACCCTCGACGCTGGTGCAGCAAGCGCTGCCCGCATCGAGTTTGTGATCATCTTCTATCAACCATGGCACGATGAATCAGGCAGTGGCTCAATCATCTGGGACGACGCATACGCGAACGTCGTTCCAGCACCAGGCGCACTTGCCCTCCTGGGCCTTGCTGGCCTTGCTGGCCGGCGCCGCCGACGCAACTGATCGAGTCGCCTCTTGGCGTCTCAAGTTCGAATCAGATGATCAAGATGGCGGTGCTGCATGGCAGTACCGCCATCTTTTTTGTGGTGGTCATCGCATGCCATCGCATGCCATCGCATGCCATCGCATGCAGTCGCAGGTTCTTGCTCGGAACTTGGCCCGAGCTTTCCCACGGAGTCTCACGGTCTCTCGTCGAGGCGGTCGGCGACGCGACGGAGGTCGTTGGCCATTTCGCCGAGTGCATCCTTGATCTCAAGGAGGACTGCCCCGTCGGGGCTGCTCGCGTTCTCCGTGACAGGATGTGGCACGCGGGCTGAGGTGCCTGCAGCGTCCCGTTGGGCGAGGACGAGGCCGCGGAAGTGGTCGGAGTCCACAATCCCCAGCAGAGTTACCAGAGAGCCTCCTGCGGCTCCAGACTGCCCTGCGGTTTCGATGCCCAGCCGCTTGATGCCGGCGAATCGCATGATCGGCCCCTCGACGCTGGAAAGGTCGGTGATCTTCTCCAATGGAATGGTCTTCTCGATTTTGTTGAAGATGCCCTTTTTCACAATGAGGCTCTTCGAGGTCAGGGTCGCTGACCAGCTGGCCACGACCCGGCGAAGAATGATGCGATATCCGATGGCGATGAGTACGGCGAGCGGAATCGTCACGATGAGTAGGCACAGTGGGATGAGGCAGTAGTACTGATACCGAAGGATCGCCTTGGTATCGAAATCTGCGGTGCAGAGGGGTGCGTCGCCTGAGGACGTGGTGAGGGCATCGTTCATGGCGACGATGATACCCGTTCGAAAATCACGCGATCCCGCTTTGCCGAGATCTCTGATGATGAACAAGAGCACGGCCTCCGAAATCACTCGGAGGCCGTGCGCTGGGGCTTGATCATTTGGAACCGGCGTCTTCCATCGTTCCGGCGCGGGGCGTTCTTTGACTCATTCGGGGCACGGGCCCCAGTTCGCGAGAATCACCGCGATGTCTTGGCCATCGATGTATCCATCTTCATTCACATCGATATCGCCGGCGGTGGTTGAATAAAAGTTGATGAGGACGAGACCGAGATCCGAGCCGTCGATCAACCGATCGCCATTCAGGTCGATCGGGCAGGGAGGCGGTGGTGGTGGGCCATCCCAGATGATGTCAGAGATATAGATCTCTCTCGTGGGATCCGTGGGGCCGGCGCCCTGTGAGTAGACCCAGCCGAATCCGATGACGACATCGTCGTACTCGATTCCCTCAAGCGGGATCGAAAACATGGTGGGTTCGAGCGGCAGCTCAACCCCGGCCAACTCGACCTGAAAGCCATCCGAGCCGTCGGTGCCGACGAAGAAGTCGAGGGTCGTTCCGGGGACATCGGACCACGCCAGAAAGTCGACGGAGGTTCCGCCAGGCATGATCTGGAGTCCCGGGGCGGTGCCCCAATTGTTGGTGGGATACTGCCACGCGACCCCGCACCAGAGGGCAATGGGTGGTGCGTTGAACACGAATCGGTGACCCTCGCCACCGCAGACACCGTTGGGTGAGTCCATGTCTGATCGGCTGAGCGTCCAGGAGGCGCCCATGAACCCGCTCGGGCCAAAGTAGTCATCGAGCGGGAAAGGCATGGCGACGAGGCCGTCGGGAATGTCGCCGTCCACGAAGAACGGGACGGAGGCGACGCCGGCTCGACCACCGCTGTCTCGCGCCCAGCCGACTAATCGGTATCCGCCGGGAATCAAGGGCGCTTCCAACTCATAGAGAAGGCCCGCGTCTTGGGCGAGGAAATCACAGGCCCCCGTGGTATCCCACAGGTAGTTGCCATTGGCATCGAACACGTCGCGGCCGACCAGCCAATCGACGAGGAGCGTTTCACCTTCTGGATCGACCGCAAGGAGCTCGACATTCAGAAGCTGGCCGGGCTGCACCGTCTGGGCTTCGATGCCGTTGATGCCGGTCACGACGGGGGAGAGGTTGCGGGGGGGCGTTCCGTTCCACGCTTCCCAGAGGGCGTCGATGCACTGGGTCGGTCGGCCTTCGTGGTCGAACATCGTCCACCAGGTGTCGATTGGTGAATCAAGAGTGTCCCAGGCGAAGGCGAAGCCGCCGAGACAGCGATCCGATTCGGCGACGATGGCGTCGAGCCATCCGCTTCGATACCAGTCGGACTTGACCTTGTTTGAATGCTCGAGTCGGGAGTTCCAAGACGTTTGAGGCGAACTCCACCAGCCCTGGGGGCCGAATTCCGGAATGAAGTACGGACGATCCCACGGAGATGCTTCCACCTTCGCTCGAATCAGAGGCATGGTTTCGTAGGCGTTGATACCCCAGATGTCGATGTTCGAACACCAGTCGCTCAGTTGGGTTCCATTGTCAACCTGGTGCCAATCGCCGGTCTCCGCGGTCACGGAGACCGTGGGATGGTTCGGGTCCAGTTCCTTCACCATCGCGGCGGTGTTGTTGATGGCCCGCCAGATCAGCTGGACGACTTGGGTATTGGCATCCGCTTCCGCCGTGAGATGGCAGAGTTCGTTGCCGACACCCCACGCGAGCAATGCGGGATGATCCTTGTAGCGTTCGACCTGCACGGCGAGGTTATCGATCTGGTTGTTGACCGCGGCGATATTCGTGTAGTCAAAGAACGCGCCGGCGCTGTCGACATGGCCGATCGGATGTTCCATCCAGAGGCCGAGGAACACGGAAATCCCGTGGTCGTGAGCGGCATCCAGAATCCCCAGCGTTCCTGGTCCGGTTCCCCAGAGACGGATGCAGTTGCCCCCGGCGGCGTTGAGTTCCGCCAAGAGGTCGTTCAACTCAGGGCTGATGTTGTTCCGGACAACGCATCCGCCCTTGATGAAGAACGGCTCGCCATTCCGATAGAGCTGCCAACCCTCCCGTGTCTGTTTCACTTCGACGACGCTGGGTTCGTCGGTGGCATCTCCGGCGAAGGCTGCAATCGGCGCGGCGGCGAGCATGATCACGAACAGGCCGAGAGCGATAAAGGGACGAAGCGTCATGTCGTGTCTTTTCCGAGTGGCGCGTGATGCCTTGCCTGGGCAGGAGGCGGGGAGAGATCATCGAGAATACGCAATGAACTTGATCGAGACAATGTTTGAAGATGCAATTGGAAAATCAAGAGTTGGTGCTCCGGGAATGCCTCCGAATTCCGAGGCGTAGTTGCAGAATTAGAGATCCGAATTGGAGTCTTTTTCGCGCGGTTCGCAGACAACGGTGTCAGGGTTGTGAGAAAATCAACCGGAAATCGAAAAAGAGCATGGAAAGACTGGATCAGGTCACGTTTAGGCGTAGCATTGGGAGACCTATGCGGCTTGTAACGGAGTTTTGAACGGATGAAGTTCATCCTCAATAGCTCGATAGCTCGCCGTATTCGGACGCATCGAATCGTCGATTCAGATGTTCACCGTGTTTTGAAAAGACCCGTCCCATCCGCTCCCTCACATCAGGAGAAGCCTCGTGACCATTCGTAGCATGACTCTCGGCCTTGTTGCTGCCGCACTTGTTCCCATGGGAACGAGTCTGGCCGATGACGGAGGACCGAACCTCCTCGAGAACCCAGGGTTTGAGAGTAATTTTCGCGGCACCTACGCCACCTTCGGGAACGCCGAACGAAGCAGCGAGATCACCCACGCGGGATCCGGTTTTGCGTTGAAGACGTTCGGGTGCTTCTGTGCGGAATACAACGGCAATGGTGCGGTCTCTGTCTACGACGTTTCGGTGTCGGCCGGCGAGGTCTACCGGGTCGGGGCGTTTGCATTCACTCCGGACTTCGACAGTATCGCCGGCACCAATAACTGGTCAGGCATCAAGGTTGAATTCAAGAACGCGGGCGGCTCCGTGGTGAGCATCGCCGAACAGCGAATTCTGGTCGGAAGCGATCCGGACATGGTGACCGGGGCTTGGCAGGAAGCGAGTTTCCTGACCGTTGCCCCAGTCGGCGCGACAAGCCTGACCGTCGTGCCCGTCTTCCTTCAGGCTGGCATGAGCGACCCCGGAGCGAGTTGGACCGATGACATGGACTTCTCCGCGGATAAACGAGATCCCGCGGCTCCGCTGATCAATGCGTCATTCGATAACGGCGTCGATTACAGCTATCAGACCTCGGTGATCTTCAACGCCTGGGACGAGCAGTACGGAAACATCTTCTTTGATGACTTCAACTATCTGACCCCTCCCCATTCGGCGGGGATGTTCGGGTCGTTTCCTGACTATGACGGCGACGGCGCTTGCGACCCAGGCGGCGTGTCCGGTCTGAACCAGGTCATCCCCGGAGTCTTCGAAGGTGACTTCGTCACGATTTCGATGTCATCCTGGACGCCCGCATTCGATTCGATCGTGGGAACGGACAACTATGTCCTTCAGAAGATCGAATTCCTCGGCTCAGATCTCGGCAATCCGATTGACTTCGTCGCGGGCGTCGTGCTTGACGGTGCCGGCGCTTTTAACAATGACACGTGGTACTCGGCCGAGATCTCGGGGGCGGCCCCGGCCGGCACGACCTCGATTCGGATCGTGTGCCAGATCGTTCAGCCTGATTGCGGAACCGGTTCCATCCGAATCGACAACATCGATCTGGCCGTTGAGAGTGGCGGCGGTGGGCCGACCTCCTGCGTCGGAGATTTCAACGGCGATGATGTGGTCAACGGTGCCGACTTCGGTGTCATGTTCGCAGAGTGGGGCGTGTGCCCCGGGTGTATCGCCGACCTCAACGAAGACAACGTCGTGAACGGCGTCGATGTCGGTGCTTTCCTCGCGGTCTGGGGCGATTGCCCCGGTGGCGGTGATCCCGGCGACCCCGGCGATTGCCCCGAGTGCGATTGCTGCGAAGCCAATGGCAACACCAGTTGCACGGATGCGACTTGTACTGAGGCCGTGTGCAACGTCGATCCGATCTGCTGCGAGTTCGGTTGGGATTCCGTGTGTGCGACCATCGCCGACGAGGTGTGCAACGGCTGTGCCGGTCCCTGATTCCTTCACCCTCTCCAAGGGATGACCTTCGATGATGATTCAGACTGACTGTATTCGTCATTCCCTCCGAGTTCTTCAGACCACGGCCGTTGCAGCATTTGCTGCGACGGCCTTGGCTGTCGGAGGCGACGATGGGCCCTGTGCCGCCCACAACCCGAGCTTTGAAATCGGGCCGGGCGACAATGGCGAACCGGTTGCCGGTTGGTCCAACAGCGGCAATGTTGGGCGAGGCAATGGATTGACGGCGCACGGGAGCTGGGCCGCGTGGCTTTTCGGCCCGTTCGACGGCAATGCGGGAAGGTCGCGTCTGTATCTCACCGTCGAATGCACATCCGGTTGGCAGCATCGACTCGAAGTGTCGGCTGGACATCGGGGTGCCGATGCGTTGGTCGGCGCCGCTCGTGCGGCGTTTACCGTGACCTGGCTCGATGGCTCCGGATCATCGCTCGGGGCGGATTCGGTGATTCTCCTGAATGCCGATTCGCCGGTCAACGAAATGATCGAGACCAACGAGCTCTTTGATCCTGCGCCGGGCGGTACCGTCAGCATGCGACTCGAGTTTTCGTTTCTTCAGACCGCAGCCCAGGAGACGGGCCGGGCGTACGTTGACGCCTTCCGCATGTCGAGAGTCAATCCCTCTGTCTACCAGTGGGGCGACTTTGGTTCGACGGCGCTCGAGTTCGACGAGCGGATCTGGCGGGTGAAATCGGCCTATACCGGTCCCGGGCCGAATTCGTTCTCCGCATCGGCGGACAACGCGACGGTGAGCGCCGACGGCTCACTGCGGCTGGGGATCACTCAGACCGGCGGCCAGTGGCGTTGCTCTGAAGTGGTGGTTGAAGACGTGCTTGGGTACGGCACCTATCGATTCAAGACCAGAGGCCGACTCGACCTTCTCGATCCGAACGTCGTCTTTGGTCTCTTCCTCTGGGAGTATGCCGAGTGCTACGCGGATGAAGTGATGTGGTGGAATCCGCCGAATGAATTCGACATTGAGTTCAGTCGGTGGGGACAACCGGGTAACGACGTAGGGCAGTTCTTGGCGCAGCCGTACTGGTGGGGCGGGAACGTCAGTCGTTTCGCACTCCCGGATCCGGCGCCGGAGGACATGACCCATGAGTTCAGATGGACTTCGGACGGCGTCTACTGCAAGTCCTGGGTCGGTCACGCCGATGAACCCACTCCGAAGCGACTGGTTCACGAATGGGATTACTTCGGTCCGCATCAGCCGCGGCCCGGTCTCGCCCGCGTGCATCTCAACCTCTGGTTGGTCAATGGCAATGCCCCGATGAACGGGCAGGAGCAGTCGATCGAAATCACGGCGTTCGACTTCATTCCCGAGCCGCAGCCCGATTGCGTCGGCGACTTGAACGGGGATCTGGTCGTCGACGGTGC
Source organism: Phycisphaerales bacterium (assembly GCA_028823105.1). Classification (GTDB taxonomy): domain Bacteria; phylum Planctomycetota; class Phycisphaerae; order Phycisphaerales; family SM1A02; genus UBA12014. Next base: position 4,937 of record JAPKCC010000032.1, on the reverse strand, counting down.
GGATCTCGGACTGTTGATCGGCGGATGGGGGTCGACCGGTATCGGGGATCTCAACGACGATGCGTCCATCGATGGCGCCGATCTCGGGCTGATGATCGGTGCCTGGGGCGTCTGTCCCGATTGATCGCGGCGGAACGAGATCGCGCGGCAACCAACCCGCTTCACCCGATCACGATCGGGTGGACCACGGGGCTGGTCGTTCTCGGCACCAACGGCCGAAGGATCCGGCGAACACGTCGATGAGAACGACCTGCACGACGCCGAAGAGCAGGATCGCGAGTACTCCGCGGAGCAGGAATTCGGTCCACGAGGCGCGGTCGATCCAAGGGAGACGCCCGGGGGCGGCTCCGGTGGGCCCGATTTCGGGTTCGAGGCCTTGACCTCGGTTTACAGAGAGATGGATGTCGCCTCCCGGTCTCGAGGATCGTGAGCAGGTCCTTCTCGCCGTATCGGTGATTTCAACCGAAGACGAAGAACGTACCACCCTGGACCAGAATCCCGCCGATTCCCGAGGCGATCACCACGAGGAGGAACTTCAGCCAGGATGCTCGATCGATCCAGGCTCGCCGATCGTTCAATCCCTCGTTGGTCCGCCCGCATTCGGGGCAGATCGCGGAGGTGTCCGCCGCGAGCGTCTCGAGGTGGTAGCCGCAGCCCGCGCAGGCCCTGACGTCGCGTACCGGAGGCCTCCATTCCATGGACATCTTCTGCAGGAGCCAGACGAACGTGACCACGAGGAGGATGAGGATGTTGATCAGCGTCCCTTGGACGAGCGTCGACCCCAGCGTGGACGCGAAGTTGCCGAATCCAACTTCACGTTCGAGCGTCTCACCGGCGATCACCGCGAGCATTCCCGGGAACATGTCGACGGCCATCGCGGCGCCGGGGACGATGCAGGCAGCAAGGCGGATCCCGTACCCGATCTTGAACGCCCGCGCGACGAACGGTTGTTGCAGGCGTCGTTGAAATCCGCCACTGCTGCTGACCAGGCCGATGAAGCAGCCGTAGAGCAGGATGCCGAGGAGCATCGCGGTCGGCGAGGCTTCGTTCGCGGTCAATCCAAGGAAAAAACTCGTGGTTCCCGCGACGTACGCGATCACCACCCAGAGGATGCATCGTCGGAGCGTCGCGCGGGTCGAGAGGCGATCCGCCGGCTCGGGGGTTCGCGTCGAAGGCGGGAGAGGCGGTGCGGTCGGGGGCGATTTCGGGTTCGTGGTGGCGTTTGCCGATGCGGTCATGTGAGGATCTCGCGGACGATTCGGGCCGATTCGACGCCGGTGAGGCGGACGTCGAGGCCCTGATACGGAACGCTCAGTCGCTGGTGATCGAGTCCGAGCAGGTTCAGCATGGTGGCATGAAGATCGCGGACGTGGACGACATCATCGACCGCGTTGTAGCCGAGTTCGTCGGTGGCGCCATGGGTCACGCCGCCTTTGACGCCGCCGCCCGCGAGGAACATGGAAAAGCCCTTGATGTGATGGTCGCGGCCCGGATCCGCACCGCCACCCTGGGACATTGGCGTGCGACCGAATTCGCCGCCCCAAACGATCAGGGTGTCTTCGAGCATGCCGCGTTGCTTGAGATCTTGAATCAACGCCGCGGTCGGCTGATCGCAGTTTCGACAACAGATATCCATGTACTGTTTCAGGCCGCCGTGGTGGTCCCAGCCACGATGATAGAGCTGAATAAAGCGGACGCCCCGCTCGGCAAGTCGGCGGGCAAGCAGGCAGTTGCTCGCGAAAGATCCGTCACCCGGGACCGCGCCGTACATTTCCAGCGTCTCCTTGGATTCATCTTTGATATCCATGAGGTCGGGGATCGACGTCTGCATTCGAAACGCCAATTCATGCTGGGCGATTCGGGAGTCGATCTCCGGATCGTGGGTGGTCTCGGCGCGAAGGCGATTGAGATCCCGAACGGCGTCGACCAAATGTGATTGGCAGTCGGAGGTGATGCCCGGGGGATTACTCACGTAATGGACAGGGTCGCCTTGGCCGTGAAATTCGACCCCGGAAAGTCGACTGGGAAGAAACCCACTCGACCATTGTCGAGCCGCAATCGGTTGGGGATTTCGGCCGCCGACACTAGTGAGGACGACAAAGCCGGGAAGATCCTCATTGATCGAACCGAGTCCGTAATTCACCCAACTCCCCATGCTGGGGCGGTCCGGGACAATCGTTCCGGTGTTCATGAACGTGTGGGCGGGATCGTGATTGATTTGCTCGGTCACCATCGAATTGACGATGGCGATGTCGTCGGCGCAGGTCGCGATGTGGGGAAGGAAGTTGCTGATCGTCTGGCCGCTCTCGCCATGCTTCGAGAAGGTGGCGCGGGATCCGAGGCATCGAAGATCCGCTCCCTGCAACTGTGCGATCGGCATGCCCTCGGTGAAGGATGCCGGCATCGCTTCCCCGTCCAGTGCGCTCAGCTGTGGTTTGGGATCGAAGGTCTCGAGATGGCTTGGTCCGCCCGCCATGCAGAGGAAGATCACCCGTTTTGCGCGGGGGATTCGGCCAGGTAGAAGCAGGCCGTCGGCAGTCGCGCTCGGAGACCCGAAGCCCGGCAACCATTGGGAGAGTGCGGCGGCGCCGACTCCCATCGAGAGGGATCCGAGGAACTGCCGTCGGTTGACTCGTTCGATCTCTTGGAGGATGTGGCGGGGAAGTTCATTCACGATTAAAAGTCTCGTGCAGATTAAGGATCGTCCTGCTCACCTGCATCCAGGCGGCCAGTTCGATCGGGTCGAGGTTGGTGGGGATCGGCGAGGCGCCGATTCCGATGAATGCCGCGGTCGACGTGGGGGATTCGGCGAAATTCCGACGGGCCCGCTCAAGAACGTCTCTCAGAACTCGAATCTCCTCGGGATCGGCATGCCGTGAGGTGGCCAGTCGCATGGCGAGATCCAGTCGTTGGTCGTCTGGTGAATTCTCGGCGGCGAGTAGTCGCTGCGCGAGTCCTCGGGCCGCCTCCAAAAAGACGGGATCGTTCATCAGGACGAGGGCGGCAAGCGGCGTGTTCGAAGCTTCTCGGCGAGCGGTGCAGGCTTCGCGAGTTGGGGCATCGAAGGCCTTGAGCATCGGATGAAGAAACTGGCGTTGCCAATGAACGTAGACCCCACGCCGCCATTGGTCTTCGTTGCCGGCAGCTTGATATCGCCGTACCGGAAAATTCAGGTGTCGATAGTAGCCGTCGGGCTGAGGGGGCTTGATGCTCGGACCCCCGGTCCGATCGACGAGGATTCCTCCGACGGACAACGCGGTATCCCGGATCGCTTCCGCGGAGAGTCGGTGACGGCTCTGCCGGGCAAAGAGCAAGTTCTCCGGGTCGACGTCGAACTGGGTCGGGGTCGGAATGGAACTTCTTCGGTAGGTATCGGAGGTCACGATTTCGCGAACCAACGCCTTGATATTCCAGCCCGAGTCGATGAATTGGAGGGTGAGGTGATCTAAGAGTTCCAGATTTCCGGGAGGACGTCCCTGACCGCCGAAGTCCTCGACCGAGGGGCAGAGGCCTTCGCCGAGGAGCATTGCCCAGATCCGATTGACGAAGACTCTCGCGGTGAGTTCGCCGATGCCGCCTTCGGCCGTCGGCGTGACCAGCCAGCGGGCGAGATGCAGTCTGCCCGCGCGGCCGTCAGGTTTCAGATCGCCCAGAAATGCCGGGACCGCGGGCTGCACGATCTCGCCTGACTCGTCCATCCAGTCGCCTCGTCGCAAGATCCGAACTTCGCGCGGGATCTCAAGCGACCTTGTGAAGAGCGTGCGGGGGAGCATCGCGTCAAACGACGCGACCTCCGCAAGCGAAACTCGATGGCGGTTGGCGGCTTCCAGCACGGATGGAGCTTCGCTCGCATGCCGGGCTCGAAGCGTGTGCTTCGCCTCGTCGGTGCGTTGCGATGGTGGGGTGGCCAGTGCCTCGATCACGGCCGCCGGTGCGACGGTGTCCGCCATGATGCTGCAGGCATCCCAGTGGACGACCCCCCCGAACTGCGTGAACGCGATACCGTTGATCTCTTCGCCGGGTCCGATGCCAAGTCTGTTTGCGGAGACTTCGAGCCGCACCCACTCGCCGAGATTTGGAAGGTCGCCCATTCGGCGATATCCGTCATGGTCTTCGGCTTGGTGTCCGTAGGCGATCTGATCGCCGCCCCAGACCGCTCGATGCTCCCAGTTCCCCGCGATGTTCACCTGAAGCATGACGGACTTTGGGGGGTCCGAGGGGTCAAGATGGACCCACGCCATGATTCGATCATCGGGCTGGACGGCGATCGTCCGAGTCGTGTCTACCGTGTAGTGCTGGGTGAGCCCTTTGCTCGACTGGCGTCGATAGGACTCGCCGCGAATCGGTTCGAGTTCGGGGAGCCGATCGAATGACCAATCGCCCTGCAACCTGCCTCCGGTATCCAGGACGTCGTCGACCCAGATCTTCTCGACCGGTGTTTGATTCGCGAGTCGGGCGCTCAGGTCACGCTCCCACGCCTCCTGGTGAGCCTCGAGTTCGGTGGTCTCTGTTTCTAGGTGTCGCTCTGCGGTGGCGACCGCGGCTTCAAGAGCATGGAGGCGTCGCTGAGCGTCGTCGTTGACAACCTGCATCTCGGGGCTGCGCCGCGTCGGTGTCGAATTGAGGCCGTCGTACGGTTTTCGGAGATGCTCTTCGTCGTCGACGTCGGCGAAAAAGGCTCCAAAGGTATGGAAGTCACGGGTGGTGAACGGGTCGTACTTGTGGTCATGGCACTGGGCGCATCCAAGCGTCGCGCCCATCCAGACCTCCGACGCGTTGCGTACCCGATCGGCCATGTAGATCGCGCGATACTCCATCAGTTGCACACCGCCTTCATGGCTGGTCTGGAGTAGACGGTTGTAGCCGGAGGCGATGAACTGATCTTGTCCGGCGTCGGGGAGCAGATCGCCGGCGAGTTGCTCGATGGTGAAACGATC
>JAPKCC010000193.1 GCA_028823105.1 Phycisphaerales bacterium | reverse complement strand
CCCGGGGGGCCTGCCGGCGCAGTACCCTCCGCCAATACCAACGTAACACTGGGTGGAGTCCCGCAACCTCTTCAAAGAGTTCGTGACTGTCGAAGACCAACGCCACGCCGGGATGGCGGCGACACCATGCATCTCCAATGGGCAGCGTGGGGAGATCATGACAGTGCACGAACCTCGGCTTGAGTCGATCAAGTTCGGCGTGAAGGTGGCGCTGCATTCGGGCTGATCGCCGTACAGTCCTGAAAAGGATCACGAATCCGCGGGCGAAGGACGAGCAGCGGCGGAGCAGGATTCGTGGACCGGCGAAAATTGACGCCGCTCCTTCGTGACCCCCACCACCGAGCATCTCTGCCTTGTTTCTCGCGAGTCGCCAGTAGCGGAACGACCGTCGGAAGTACCAGATCGCCGCCGCTGGCGATGCGAGCAGTGCGAAGAGACCGATGACGCCAATGGCGTCCACCGCGCGGAGAATCAGGTCATCCACCGCCAAACCTGTCGGACGAACGACCGACGAGACTCCGATGAGAAGAAAGCTGCCTGCGGCGAACAGACTGGAGTACATCCGCCCGCGATATCGCTCATACATCTCCCAGCCGGCGGGATCCGCACGAATGATCCGAACGCCGCTCTCCCGAAGGGAGATGGGCCTGCGGTCTCGTCTATCACGAATGCCAAGAATTGTGACCTCGAATCCCGCCCTTGCGAGACCGTCCGCCTCCTTGCAAACTCGAATGTCGTGAGAGACAGAGTTGAGGACGAGGGCCGCAATCTTGTGGGACTCGCCCATGAAAATCTCCTTGCTTCCCCGATGTAAGCATCGATCAGAAGAGAATGATACGAGCCCTAAGGACCGCGAGGATTCGCTCACGCAGCCGAGGCGGACGTCAGCCTGCTATCTCCGCCTCGTCCTCGGCCTCGCCCGCCGACCCCGCCTCCTTGATCCGGAGACTCGCGGAGATCGAATCGAACCACTTCGAGTCCCCGATCCCGAGGACCTCATCGTTCTCGATGACCATAAACCGATCCGTGATCTCACGCGGAAAATCGATTTTCGAGCAATGGACGAACACGATTCGATCGTCAAACCAAGCGAGTATCCGTTCCCTGTGCTCCCGCCGGAGTCCACCGAGCAGCACGGCGTCGCACATGAAAAACGGCCTCTCGGACTCGGTCGCCGGCGCCAGTGTGATCACGGTTCGGAGTACGCGGGATAATGATGACCAGACTTCCGGCTTAATCGAGGTGTCGAGGCCGTCGGGAAGACACGAGATTTCCGCCTCCAGCTCCAGCTCCTGCAACAGCCCGGAAACGTCGATGCGTCCACTCGGGTCAATCGCATTGCGGATCGTCACACCTACCGGTCGAAAGCGATCGGAAGCAAAAGCGAATCCGCTCGACAGCTCGGTCGCCGATGCATCCACGCATCGCGACAGGGGATCTATCATCCCGATGATCCGAAGCCGATCAAGAGGAACGTCTGTCACAAGGAAGACCCGATCCCCGGGTCTCAATGGCTGCATCCCCGCGTCCGGATCCCGAAGTCGAAGCTCGACGTTCGGCGGGGGACGCTCATCTGTCTTTGGAATTCCGAGAAACTGTCGCGTCTGGACCA
>JAPKCC010000192.1 GCA_028823105.1 Phycisphaerales bacterium | reverse complement strand
GATCGGGACTGAGTAGATCAGATTGGCCATCAACGGGATCTGGTAGACGTCGCCGTCTCCTCCGGTGGTAGTAAAGGGCGTAGTGCCGACCATGCCGGTCTCGTTGAACCCCTTGATCTCGTTCCACAGCACGCCCGAGCGGACTTCCACGGCCAAGGTCTCGCAGAGGGCATAGCCCACACCGATGTTCAGGCCGACACCGTTCTTGAACATAAACTTCGGGAGATACGAGTCCTTGATCTTGGCGTCCAAGGCGAAGTTGCCGCCGATCGCTGCGGCGGCGTACCAGCGGTTTGGCGCTTCGACTTCAGTCGGTGGTGGTGGCGTGGTGTCGTCAGCATCCTGATAGAGGAGGGCCAACGTATCGGCGGAGGCCATCGAGGAGAGCATCAGGGCGGCGGCTCCGGCCGCGATCTTCATCATCTTCTTCATAGGTGTTGCCTTTTTGGGATGCATCGGCAGGGCTCAAGGATTGGTCTGTGTCGCCTGCGGTGGTGTGGATACTACGGCTTCTCGGTAGTGAGAGGTTGGAAGAGGCGGAATGCCGCGTATCCGGCATTTCGTGTTTCATCTCGGCGAACGGTTGAATCAAACGCCGGTTTGATTCATCGGGTTGACCATTCGTCCGGTAGCGCGATATTGAAGGCGGCAATCTATGGTTCCGCTCGGGGCATCAGTCGCCCGATTGGCGGCTTTAGTGGGCCGAATCGCGTTTTTTTGAAAATCGGCGCCGTGATCGGATGGAGATTTGGGGTTCAGGGAGTATCTTCGGGGGATAGATGAGCGGGCTCTGGAAGGGCTCGTCGGATGCCGCGACGTCTTGGTCGATGTGCGGCGAACACATCAGGAGTTTCATCAGATGTCGAATCAATCAAATCAATCAAACCAATCAATTGATGCCTCGGGGCGTTCGGGTCGAAAATCGGTCGTGTGCGCCGTGGTCGCGGTCCCGTTACTCGCAGCCGCCGTGCACGGTGGCGATCCCACACAGGTTGAATTCGATGTCGCAGGGATGTCCTATGGCGTCGCCGCGGACGGCTGGCTCGACCCTGCAAGCCCCAACTACAACGCGGTCGAGATGTTTGCCGAAGCCGGCCGCCGAGTGAGTTCTGCCGACTGGATCGGGCTCACCGCCGACGTCTGCTTCAACGAGGCAGCTACCGCCTCGAACTGGGCGAACGAGATTCGAATCGCGTTCCGGGTGCAGGGTAGCGCCGGCGACCTGTTCTACGACATCGGACAACCGTTTCCGACGGACAACGCAGGCGGGGAGAATCCCGGCGATTGCGCGTCCTTCGGGCCGGCGGATGGTTCGACCGTCTTCGCGCCCGGTTCCGCATTCATCGCCTCCGACGGGATCGTCGCGGTCGCGGCGTATTCGACCTGGGACGACGGAACCGACTTGCCCGCCGGCCTCCTCCAGTCCGGCCAGGTCTTGGTCACCCTCGGTGCGGCGATTCCCGCGTCCTGCGGCGCTCCGGGGACGTCCGCGTGTCAGGAGGCGTCCTCGGTTCCCGGCTGCAGTGACGCGATCTGCTGTGCTTCGATCTGCGACAACGACCCCTTCTGTTGTGAAGAGGTCTGGGACACCAGTTGCGCGGGGATGGCGATCGAC
>JAPKCC010000120.1 GCA_028823105.1 Phycisphaerales bacterium | reverse complement strand
CCGCTGCTTCTCCGGGTCATCGCTCGAGCGTCGAACATGCTGGAAGCACCCCTTCACCATCTGCAGGAAGTGATCACCTCTGGAGAGGCGTTGCGGATCGATGATGACGTCCGGAGTTTCGGCCAGTCATGCGGATCGCTGAGACTGAAGAATCAACTTGGTGCGGCGGAGACGATTCAGACGACGCACTTCGCGCTGGCGGAAAATCCCGAAGATTGGGAAGACATTCCCGAGATTGGCGCTCCAATTCCGGGCGTGGAACTCCGAGTCGTGGACGAACACGGATCGGTCGTGGATCGCGACGTTGAAGGAGAGATCGAGATTGGTGGCTTCGCGACCGGGCTGGGGTACATCGGGTCGCGGGATTCCGACCGGTTCATCGTCGACTCCGGAACCCGTTGGTACCGAACCGGTGACCAAGGGCTGCTCACCGAATCCGGACGGCTGGAATTCCATGGTCGGCGAGATCATCAGGTCAAGATCCGAGGATTCAGGGTGGAGATCGGAGATGTTGAACACACGCTCACTTCTCTTCCGACGATCGTGGAAGCGGCGGTCATCGCGATCGAGAAACCGTCTGGCGATCGCCAGTTGATGGCCGTGGTGACGACCGTTGGTAAGATCGACGAGATCGGGGTTCTGGAAGCGATACAGAAGATTCTCCCGCCCTGGATGCTTCCGCAGAGAATCCGAATCGTCTCGGTGATCCCCAGCAATGGAAACGGGAAAATCGACCGATCGGCAGTCCGGTCGATGCTTGAAGAACGTCCCGCTTCAGTCTGAATCCTGGTCCGATTACGGTGACGACCCTCGGATCAAGACCCCGCAACCGGTGGTCGACGATTCACCGTTCCCCAATCCTGGTCAGTTGAACGGCGCGGAGCGTCCATCTCGACGCCTCTCGACGCATTTTGGCGTCCGGCTCGGGTGCGGCGGCGGTAAGAACAAAAAACGGTGGTCAACCGCGTTCTCCGCTCTATTCCTCTGATTATCAGGGGCGGTTCACCCGATATGTGAAGAAGAGAAGTTGGTCGGACCGCCATGGGATTCTTCTCTTGGCAGAATCTTTTATCGGACGTAGACGTCGCTCGTTGGTCGAGGCAAGGAATGCGGCCAAGACAAGCGCAAAGAGAAGTTCCCAGAGGTAGTGCAGTGTGGACGACGAGAATTACAGAGAGCGAATCCGGGTTGAAGGCTATCGAGCGGCAATGGCGACATCACAGGGCGGAACCTCTGAGCCGCGGATTGCCAGCCGGTGGGTCGCACTCGGAGGCAAGGTGCGTGAAGTCAATTCGCCACGATGAATGAACATGAATACGAGTCGAATGCAGACGGTTCCCCGGGCATGAAGGCCGAGGAGCATCTTGCGGCGCTTTGGCTTCAGCTCTTTGGTGTCTCGCACGAGGACGAGCCGGTGCTGGTGCGGGCCGGCGGCTCGAGTTTTGATCTGGTTGAGATTCAACTCCGCATGCTCAAGGCCACCGGGTTGTCGATTTCACTGGAGACGCTGCCGAATCCAGCGACGTTCACCGGCTTGCTCGAGGCGCTCGGCGAGTCCGGCGAAGCGAGGGAGCCTTCGGTCGATGGTCGACCAGCCTCCTCGACATCCTCTTTCTCGAAGCCGCGACCAACGAAAAATCGAGTGACGCTGTCCGGGCCCGCCTCGCCGCCACAGTACGCACAGTGGATCCTCGAGCGTGCGAATCCCGGAAATCCGGGAAACATGATTCCCTTCCTCGTGAATCTCCCGCAGGGTGTCACATGGAGGGGGCTTCATGCCGCGGTACTCGAACTTGTGGAAGCACACCCCGCGCTCCGGACCAGCGTCCGCCTGGAGTCGAACGACCCGACCGCGAAGTTGCTCCAGATCGTGCCTCCGGCAACGAGGCAGATTCCGCTCGAGAGTCGGTCGGTCTATGACTTCACCCAGAATTCCCTGCAGCCGATCATCGATGGCCTGATGGAGAGCCCGCCATCGCTCGAACATGGCAGAGTCTTCCGGAGCATTGGTCTAAGCCGACAAGGGCAGCTTTCGGCGGTGCTCTTTTTCATCCACCACGCCGCGGTCGACGATCCCTCGCTTCGCATTCTCGAAGCGGATCTTCTTGCGGCACTGGAGGGCAACGCTCCAGCTCCTGAAGCCCAAACTCAACTTTCATGGGCTTCCGAGGTTGCGTTCACCGGCGTGGATCGGGATTCCTGGAATTGGTGGTCGGAGGAGCTTGAGGGCGTTCCCGAAGGGCTCGAAATCAACGATGGCGTCGGCGGTTCGAAATCGCGCCGGCTCCGGTTCCGACTCAATGAATCGGAGAAGGAGCGACTTGAAGCACGCGCCAAGGCCGCAGGGGTGAGCAGGGCCGCGGTTGCCGTACATACGCTTGGGCAAGCAATTAGGTCCAGCGGCCTCGCGCGTGGTCCGCGATTCTCGATCGGCGTGCCAGCATCGTTGCGGGATAGTCATGATCTGGGACGAACGGTCGGGATGTTCCTCACCACGCTGCCGGTGGTCATCGAGCCGGATCGAGGCGTCCTTCATTCCGGGAATGCGCTTCGAAGTGCGTGGCGGCATCGGCGAGTGCCGTATCAGACGATTCTCGAGGCGGCAAAATCCGATCGATCGACCGGTCGATCACCGTGGCTCGACGTGATGATCGGGGTCATCGAACATGACCGAGGGATGGAACCCGCGGGAGCCTCACGCGAGTTGTTCAGTGGTGGCGGGGCGGCACCGATCTTCGCGACCGTCCGCTTCGAGTCGGACTCGGTGGAGGCTGTGCTCGATCTCGACGTCTCGCTCATTTCCGACGCCGCCGGCGATCGTCTCTTCTCCCAGTGGTCCGAGCGGCTGCGTTGGCTTGAAGACGCGCCGCGCGTGGAATCAACGATCTCGGGGCCGGACCACGAAGATACGGCACAGATTCGATCTCTCTCGCACATGGTGCTCGCCTCCGCAGCGAGCCACCCCCAAGCGATCGCGGTCGAGACCGATGAAGGTGAAGAATGCACGTACGAGGAACTCGTCCTCGACGCGCATCGAATCGCGGTGGCCATCCGGGCGTTCGATGTGTCGCCGGGTGCCACTTCCGCGATCCTCGCGTCCCCCGGGATCGGATATTCAAAGGCGTTGCTCGGAGTCACGTTGGCTCGCAGTGGGCCGATGCCGATCACGCCAGATCTTCCGCCGGTGCGGGTCGCGCAGATGTTCGATGCAGTCGATCCAGCGATCGCCATTCTCGTCGGCGCGGTGGACCCGGACGTTCGGCGGACGCTCGGCGACGTTCCAGTGATTGATCTCGCCGAGTTGCTCGGAGGGACGGAACGATCCGGAGAAATGCCTTCCTTCGATGAAGTCGAGACTCGCCTCGAGGATCCATGCTTCGTCCTTTTCACAAGCGGTTCCACCGGCGAGCCAAAAGCCGTTCGAGGCTCGCAGGCATCGTTGGTCAATCTCGTCGCTGCAGAGTGCGACCGCTGTGATCGTGACATCGTCTCGAAGACCGGCCAGTTCGCGCCACTGGGATTCGATGTCGCCTTCCAGGAGATCTTCTCGACCTGGGCCGCGGGTGGGACCCTCTGTCCGATGCCTCTGGAGATTCGCGCGGATCCCGAGCGCATCGATCGGTTCCTGCGTCGCAAGGGGATCACCCGGACATTTCTTCCCCCACTGATGCTTCGTGCATTGGCCGCGCACTGCGTATCGGGGTTCCCACCGACGCTTCGTGAAGTCCTGTGCATTGGCGAGCAACTTCGCATCGACGACGCGGTGCGGAATGCGGCTCGATTCTCACCCTCGATCCGAGTCATCAATCAGTACGGTCCGGCGGAAGCGCCGCAGGTCACGAGTCTGGATCTGGGAACCGATCCGGATCAGTGGCCCGACCGCCCGACCATCGGCCCGCCGATCCGACGGGTGCATATTCGAATCGAAGACGAGTCGGGCGAACCGACGTCATTCGGCACCCCGGGCGAGATCATGATCGGTGGCGTTTCGGTTGGTCTCGGGTATGCCAACGACCCGGAGAATGATCGATTCACTGAGATTGAGGGAGTCCGTTGGTATCGAACCGGCGATCTTGGTCGTCTCCTCTCCGACGGTGACATCGAGTATCTGGGTCGAGTGGATCATCAAGTGAAGGTCGCGGGGCATCGCGTGGAGCCTGGTGAGGTCGAAACCGTCATGACTTCAATGGCGGGAGTCAGCGAAGCCGGGGTCGTGACATGGACCCAAGACGATGTCGCACGACTCGCAGCCTTCGTCGTGACGGCGCGGAACGTCGACGAGCTTCGATCGGAGCTGGCGACGGAGTTGCCACCCTGGCTGGTGCCGACCGTCATCGCGGCGGTCGCGGAGATTCCTCGAAACCAGAACGGCAAAGTCGATCGCGAGCGGCTTCGTGAACGGGCAATGGCCTGGGGGAGTGAAGCGACCGAATCAGAGTCGGCGATCGACCCGGGCGACCGCGCGAGGCTGACCGATCTTGGAATTCCGCCCGCCACGGCGATCCACGCGGATGTCCCACTCGTGGAGCAGGGACTCGACAGCCTGGGTGCGATTCGAGTGCAGATCCGAGCGAGAACGCAATTCCAATCGAACATCGCCGTCGACCAGATTCTCGGGGCATCCCCCGTGGAACTTCTTCAGCTCCTCGACACGACGGACGTTGGGACCACGCGGTCTCGTGCCGAAACGGTGAGGCCGGGTCCAGCCGTCGAATCTGGGAACACCGACACGGTGGAAGAAGATTCCTGGAGGCCCTTGGATCCTCTGGTTCGTGACCTTCTCTTCGAGGATGCCGTTTCGGCGGCGGGGAGCTACCACCTCGCCTGGCGGGTCACTGAGCCGATTTCGACCGAGATCGACTTCATCCAGAAACGTATCGAGGCGATGCGTCACCATTGGGCGACGCTTCGAACCTGCCGACATCCGGATCTGGGTTCCAAGGAGAAGAAGGCCAACGAACTTGATCCGGTGGTGGTCGAAGTCTATTCCCGTGAACCCCGGGAGCGAGAGCTGAATCATCTCTTGAGACATCCACTTGATCTCCGAGGTGGAGAGTGTTTCAGGTGCGCTACGTGGGTCGACTCGGGACAGCAGGTCACCCTGCTCGTCTTCCACCATGTCGCGGTGGATGGGCGCCTCGCTGAACGGATCATCAGGCGTACCTTTGCAAATGATGGAATAGAGGAGGTCTTTGAGGAACCGAGCACGCCGCCGCAAATTAGCTCTGTCGCAGAAGACTGGTGGGTGAATCAGGTCACGAACGAACTCAAGGGGGATTCGCTTCCGCAGATTCCGGTCCTCGAGTCCGACGACGCCGAAATCACCTTTGTCACGTCCTTCGATGACATCGGCATCCTGAGGGAATCCAACCGCCTTTCCATTGCGGAGTTCGGGAGTCCCATGGCGGTGAGTGTGCTCGCTTGGGGGCTGCTCCTCGGCCGATGTTCGGGCAAGTCTCGCGTGGTGATCGGGCTGCCCTTTGCAAGCGAGTCTGGCGATGGCGGACTCAGCGTCAGTCTGCTTCCGATCGTCGTTCCGGTCGGTGAGAGTATTCCGATCGCCGAGGCGATCGCCTCCACGGCGAGAATGATCGTCGGTGGCATTGAACATCGCCACGCTGCGATCGGACCGATCATCCGTCGCCTTGATCCGGCTCGGACGCACGTCAGGCCGCCGCTCGACGGCGTGATCACGCAGGATGATCTTTACCGTTCCTATGGTGAGGTCGACGTTCGCTGGCAATCCATCGGGCGAGGCCCGTTTCAGGCGACGTTGGTGGTTCCGAGCATCGGTTCGACGGGCTCACCGGTCGGCGTAGAGGTCGATCCGGCGATTCTCGAAGGCGAGTCGGGAGATTCCTTCCTCTCCAGATACTTCGTGCTCCTTCAGCAGATCAACGCCGCCCTGTCGCGAGGGGATTCCGGCCTCCTGCTCGGCGCCGTGCAGGAGTTGAGCGTGGATGCGCGGACCAGGATCGATTCTTTCGAAACGGGTGACCGTTTCGATTCCGAATACAAGTCGGTGACCGAACGATTCGACGAACAGGTTCGATCTTCCAAGGACGCCGTCGCCATCGTTGAAGCCGATCGAACGTTCACGTATCAGGAACTCGATCAGTGGAGCCGGAATATCGCGGCGGAACTTCAGAAGGCCGGATTGACCCTCGGTGATTCCGTGGTGTTGACTGGATCCAGGAGTGGCGCCACGATCGCCGCCATGCTGGGCGTTGCGAGAGCCGGCGGCTGCTTCGTCCCGATCGAATCCGATCTTCCTTCCGATCGCATCAATGCGCAACTCGCCTGTGCTCGGCCTCGTTTTGCGATCGGTCCGGACACGGGTCAGTTTTCATCCGCCAATGTGGAGGTGTGGATAGATTCGGACTTCGTCGAAAGTGCCTCGAATGAGTTCGTCTCCGTGGCGGGAATCGGACTGCATTCGCCTTTCTATTCCATGTTTACCTCGGGCACCACGGGTGAGCCGCGAGGGGCGGTCATTCCGCATCGAGCGATTCTCCGATTGGTCGAGGACGCATGGTTCCTTCCGAATGGTCCGGGTTTCAAGATGTTCCATGCGGCGCCGCTCGCTTTCGACGCCTCGACGCTCGAGATCTGGTGGACGATCTTGAATGGAGGATCGGTCATTTGCTGGGAAGGGGTCGGCGCAGATCTCCAAGGAATGGCCGCTCGGATCCGACGCGAGCGGGTGCAGGGCGCGTGGATCACCGCAGCGCTCTTTCATGCCGCAGTCGACCAGTTTCCGCTCTTGTTCGAACCTCTTTCGATTGTTCTCACCGGCGGGGATGTCGTCTCCGCGGATCATGTCCGGAGAATCCAGGAGCGATTTCCGGATCTCACCGTGGTCAACGGATACGGCCCGACGGAAAATACGGTCTTCACTGCTTGCGAGACGATCGGGGCGGGCTCGCTGGAGAATCAGAATTCGATTCGAATCGGACGACCGATCCGCGGCACCCGAGTGAGGATTCTCGACGCCCGGGGGCACAGAGTGCCACCTGGCCGATTCGGTGAACTGGTGGCCGAAGGAGATGGCATCGGTCTGGGGTATCTCGATTCTGTCGCCGCGATATCACTGAGCGGGGGATTCCAAGGCGATACCACGAACGGCGTCAGTTACCGAACCGGCGATCGCGCTCGATGGTCTCCCGATGGGCGGATCGAGTTCGCGGGTCGGCTTGACCATCAGGTGAAGATTTCCGGTCGGCGCATCGAACTCGCCGCGATCGATGACGAGTTGCGCCGAATCTCATCGGTGACCGACGGAGCGGCGAGCATCATCGAAATGCCTGATCGTCCACGTCGACTCGGAGCCGTGGTGCTTGGAACAGGAGGCAGCAGCGTCGATGCCGATGCGATTCGGGAGATTTTGGCGCGTCGTCTTCCGGCCTGGGAGGTTCCGACGGACATCGTCGGCGTGGAGCGGATCCCCACGACTCGCAATGGCAAAGTCGACCGAGCCGAGGTGTCACGAATGCTCACGGCGTCTTCGGCCGAGTCGCCGGCACGAAACTCGATTCGCGCCGAGTCGTCTTCGGATGAAGTCGTTCAGATTGTCCTCGAGACCATCGAGGAGATCACCGGAAGCGCGATCCACGACCCCGCTCGCACCTTGAGTCAACTTGGCATCGACTCGATCGAGTTGCTTCGACTGGTCATGCGGCTCGAAGACCGGCTTGCCCGGCCGGTCTCGCTTTCGGACGTCATGGATGGGTCGAATATCAGTACGATCGCCGCCAAAATTCGATCGGGTATCACGCGTGAATCGGAACCGCTGGTCAGTCTTCACAGTCCGGACTGCCTGACGAGTCGGGCCCTCTTCTGCATTCCGGGCGTCGGGGGAACGGTCTTCAGTTTTCAAACGCTTCTCGACGGGCTGCCGGAATCGCTCCCGGTCTACGG
>JAPKCC010000031.1 GCA_028823105.1 Phycisphaerales bacterium | reverse complement strand
GTTTGAGGACCGCAAAGGCCTCCCCGAAAATAATCTCAAGCATCCTCCAGACTCAACCGTCACATCGTCGCGGCTGGCGTCTACCCGATGGTGTCCCGGACCCATCTCTGGAGCCGGATCTCACTCGCAAGCATGTCCCCACCGGAGAAGAAACATGCACCCTCGATCACTCCTCATCGTGTCCAGCAGCGTCACCGCCACCGTGCTCAGCACGAGCCTCTTTGCCGATCTTGATACTCAGCGATACAGCTCGAGCACGAACTACGAATTCGTCGTTTCCCACATGCCGGATTTCGACCAGAATCGTGCTGGCCTCGGGGCCGACTCCGACGGTGACCCCGGCGGCATGTACTGTGTCCCGACCGCGACAAGCAACCTCTTCGCGTACATCGCGAACCATGGTTACACCTACTGTGCTCCCGGTCAGGCCGACTGGCAGTTGAATTCCAATCATGCCGATGCGACTGACTTCATCGATCGACTCGCCGACGAAATGAACACGAGTCCGACCAACGGGACCACGGGCGGCCGAGGCTTCCGTGGTGCCAGGAACGTCCTGCAGGACGAAGTCGGCTCACGTTTCGTCATCGAAGACGAACGCCACTCCCTTTGGAACGTGGTGACCTTGCGTGAACTCTCGCGTGCCGGCATCTGCGAAGACGCGATCCAGACGGTTTGCTACGGCAAGTACGCGACGCTTGGATACAACTGGTGCGATGAGCGGGTCATCAAACGAAGTGGCGGCCACTGCATGACCTTCGTCGGCGGGTATCGGAACGGATCCACTCGCAAGATCAAGGTCAACGATCCCGGTGGATCCGGAGATGAAAACACCGTCCAGTCGACGTTCGAGACACTGGACCACGACTGCCCGTGGTACTCCGACCTCGTGGTGTCCTTCACGACCTTCGGATCATGCCTCCTTCCCAACCAGGGAATGAACCGCATCCAGCGGAACTCCAATGACTCCTTCCTCCGACTCATCGATGCGCGGCTCGCGATTCGCCCCGCGAACTGCTACTCCTGGCACAGCTATGACGACGGCACTTCGTGTGCCGTGGAAACGGGCGGAATGCCCTTCGGCCAGAACGACTTCGAGATCGAACTCGCACCCGCCGGCGTGGGGGCGTCCTACTGGAACACCGGCCAGAGCCTCACCATCGCCCCGAACGGACGCCCCTTCCTGATCGCCGCCGATGGCTCGATCATGTTCCGCGAGAACGACGAAGAAGAGGCGACCATGCGACCCGTCCCGCTCGGCGAGCTGGATCTTCCCCCGGCCGACGGAATCACCTTCTGCAGCGACCGGACCCTCGTCCTTCGTCACAACGATCGACTGATCGCGATCACCGGGATGGATGCCGTCACCACTGATCCCGACGCCGACCGCAATCCCCCGACCGTGGCCTGGGAAGCGCAAGCTCCCTTCCAGATCGGACAAGTCATCCCGTCGCGACGGGAACGGACTTCCGAAGACGACTCGATGCACACGGTTCTCGCCTTCTCGCCCAACCTTCGGGTCATCTTCGAGACGAGCGGCGATCCGGAAATCGAGCCTCAGATCCGAAGCGTGCCCGCCTCGCTTCCCCTGGACCCCGAACGATTCAACCAGACGATCATCGTCGAAGATGGCGCCGGCACGATCTGGTTCGCTCAGGAAGGTGATCGAAGGATCTCCACGCTCGACCGGGAAGGTCAGGTCTCGATCATCGAACTCCCCGTGGAGAAGATCACCGGCTTCGACATCGACGATCTGAACCAGCTTCTGGTGGCCGATGAGGGCCGGGTCCGGTGCTTCGGACTCGGAGCCCGAGGACTCGAGGAACGAGGCGCGGAAGCATCTCCCTTCGTCGGGCAACTGGTCGGGATGGGCTTCAAGGTCGACCGGAGCTCCAGTAACTACGACCCCAAACAGCACAGCGAGGAACAGGGCTGGTTCGATTCTCCTGAAGTCGCACAGGCCCTTCCCTGCCCGGAGGACCTCAACGGCGACGGTCAGGTGAACGGCGGCGATCTCGCACTCGTCCTGAGTTCGTGGGGCGAGAACGGCGACGACGGTGCCGATCTCAATGGCGACGGCATCGTCAACGGTGCCGATATGGCCCTGATCCTCAGTGCTTGGGGGAAGTGCCTCTGAAGCACCATCCCTTCCGACACACCCAACCACGACCACGACTCCGCTCCGGCTGCAAGGCCGGGGCGGAGTTTCTGATCCGCGACGCGGGGTTCCGAGAACCGCCTGCGATGTGCGACGAAGCGATCCGAATTGCGGCCTTCCGGGGTCGAGATTCCGACGGAATTCGGCGAGAATGCCCGGTCGTCTGTAATCCCTCCGTTCGAAGTCCGAGGCTCCGACCGACCGATCGGCGTTTCTTCTGAATTCCCAATGTCCAATCTGCTCTCCGCTCGTCATCTCACGAAGTCGTATCCGTCCAACGTGCTCTTCGAGGACGTGGCCATTCAATTGATCGTCGGCGATCGCGTCGGACTGATTGGCCCCAACGGTGCCGGGAAGTCCACGCTGATGAAGGTCTTGGTGGGCGTCGAGGAAGCCGACACGGGCGAACTCATTCGCCGCAAGGGTTCGAAACTTGTCTACGTGGCGCAGGACGACCGCTT
Organism: Phycisphaerales bacterium; assembly: GCA_028823105.1. Taxonomy (GTDB): domain Bacteria; phylum Planctomycetota; class Phycisphaerae; order Phycisphaerales; family SM1A02; genus UBA12014. Next base: position 30,236 of record JAPKCC010000031.1, on the reverse strand, counting down.
CGAACCCGATGCGACGCCGATCTCGGCCGTCACCGCCGAACTCGCGAGCGATGGCGATGATCGCGTCGATGGCGATACCCGGGCGTCGATCGTCCTCTCGAAACTTGGATTCACCGACTTCACCAGATCCGTCTCAACGCTGTCGGGCGGATGGCGAAAGCGACTCTCGCTCGCCTGCGCCCTGGTCCACGATCCTGACGTGTTGATGCTCGACGAACCGACCAACCATCTGGATCTCGAGGGCGTCCTGTGGCTGGAGTCGTTCGTGAAGAACTCGAACATCACCATGATGTTCGTCACCCACGATCGGCGTTTCCTCGAGAACACCGCGAACCGGATCATCGAACTCTCGAAAGCCTTTCCGGGCGGCACCTTCGAAGCCGAAGGAAACTACACCAACTTCATCCGACGCAAGGAAGAGTTCCTCGACGGGCAGGCCGCGGCCCAGTCCATTCTCGCCAACAAGGTGAAACGAGACACTGCGTGGCTGAGGCAGGGAATCCAGGGACGCCAGACCCGGAACAAGACTCAAGTCGAGGATGCCACCGCCCGTCGTGGTGAACTGAAAGCGACCAAGGACCGCAATGCGGCACCCACCAAGACCACGACCATCGACTTCCAGGCCACCGATCGAAAGACCAAAAAACTGCTCGCGCTCCACGCGGTGGGCAAGGCGATGGGCGGCAAGCAGCTGTTCAACTCGCTGGATCTGGTGCTGACGCCCGGCCAGCGACTGGGACTCCTTGGCCCCAACGGGTCCGGCAAGACCACTTTGCTACGACTGATGTCCGGTGATCTGGAGCCCGATACCGGGACCATCAAGCGGGCCGCGGAACTTCGCACCGTGGTGTTCAGCCAGCATCGGGGCACCCTGGTTCCGGAACAAACCCTCCACGAGGCCCTCTGCCCCATCGGCGACATGGTGGAATACGGCGGACGAATGATCCATGTGAGCGGCTGGGCGAAGCGATTCCTTTTCGAACCTGACCAACTCTCGACCTCTGTCAAGAACCTCTCGGGTGGCGAGCAGGCCCGGGTGCTCATCGCGAATCTCATGCTCAACCCCGCCGACGTTCTGTTGCTCGACGAACCGACGAACGATCTCGACATCCCCTCGCTCGAAGTGCTCGAACAAGCCCTGCTTGAATTCCCCGGCGCGCTGGTCTTGGTGACCCATGATCGGTTTATGCTCGAACGGATCGCGACGGAGTACATCGGGCTCGACGACCATGGCGGCGCCAAGTCATTCGTGACCTACGGCCAGTGGAACAAGTATCGGAAGAACCCGAGCGCTTCCGCAGCGACCCCGAACTCCGGGTCGTCGAAGAAAGCGAAGAAATCGAAAGCAAGCAAGACGAAGAACGCGGCGCCCGAGAAGGACAACCGGCTTCGCAACAAGCTGACCTACAAGGAAAAGCGAGAATACGACGGCATGGAAAAGGCGATCCTCGAAGCCGAGAAGGACGCGGCGAAATCCGAACGCGCGGCCGCCGACCCGTCACTCTCGTCGGATCATGTTCGATCGACCTCAGCGTACGAATCGCTCTCCAACGCGCAGGGCCGGGTGAAGGAACTGTACGCCCGCTGGTCCGAACTCGACGCGATCCAGAATCGAGCCTGATCCTGCCGGAGCGGTCAGTGACCGCCGAGCCCGTCGCCTTGAACTCGCCAATTCCTTCCGCTCGACGAGAGGCTAGCCTCGCGGGAAGGACGACCGCAGCAATTCGAGGCTCTTCGGAATCGCCGTTCGATAGTCCTCCATGCCCTCGAATTCCAACGAGATCCAACCGCGGTAGTCGTGCTCGTTCAGGATGCGCCCGATCCGGGGATAGTCGAGGTCGAGGCTGTACCACTGGCCGCCGCCGAAGTACGTCTTGGCCTGTACCAGGACCGTATGCGGCGCCATTTTGGCAAGTCGTTCGTAAGGATCGTCGAGGAAGTTTCCGGTATCCGTGGTCACCTGCAACCATGGTGAGTCGATCGCATTCACGATCCGCAGAATGCCCTCCGGCGTCAGGCCGAGGCCCCAGTGGTTCTCCAAACCGAGCACCACACCGCAACGCTCTGCGGTCGGCAGACACTTCTCGAACGCCTCGATCACCCAGGGGAACGCGTCCTCATCGGTGTATCCATCGAGCGGCGACTCGATCCCGCGATTGGCCATGAGATCGTCGAAGTCCTTCGACGTCCCCCACGTCCCGGTGTTGACCCGCATGGTTGGAATCCCGAGGTCGTAGGCGATCTCGATCTGCGCGATGGTTCGATCGATGTTGAACGCTCGCTTCTCGCGATCCGGGGTCACGAATCCCTGATGTGTCGAAAGACCCATCAGGGGGAGTCCGAGCCGCTGCGCCCGCCTCTTGTAGGCCATTCGCTGCGACCGACTGATGAGTTCGTTCTGGCCGATCTGATAGAGCAGGAACTCGATGCCGTCGAACCCAAACTCGTCGGCGAGGTCGATGCAGGTGTTCATGCTCCGAAGTTCATCGTTTCGGAATCGCCAGAGTGAATAGGTCGACAACGCGATGGGATGCGTCCGCCGGGCGCCGGATGCCGGCTTCGAGATCGCCTCCGGTGAATCCTGTACCCGCGCGATCGCCGCGCTGATCGGAAGAACCGATGCAGCAGCACCGGTGGCGAGAAAACGACGACGATTCTGAGTCATGGACTTGCTCCGCACCGGCGGCCGATCATCGACCCCGATGCGAGGATGCTACCGCCTCGGGCGGTGACCCTGCCGATCACTTACCCGAGGTCGGGGATTGACCGGAGTCGAGCGGAGTCTTCTGGCCGCTCGCATCGACCTGGTAAAGCCTTCCCTCTGCATGCAGAAGCCCCGCTGCCTCCGACGGGTCTCGCCAGGCGACGTCGATGCCGATGAGTTCCGGCCGACCATCGATCCGCCCAACCTCGTCGACCACGGTGTGTCCCACCACGATGTGTTTCACCCCGTGCCGATTCAGAATCGACGCGATCATCTCCTCGCTCGGCCGACCGCCCCAGTCCGCGGCATGGCGAGGAAAGTACCCCCGATACCAATGCGGCCCCTGCTGATGCCAGATGAGTCCGGTACGAAGATCGGCCTTCGCTGCCGTCGGCCAGGCGGGTGGCCCCAGTCCGACGCGGATCGTCCGATTGATCTCGTCGAGTTCCAATCCGAGCCGATCGAGCTCCGGCGAGTATCCCGCATGCACGAAGAGAAAGGGACCGACCCGAATCACGCTGTTGTGATTCCGAAGCCACCGTCCCAGTTCGCTGTTGGGCCCATGGAGGTCGTCGTAGGACGAACCGATTCGATCGGTTGTGAATCGGTACTTCGGGTGGATGTAACGAAGATCGCCGGCCATCACCATCGACTCGTGATTCCCCAGCACGTAGTGCACCCGACCTCCGGCCCGGACGGCTTCCCGTTCGAGGCGGCGAATCATCCAGAGCAGTTCCGTCACCTGTTCGCCGCGATCGACGATATCTCCGTTCAAGACCAGGTGACCATCTCCCCAGATCCACTCGCCTGCCGCGTTCACCACGCCGTTGCCCTGCAGAAACGCCAAAAACGTCTCGCGGTTTCCCTCGAGATCGCTTACCGCGAGGATTCTCTTCGCGTCGGGCCACGATGACGCGGGAGGCGCCATCGCCGAACCGATGCGGATCGCGGGGATCGTCCGACTCGGCGTCGAAAGTTCATCGCCGTCGGAGATGCCATCGTGGACGCTTCGAATCACCTCGCCATCCACGACGGTAATCATGGTCGCGGAATCATCGTCACTCCAGATCAGATGCGGTCCGTCCTGCACCGATTCCGGACCGATGCCAAGGAGTTGCATCCAAGTGATGTATCGCACGCCGTCGCGGACGTCGTATTTGACCCGAACCAGTTGCCCGGCCACCGGCGACTCCGCCCCGGCGGGTGGCAACGGGCCGGCGACCGGAATCGTGGCGCGCGTTTCGACGACATAGGCGCGTCCGTCGATACGCCACTCACCGACGTAGTTCGAGTCGAACGACTCTAAGACCCCGATTGACTCATCCGCCACGGCGGCGTGGGCGGGCCAGAGGCCGACCAAAATTGCCACCATCACCGCAGGAAGGAGAACCGGAAGAACTGGGCGTGACATGGCGGGGCCTCCGACGACTCATGGACGAAAGATGAACGACTCATGAACAACTCATGGTGAAGGAGGAGTCTAGATCCTTCGTCGATTCGACGACGAATCTCGACGCTCATGGGCAGGCGTCGCACGATGCCATCCCACCATACGAACGCGACCCCGGCCAGAGCCGGGGTCGCATTCTTCGTTTCCAGGGATCTTCGACCGGATCAACCCTTCTCGGTCGCCTTCTTCTCTTCGACCGTCGGCGGATACTTCAGGCCGGCCTTCTTGAGGAGACCATTGATCTTCTCGACCTTGCCTTCCAGCGGGTCGGCGGGATGCAAGTTGTTGTAGGCGACCTTGCCGTCCGGCGCAATGATCGCGACGTGCGGGATGCCCCGAATGCCAAAGTCTGAATTGAAGACCTCTTGCTTGCTGAATGCGATCGGCCAGGTGACCTCCATCGCTTTCACGTAGTCGGCCATCAGTTCGCATTCCTGCTCGAAGTTCTCCGCGTCCGTCTTGCCGCGTTCATCGCGGAAGATCACGTTTCCCTGTTCGCTGGTGACGCCGAGCACCACGACGTCGTAGCCTTCGTAGTACGCGACCAGTTCCTTGACTTGTGGAAACGACCCGACGCACGGACCGCACCACGTCGCCCAGAAATCGAGGACCACGACCTTGCCTTTGAGGTCGCCGAGGCTGGTCATCGCGGTCCCGTCACTGTTCCAGAGGAAGTCAACGGCAGGCGCGGGATAACCAATGAGTTCACCGCGACCGGCAGGGCCATCGAGGAAGGCAATCGTGCTCTTCATGCGACCCACCGTCATCTCCAGTGATTGCTTTTCGGCGTCCGGGGCCGACTTTATTTCCTCTTCGAGTACCACGACGTTCTTCTTCATGCCGTCGACGACACGATTGTGAATCTTCCGTCGGGTCCCGGCTTCAACCTGCGCCTTCCCGAGAAGTCCCGGGTACGACCCCCAGCCCTGCATCAAGCTGCTGGGATCATTGGTCGGCATCCGATCAACGAGGCCAACGAGCTCGACCTGCATTGGAATCAGCTGCTCGGGGTCGAGCTGGTTGAGGGCCTGCAGTACTTCGCCAAGCCGGGCATCCGGCACCTCGACGAATCCGTGCGGCGTGGCGATCGCGAGTGCCTGATCGTTCTCTCCCATGCCGGCGAGCATGAGACTCGCATCGAGCCACTGGTCGCCCTGCCCGATCTCGACGATCCGGCCGATCCAGATCGGCTTCGCGTTGGGCGAGTAGGCCCAGAGCATCTGCATGCCGCGGATGACTTCGATGTCGCATTCCGTGGGGTCGACGCCGTTGAGTTGGGCATCAAGGACGGCGTGAAAACCTGGATCCTCGAGCGAGAATTTCTCGCCCTGTGACCGGTAGTAGGTCATCGCGGTTTCGGTCTTGGCTTTGATCTCGTCGGCGGTCGGCGGAGCCGCGATGGTCATCGCGGATATCCCAGTGGCGAGTCCCGCCATGGTGAGGGTGATCGATCGGTTCATCATTGACTCCTTTCAAGAGGTTCGAGCAGAATACCACGAGGCGCCGGTCGGCCCACGCCCGCGATGCTTGATCCAGCGGATACGAGTGCCCCACATCGGTGTTCAGAACACGGGCCCGCCGAGATCGACGACGTGTGGCGGCCAGCGCCACACCCCGAGACGGCGGATCAGAAAATCTCCGGGCGGGCGTACCACCTTCTTCGAGCCGCCTTCAAGGACCATCACTGGCTCCGGGCACCGTTGATATCCACTCGAAGCGTAGATATCCGGCCGACCGAAGAGCGTCGCAAAGCCGAACCCCGCATCGCCCCCCCATTCGTGGACGGCCCTGAGCAATCCCTGCATCAGCCCGCGTCCGCGGTGGGTCGGGGTGACACAGACTTCGGCGATCCCGAGCATCCGAATCCCGTCTTCGATGGTTCGCTCATGCACCGCGACATGAGCGACCAGGCGACCTTCATCCCGCAGCAACCATCGCCGACTCGGCATCTCGGTGAAGTAGCGACGATCTCGAAAGACCTCGTCGCCCGTTTTGATGAAACACGCCGAGAGCAATTCCCGGATCTCTCGATCAAGCCGGTCGTCAACCTCTGAATCATCGATGGGAACGACCCGCTCCGGCTTCAGATGGTCCACGGCACACCAGCTTCGGATCCGATTCGCCCCACGGTCGCCTTCCGACTCCTCATGAGCCTGATGCCTTGGGGGTGGTCAGTTGATCGAGTGCAACCCGAAGCCGTGCGATCAGTGGCCCATCGTGCCCCTCCGCATCAGCCTTCCGAGCCTTGGCGAAGTCGTAGGCTTCGAACGGTCCGAGCTTTCGAGCCTCGGAGTCCTCCGTGGCGAACCTGGGAATCGCATGGCCATGCAATTCCGGCACTTGGTTGCAGAGGATTAGATAGTTGATCCGCTCCGCCCCGGTCACCGCGAGTACCGCATCTCCGAGCCGCACGAAATCGGTCATGAACGCGACTCGTTCCTGCTCATTCAGATCGTTGATCGACGGAACCACGGGATCCGGTAGGAGCATGCAGCAGCCGTTGATCGGACCCGGCTGGTGATTGCCGAGAATCGCCCACCCACTCGCCATGCGTGCGATGAGTTGTGGATCATCTCCACGGCGAAGTCGATCGAGCCGATCGGCGATGGGACGGACTTTGGTTTCTGTCATGTGCACACGTCGCCTTCTCTGTCATTCGTCACGGGTACTGGGCTTCATCGTAACGCTGAAGACCGCGACGGCGACGAAGGCGCCGGTGAACTGCCCGCAGAAGTGCATCCAAGTGTCCGAGAGGTTCAAGAACCCCATGGTCGCGAGCCCGAAGGTGACGGCGGGGTTGAACGCCCCGCCCGAGACCGGTCCGGCCACGTAGGACCCGACGAACACGGTGAGACCGACGAAGATGTCGAAGAACCGATGTCCCGCGGAGTCCTTCGTCGTCGCGACGATGAGAATCACGGAGATCAGCGCGAAGGTGAAGAAAATCTCGAAGACCAGCGTGGGAATGGCGGCGAGTTCGAGCGGTGCGACCACGAGTTCCTCGGCGGCCATCGCGCCCTTGAGGGCGAGCACGAGGAATCCGGCAAGGACCGCCGCGAGAATCTGAGCCGCCATGTACGGCCCGGCATTCTTCCGCGGAAAGTTGCCTTGGAGCGTGAGGGCGAGGGTGACCGCAGGGTTAAAGTGCGCCCCGGAGATGTTCCTGACCGCGAAAATCATCACCGTGAGCACGCCCGCAATCACCATCGGGCCGAACCATGACGCGGCGGCGCCGAAGTAGACCCCGGCCAGGCCAGTCATGCCGGTGGTCAGCGTGAGAATGAACGTGCCGATGAACTCGACGAGCAGTTTCGCGGGGATCACGACCGACTCCTGACGGTAGGCAGATGGAGAATCCCCTGATCGAGGATCCTCACGTCATCCGACCTGTTCCTGGAAAGAAGATCTTGCCGGCCTTCGGAGAATATCACGGCGACCGCGTTCGAACCATCGCCGCTGGACGACGGGATGAAACGCCTGCTCGAGTCGAGTCCGAGGTATCTCGAATTCCGATGCCACGTGTGCCTGATCATGACGCCCGAGTGACCGGTCGAGGCGATTCCGGACGTCGATCGTCGTTCTGCGTCGTGACGATGCCTCCATCACCATCGGCGTTGATGTCTAGGCGAGCCGATCCGCCAGTTCGATGAGGTCCGCGTCGAGCATTCCGCGACCCTGCGGATCGGTGACTTCTGCGCAGAGCGCCGTCGCCTCCTTGAGATGAATTCTCGCGCGGCTGACATCGCCGTCGATCAAGGCTGCTCTGGCAGTCGCTTCTTCTGCATACCCACACAGGAACGGTCCGAGATCCCGGCTGAGATCGAGGCAGGTCGCCGCATGCCTCACTGCCCCGTCGCGTTGCCCCAGGAGGGACGCAATCCTGGATGCCTGCCAGTAGCCAATCGAGAGGTTCTTTGGGCTGCAGTCTTCGCGACCACGCCAATGATGAATCGAGGCCATGCAGCACTCCATCATCCGAAGATCGTCCTCCGAAGAACGATCTGTGCGTTCCATGAGCTCCCACGCCGCATTGAAGCAGGCGACCGAGTATCGGCGGTGCTCATTCTGTTCCTTGTCAGCAAGACTCATCGCCCTCAGGGTACGGATTGCACGAAATCCCGGCGGCAGACCACCAGAGACGACGCCTATGGCCCTCGACACGCGGCTCGGAGACTCCCAATCGCGAACGCCGGGGGCCGTATCCTGAGGTGGGGAACGAAGCGGCATGATTTGACGCCGCCGGGGTCTTGGGTGAACAATTAACGAATGATCTTCCACACCCTTGCCATCGTCGCCATCTCTTGCTCGCTGTCCTTGAGTCCGCACGCCTCGCCGCAGGACGGCGCCGCCGCGGCCGTGACGCCGCCCAGCTCACAAGTCCCCGCCGCCCGAACTGACAAATGGGCCATTGATCGCGAGGCCGAACTTCTTCGCCGCGCACGCGAAGCCGAACCGTGCAACGTGCTATTCGTTGGCGACTCGATCACTCAGGCGTGGGAAGGCCCGGGCAAGCAAGTCTGGGAGAAGCACATCGCCCCGCTCGGCGCGCTCAACCTCGGAAACTCGGGCGACCGCACCGAAAATGTCCTGTGGCGACTGGCCGAAGCACCCGTCACGCGACTCAAGGCAAAACACGTGGTCCTGTTGATCGGTACGAATAATCTCGGCCACGGAACCAGTGATGCCGCAGAGACCCTCGCCGGGATGGCCGATGTTGCACTGGTGCTCGCCGCCCAGTGCCCGGACGCGAAAATTCACATCCTCGAAATCTTCCCGCGAGGCGAGCACTTCAATCCGATGCGAGGTGATGTCTGCCAGATCAACCAGGCCTTGCGGTCATTCGTCGCCGCCGAAAACGCGGCCGCCAAGAAGGCCGGCGGACCGGCCCGCTACACGATCAACGCACTCGGCGATCAGTTCACGCTTCCCGATGGAACGATTCCGAAGGAACTCATGCCCGACTTCCTCCATCTCACGCCGACCGGATACGAGATGTGGGCCGAGGCGATCGTCCCCGCGCTCAAGTGAATTCGAGGGGTTTCGAACCCGCGTGCCCGCTCACTTGCTCGGAACCATGACCAACATCGCCTTGCCCATCGCTTCCCCGATCAAGTAGTAGGTCTCGGCGTTGCTATTCCAGTGATACTGCTGGCCAGACGGCGAGGCATCCGGTTCCCGATAGAAACTCCGGGTGCCGACGAAGGCCACGTTTCCCTTGAATTCAGGCATCTTTGCGACCGCCGCCTGTGCCGCCATGAGCGACAGGGCTCGTGGATGCTTCTCCTGAGGACCACTCATCCCGGTCTCGGCGATGACGAAGGGAAGGTCCGGGGCATCGAGGTCGCGACGGATGTCGCGGATGAAGTGGGCAAGATTCACTTCGTAGGCGTCGTTGAATTCTTGGTTGACCCGATCGTTCCATCCCTGATGCCAACCGATGCCCGCGAGCTCGAAGGTCCGGCCGGCGAGTTCGGGGAACTGCCTTCCCGCATCCTGCAGGACCTCCTTCGTGCGATCGACGAGGATCCGGTATTCCGGACCGACCTCTCCACCCGCGCTCGGCGGACGAAAGTCCTTGCCGATGCTCTTGCCACCCCACGCGATCTTGATGAGCAGCACGGGTTCGTCGAAGGCCTCCCCCACCACGGTGCCGAATCCGAGCTCCGGCCCGATGGTCCCGAGGTTCGATCCGTATCCCGGCGCAAGCCCACCGGTGCGTCCGAAGTTCCAGATCCGAACGTCCTTGCGTTCGACCCACTCGCCGGACGAGTTCCGAAGATGCGCATACTTCTCCTTCGCCGGCGACGACTCGACGAGCCATTCGAGCGATCCCTGGCCGCCGTTGCGAGCCGAGTTGGCCGCGATCTGTCCGGCGCCGACCATGTTGGATTGCCCCGCGAGTAGGAAGACCTTCACCGGCGCGTCCGCGACCGCGGTACTTCCGAGAATGAGAAGGAGCAAAAAGAACGGGAGTCCGAACCGGCCGAGAAGAGTCTGCATGGTGTCGTGTTCCTTCCGATGGAGCATGTCCGGACCTGCCGGAGGGTGTGATGCCTGATTCCGAAATGATGGCCACATCATCCTCGAAAGCCGACATGGAGACCATATCGCGAGTCCTGGTTTCTACTTCAGCACATTCTCTTGACGGGGCTCGACCCTGGTTGGACTACCATGACGGCGTTCGCCGAGCCCCCTCGGCACTCCATTCTCGCCCCGATCGCCGGCGACCAAGATCATCTGAAAGGCATTTCGTGATCGCAACGCACTCCCGCATGGCGTCCATCGCCGTCGCCCTACTCGCCTGCGTGCTCACCACCACGGTGCATGCCGCCCCGCCCTCGAAGGTCTCGAACCCCGATTTCACCAAAGGCGATCCGATCCCCGAGGGCGCCACCCACGATTGGAATCTTGGTCCCACCGGCGCTCGAGGCTGGATATACAGCAACAAGTTGGAAACCAGCGAGGCGCGACAGATCATGGTCACGACCGTCGACCCCGGCTCCCCGGCCGACGGGATCCTCCGACCGGGCGACGTCATCCTCGGCGCGGCGGGCCGCCTGTTCAAGTCCGATCCGCGCACAGAATTGGGCCAAGCAATCGGCACCGCCGAAGCATCCAGCGGGCGACTCGTCCTGATCAACTGGCGCGAAGGCCGACGGAAGAGAGTCACCGTGAATCTTCCGGTGCTCGGCCGCTACGCCGCCACCGCACCCTTTGATTGCCGGAAGTCGACGCAGATTTTCGAACGTGGTTGCAAAGCGCTCGCCGCGAAGATGGCCGCGAATCCGGAGAAGGGAACGCCGATCGAGCGGTGCTACAACGCCCTCGCCCTCCTCGCGAGCGGCAACCCCGACTACCTCCCACTGGTCCGGCAGCAAGTCGAGTCGTTCTCGACGTACTCCGATCTCGAACGGCGAAGTCTGCATTCATGGTGGTACGGCCCGATCAACATTCTCATGGCGGAATACATTCTGGCCTCGGGCGACCAGACCTTTATGCCGAACCTCGAGCGGATCACCATGGAGATCGTCCACGGCCAGAGCGAAGTGGGCTCGTGGGGACACCGAATGGTGCAGTCCAACGGCCGACTCTCCGGCTACGGCATGATGAACGCCCCGGGGCTTCCGCTCACCATCTCGATGGTCCTCGCCCGGAAGGCCGGCGTCGAGAATCCCGAGCTCGACGAGGCGATCGAGAAGAGCGCCCGCCTGATGCGGTTCTACGTCGGCAAGGGAAGCGTTCCGTACGGGGACCATCATCCGTGGATTGAGACCCACGACGACAACGGCAAGAACGGCGCCGCCGCGATGCTCTTCAATCTACTGGAGGATGCCGAGGCCGCCGAGTACTTTTCGAGAATGAGCGTCGCCTCCCACGGAAGTGAGCGAGACAACGGCCACACCGGCAACTACTTCAACATGCTCTGGGCGATGCCCGGCGTCGCGTTGTCGGGACCGAACGCCAGCGGCGCCTGGATGGAGGAGTTCGGCTGGTACTACGACCTGGCTCGGGGTTGGAACGGAACCTTCCAGCACCAGGGGCCGCCGCAGGCGAAGCCCGACAGCTACCGGAACTGGGATGCGACGGGTGCGATGCTGCTCGCCTACGCCCAACCGCTCGATCGAATTCACCTCACCGGCCGCACCCCGAGCACCGCGCCCGAGATCGGGCGTAAAACCGCCGAAGAAATCGTGGCCGATGGACAAGACTGGGGCTCCCGCACCCGACTCGAGACGTGGGCCGATCGTTCGGATCGCCAGTTGTTCCGGAACCTCGAAAGCTGGTCACCGGTGGTGCGAGAACGCGCCGCGATCGAGCTCGCTCGACGCGAAAGTGACCCAACACGGGTCCTTGGCAAGATGCTCCAACGCGATGATCTCTATGCACAGCTCGGCGCGTGCCAGGCCGCCATCATGCTCAAAGGCCGTGCCGCCTCACTCGTCCCCGCCCTCCGTACCAGACTCGAAGCCGAAGATCTCTGGCTGCGCATCAAGGCTGCCGAGGCGCTCGCCGCGATTGGCACCCCCGCAATGCCCGCACTTCCCGACCTCCTCGCGATGCTCGCCGAGGCTCCGGACGCCTCGGATCCGCGGGGCATGCAACAACGGTATTTGTGTTTCGCACTGTTTGATCGACGCGAAGGCATGCTCGGCCAATCGCTGGAGGGCGTCGATCCCGACGCCCTCCGCGCCGCAGTCGCCACCGGGCTTCGAAACGAAGATGGCCGCGCCAGAGGCACCTTCGACTCGGTCTACAAAAACCTCTCCTTCGAGGCGATCGAACCACTGCTGCCGGCTATTCATGAGGCCATCCTCGAACCGGCACCGAGCGGGATCATGTTTGCGGACGGCATTCGTCTCGCCGGAATCGATCTCTTCGCGAAACACCGCATCGCCGAAGGAATGCCCATGTGCGTGACGCTCATCGACCCCGACCGTTGGGGCATGGGCAACCGCATCGATCGCTGCCTGAACACGCTTCGCCTCTACGGCGGTGCCGCGCGATCGGAGATCCCGAGGCTTCGAGCGCTCCAGGCCGACCTCGTCGAACGAAAGTGGAACCCGGAAAAACTCAAAAAGCTCGACATCCCGGGATTGATCCGTGACATCAACGCCAGTGACGAACACCACGAAAACGATGAACTCCGCACCCTGAAGGATCTCCGACCGACCCCCTCATCCACCAGGGGAAACTCGAGGATCTCGTCATGAACACGATGGAGAATCGTGTCCAATCGACCAATCTTCGAAGCAAGTCCACCTCCATCGGCGTGGTACCGCTGTGGCTGGTCATCGCGTGTTTCGCCGCCGTGTCGTCGGCCCCACGCTTCACGGCCGCTCAAGAACTGGCGGGGCCTCCTGCCCCGCAGATCTGGATCCTCGACCAGCCGCCACAGATCAGCGCGTATATTCGCGAAGTCTTCCAAGACCGAGATGGTGACTTCTGGTTCGGCACCAACGGTGACGGCATCTGTCGCTATGACGGAAAGACGCTCACCTACCTCAGTGTGAAGGAGGGCTTCGGCGGTTCGGCGGTTCGCGGAATCCTGCAGGACGGTGGCGGCGCGATGTGGTTCGCGACGGATGGTGGCGTCAGTCGCTACGAGTCGGGGATCTTCACCAACTTCACGGTGGCTGACGGCCTCAGCGACCACAGCGTGTGGAGTCTGATGCGAGACCGATCGGGCACCATCTGGGCCGGCACCCACCGCGGTGTCTGCCGATTTGACGGCACGTCGTTCGTGCCGTTCCCACTTCCGAGAGTCGAGGTCGAAAATCCATCATCTCGGTTTACGCCGAAAGTGGTCTTCGGCATGTTCGAGGACCAGGCCGGAAACCTCTGGTTCGGCACCGACGGCGAGGGCGTGCACCGGTACGACGGCGAATCGTTCACCAGTTTCGCGGTCAAGGACGGTCTCGCAGGAAATCAAGTTCGATGCATCCAGGGTGATCGCCGCGGAAAGATTTGGATCGGCACCAACGGTGGCGGCGTGAGTTGTTACGACGGCACGTCGTTCCGGAACTTCACCAAGAAGGACGGGCTGAACAATGATCGCGTCTACGAGATCTTCGAAGACCAGACGGGCCACCTGTGGTTCTCCACCCTCGGTGCCGGCGCATGCCGCTACGACGGCACGACCTTCACCGCATTCGGTGCCGATCAGGGGCTGACGATCAACGAGCTTCCGTGCCCGTGTGGCAGCGGAAGCATGTACGCGTACTGCCACGGACCGAACGGCGCCCATGTGCAGGAAATGTTCCAGGACAAGGATGGCGTCCTCTGGTTCGGATGCTCCGGCGGACTGTTTCGTCTGGACGGGGAGAAGCTCGTCAACGTGACCCGGGACGGACCGTGGCCCGAACCGTCGTAGCCATCCGTTTCGAGTCCACGCGTGGGATTGCGGTGACCGGCGCCTCCCGGACTACGAACCGATTCCATGGCTCAGTTACACTCCTCAGTCGCTCCCCCATCTTCGCCGCGAACCACGGCGCCGATCACCGACCCGAGAGAAACCATGCCTTCCGCGAATGACCCTTCCCCGAACACGTTCTTCGTCGAGTTGTCGGGAGCAGGTATTCCGGAGGTAGACGGGCTCTTCGTGCCGTCCACCGCCCCACCGGTCGAGAGTGAGTCGGGAACGACCTCGAGCCTTGGCTACTGGAACGGAAAGATGGCCTGGGACCGGGCGGACGGTAAGAGCGAACGAAGCCCGTCGCTCTCCTATTCCAACAGCTATCGCTCCTGGAGAATCGCCCGTCTGGACGGCCACCTCGCCTACGACATCACGGGCGAGGATGACCTGCCGCCGACCGACCGGGAATGGCACGTCTACAAGAAGGGCGTCGCGCCGGCCCCGACCGTCACGATCCATCACTTTGATCCGAGACAGCCGTGCCCCAAACCAAACGTGGTCTTCGTGCTCGGCGGTCCCGGCGCGGGCAAGGGAACGATGTGCGAACTCGCCGAGGCCCAGCTGGGCTGGACCCATCTGTCAACCGGCGATCTCCTGCGGGCCGAACTCGAGAACGGTGGTCCGATGGCCGAGACCATCGAGGGATTCATCACGCCGGGCCATCTCGTTCCCGACGAGATCGTGGTGACTCTCCTCAAGAAAGCGATGGACTCGGTCACTCGAACCACCGGTCGCAATAATTTCTTGCTCGACGGATTCCCGCGATCACTCGGAAACCTCGACGCGTGGTACGAGGTCTTCGGCCGCGATGCCGAGCTCCCTCGGATGCTCTACTTCGAATGTCCATACGCGGTGCTCGAGAAACGGATCATGGGCCGAGCGAAGTACTCGGGGCGAAGCGACGACAACGTGAAGAGCCTCAAGCAGCGTTTTGACACCTTCAAGGCGGTGACGCTTCCGACGGTGAGCCTCTTCAAGGAACAGGGCCGCTGCGTGGATATCGACACCAGTCCCGACCGCGAAACGGTCTACGCCGAGGTCGTCGAGCACCTCGCTGAACACACCGAGCCGAACCTTGCCGATCACCCGCTCGGTGAACGGGCCGAGGAACTGCTGGGCCTGCGGCCGCGTTCAAAGTAGCGAACCCGCAACCCGGCACGAACGCGGACCTATTCACTGGTTCCGGAACCGACGGAATCACCGCCTCCATGCCAGCCACCGCCCGAGAATCCGGGATCGACAAGTCGCACGATCTCTGCGATGTCGTGCTCGGCGCCGATGGTCTTCGCCGCGTCGTCCCAACGAGATCGCACGAGTTCAGAGAGTTTCAGATCGAGCCCCTGAGCGTTGGCGGCCTTGAGGACGATGT
Source organism: Phycisphaerales bacterium (assembly GCA_028823105.1). Taxonomy (GTDB): domain Bacteria; phylum Planctomycetota; class Phycisphaerae; order Phycisphaerales; family SM1A02; genus UBA12014. The sequence continues at coordinate 14,800 of JAPKCC010000031.1, read as the reverse complement.
CCATGTCCTTGACCGCGATCTCCAGATGCGCCGTGATCGACCAGTCGTCCGCCGCCATCCTGGGGCCGAGGATCTGCAGGACCACCGAGTCTGCCGCCCCGCCCGCCAGCGCCGGGATCAGGGTGTTGAGATCGAGTCCCGATCGGCGGGCCAATGCGATGCCTTCCGCGACCACAACCTGCGTGGAGAAGTTGATCAGCTGGTTGATGACCTTCGCGGCCTGACCTGAACCGACCGGCCCAATCCGAGTCACGTTTCCACCCATCACGGCCAATGCGGGTGCGACGCGGTCGTAGTCCTCGGATGAATCCGCACCGACGAAGATCGTCAGCTTCCCCTTCGTTGCCCCCACTCGCCCGCCGGTCACCGGTGCGTCGACGAATGCTGCGTGGGCCTCCCGCAAACGCTCGGCCACCGCGAGTGTCGTCTTCCCGTCGGTCGTTCCCATATCCATCACGAGCTTCCCGGACCCCATCGCCGAGATCAGACCGTCGGATCCGAGACACACCGATTCGACCGCCTTCGCGGTCGGCAGCATGAGAATCACCAGATCCGCGGCCCGACCGATCTCCGCCGGCGTCTCCAGGACCTCGACGCGATCGTTGCCCAGATCCGCCACTGCGTCGGAGGCTCGGCGGGGAATCACGAGTGCCGCACCGGCTTGATGAAGGTTGGTGGCCATCGGTTGGCCCATCAGGCCGAGCCCGATGAAACCGATGGTCATGCCCGAAAGGTCGTTGGGGTGATCAGTGGTCATGCGCTCGAAGGTAACCAGTCTCCGACGACGGCGAGTCCATGCGACCCGCAACCCGGATCGTCCGACTAAATCAGATCGGAGATCGGCGACCTTGAAACGTCGCCCTCATTCGACCGGAGCATCGACTTCGATCGAGCACGCCGGCGACACCATCCAAGCAGCAGCAACGACAACCCAAACACGGATCCGACCACCAGCATGCGCGGCATCCAGCCAAGTAGAAAAGCCCGATCCAGACGCTGAGGATGCCGACCAGGAGCAGAGGTACCCGGCCCAATCACGATCGATTCGCGGCCGCGAGGATCGCGATCACGCTCCCGACCACAAGGCCGGATCCGAACAGGGTCCAAGAGGCCGCATGACGGGAAAATCCGTCGTCCGGCGTGCATCGGTGTATCTATGCCGCTGGCCTGGGGGATCTCCTCGTACCAACTCCGCGCACAAGGGTATAACGCTTTTCCCGGATATTCCGCCAGTACGCATTCTCATAGAGATCACGTCGGAGCTTCGAATTCATGCATCTTGATTACTTTCGATCGATCACCGTCATCATGGTCATCGCAGTCATCGCATGCCTTGCCCTCAGCGCCGGATGTTCGAAGCAAGGAGCGACGGCGATCGAGGTGCAGCAACATGGCGCGATGCGAGCGGTCATGCGTGACGGGCAGACCGAGGCTCGGGTCGGGTTGGTCGACGTCTCCAGCCAGGGCGTGATTGCCGTGGGCGCACTTGCGGGTCTCGAGGGCGAAGTCACGATTCTCGACGGTAAGGTCTGGGTCGCTCGACCCGATGGCGACGGCGTACAGATCTCCGGGCCGAGTGCGTCACCGAGCGATCAGGCGACGCTCTTGACTGTCGCATCCGTGGCACGGTGGGACCGCGTCGAACTCACCATGGAGAAGTCCGCGACGGGTGCCGAGCTCGAGGCATTGATCGAGCAGACCGCTCGCGATCACGGCGTTGATACCACTCGTCCGTTCCCATTCGTGATCGACGGCGTCGCCGAGCGACTAGAGATCCACGTCATCAATGGCTTCTGCCCCCACGCGACGAATCCGACAAGCATCGACGCTGAACCGTGGCGATGGTCAACCGACAAGCCGCGGAACGCACGCATCGTGGGCTTCTACGCCGCCGACGCAGCGGGTGTGCTCACCCACCACGGCACCGCCATCCACGTGCATGCGATCATCGAATATGACGGCCGCGTGCTGACCGGCCACATCGACGGTTTGACCTTGAAGCCAGGCGCGTCGCTGCAGCTGCCAGCCGCAGGCTGATCTCATCAGAACCGGCTCGTGCGCCTGTGCTGCAAGGGCTGCGAACGTCAGTTCAAAGCGAGCCCGAAGAAGTTCATCGAGATACTCGATAAGGCCGTTGCCGACACGCAGCGCAAGGACTACCCCCTTGAGACCTGCGTCGTTGCGGGAGGACCGCTCGGATCCATGGGCAAACCCACCGAGATGGTCGTTGCTGGTCGCCTCTGCTGCGCTGGCTGCGAACCCAAGGTCATCGCAGAACCGGTGAAGTACCTCGCTGCCATTGACCAGGCGTGGCAGGCGAAGAAGGGCAAGTGCAAGCCCGCTCCCGATTCGGCCGACCATCGCGGTCACCACCACGGCGGTCACGGCCACGGCGGCGAATGACATGGTGATCTGTCACGAACAAGGAAATTCTTGGCGCCGACCACCGCCCAGCATCCGGGCTCTCGAAGCATTTGAGACCATCGAGCGAAGGGACTGACCGTGTGGTGATTGAGCGCTACTCCATGATCGGTGTTGCGGAGCCAAGGCCCTTGGAGCCGTCGGGATTCTCGATCTCGATCCACCACATGGCGTTCTCGGGAAGTGGGACCGGTGCCATCGCGTGGATGCCGTAGACGGTCCCTTGTCGGTCCAGCCGCTCGTCGAAGATGCCGCCAAGGCGATTATCGCGCTCAAGTCACGTCAGGGGCACGGTCCAAAGAGCGCAAGCAAGATGCCCAGGTCACCTCCGTTGACCAAGCCATCACCATTCAGATCTTCCGGGCACCCACGACACTTGCCCCAGGCGCTTAAGAGCAAGCCAAGGTCGCCACCATCAACGAAACCACTGTCGTTGAAGTCGCCTGTGCAACCCTCGGCGATGACCGTCTTCATCATGATGGACGTCAGTGGATAGAATTCGCCTTCCTCTTGGGTGTAGATGACAAGGTCGGAATATCCAAACTCGAAGGCCATTGCCGTGACATCAATCCGCAACATGGAGATTTCTCCAATTGCCGTTTGGATTTCTCCGCCAGCTGAAGAGCCTGGCTCGCCACCATCGAGTGAATAGTTGTCACTCAATTCCATGTTCGGGTCGTAGGCCACCGCGCGCCAGGTGATTGTTTCACTCTTGAAGGCGGTGTTGAGGATTGGGATGCTGATCTGAGTTGGAAGACCAATGACCATCGCAACCTCATCATCTGGACTCAGGGGACAGAGGTTACGTTTGTCCTGCACCGAACCGCGACACGTACTCGAATTCCCGTTACCAAGATTTGTGACCGTGACCTCGTAGCAGCCCACCTGGTTGAGCGCGACCATCTGGATGGGGCGTTCGATCTTCACCATGACCGTCACGCACTGGTTGCCCGGAACAACGAGAGGGTTGCCCGGCGAAAGAACCGTGAAGTTGATCGGGCCGTCGATACCGCCACAGGTTGCAGGGGTTAGCCCCGCAAAGGAGAGTTCAACGGTGGCATCGATCGGGGAATAATTGCAGACAGGTATCCCGACGATGACAGACATATCGTCGATACAGAACGGCACGTCCCACGGCGGATTGCAATCGACCTTGCACTTGCCGCAATCTCCTGCGTTGTAGATCCCCCGCACATCACTGGTATCAAGAGCTCGATTGAAGAATTCAACCTCGTCGATCTTGCCGTCAAAATAATGCGGTGGCGACCCGGAATTCAAGGGTTCCGAGTTCATCTTGCCGATCAGGAACGCGGAGTTGTTCTCGTAACTCATCGATGGAGGCACACCAACGGCCAATTCCTCCACGCCGTTGATGAGGAAGCGACTCCCACTGGTTCGATCCACGATCGCCGCCACGTGTACCCACTCATTGTGAGGGACCGGATTCGTACTGGCGAGAAATGCCTGCATCAGCGGATCGGCAAGGTACAACTGAAGGGTATCGTCGTGTACGTAGAATTCGTAGCCGATGCCCGCTCCAATTTTATCGACGATCGGCCCCCATTCCATCGTGGTGGTTGTATCGATCCAGATCCACGCATCGATCGTGAAGTCCCCGTCAACGGACGTCCCCACGTCCAGGAGGGCATCATCCGGCACCGTGACGTAATCGTCGATGCCATCGAAGTCTAGACAGTTGTCGACCTTGCCAACCGAGGGGATCGGGCTACTCACGTAATTGCCATCGTTGCCGGCAACCGAGTCGGCTGCGATCGGACCGACGAGTTCATCCATGGTCCACCACCCGACCATGTCCACGGGTGGATCAACGCATGCACAGGGATCCGGCGGATCCTCGCAGATGGGATCCTCGAAGTATGCCACATTTGCACGCTGCATTTGCGGCTGGCTGACCGAACTGACCGCTATCGAATCGAAGATCACGGGGATCATGGGAATCGGGTTGGGCACAACCAGCGGCGCAAATTCTGATTCATTGCAGCCGCTGTTCATGTTTGCATCCGTCCTCACGAGATAGTGGTCTTGCTCAACGGCTCCAAATGATTGTGTTGCGCCGAGCAATGCGTACCCACCAGTCAAGGCATCGACGGCATAATCATTGGCATAATCCGAAAGCGGCCCGCCATACTGCATACCCGTGATGTTTGTGGGGTTTGTAAATTCGCAGGCAACGATTGCGGCGTTATCGACAGGATTCGGAAAACTCGTTCGACCAACAAGAATCACCTGACCATCGGAATCCAGGACGATCTCCTTGGTACCCGAGAAGGATTCAATGCCGTAGTACCACATGATGTTGAAGCCCATGTCCACAAGCATCAAATAGGTACCACCACCTTCACCGATCTCCTTGGAATAGCCGGTGACAAGAATCTGATCACCTGTGAGCCGTAAACCGCGACCATAATCGGAGTGATTGTCGAATCCGATCGTGGCGGCCGCCTGGACAACACCGTCCTGGTCAACGGTCATCATCAAGGTTTCAAGACTCATGGTGAAACTACCCTTGAATCGCCCGGTCAGGTGATACAAGGAGTGGGCATCATCCTTTACCTCTTCTTCCACGAAACAGAAAGCAGCATCTTCGAACAGGAAATCCGAAGCGTCGTAGCGATACATCCAGATTTCCATGCCACTGGGGTCGGTTTTGATGAGCATCGGATGCCTGCTTGAGGAACTGGGATCGATGACCTCCACCGCAATCAGAAAGCCTTCATCATTCGTTTGAATGAGTTCGAGAAGTTGATACAGGTCATTTCCCGGATACACACGATGTGACAGAAGAGATCCCGTACCATCAAGCAGGACCATCGCAACAAAGGCCTGGTTGCTGTTCACGAAGAACATACCGGCGACGGCAATCTGACCACTGTTTGTTTCGATCACGTCGTGAGGATAGAAATCCGGAATGGTGATCATCCATTCGATCACGGTGGTGGTGCCATCGTGGCGAGTGATGTAACCATTTCTTCCGCAGGAAATAAAATCACCGTCATCGAGTTGGCTGATGCGTTCGCCTGATTCCTGTACGCCGTCGATACCGAACACCCACTGTCCAATCTGAGCATGAGCGGCCGGGGCTGGGATCATCAGGAACAACGCAGCAAATACACCAATGACAGTTTTATGAATCATCTCTTTTGATCCTCGAATATGTGGGTCTAAACATGTCGGGACGCTCTGTTCTCCGAAAGCACTCAACACTGTATCTCTGAAAAACGGCATGACCAAAGACAATTCCAGCCGACTTGCAGAGAAAAGACGCTTCTCATGCCCAAGATCAGCCACAGCATGGGGTTACGACAATGCCTGGCAACCAAATATCCGAATGCTCGAATGAATGCATTGGTATCGACAAACAAAGAACCACCATGGCAAACTCTGCTCGGATCGCCCTCCTCTTCACCCGTCGTTTTGGGAGGACCGCTCGGATCCATGGGCGAACCCACCGAGATGGTCGTTGCTGGTCGCCTCTGCTGCGCTGGCTGCGAACCCAAGGTCATCGCAGAACCGGTGAAGTACCTCGCTGCCATTGACCAGGCGTGGCAGGCGAAGAAGGGCAAGTGCAAGCCCGCTCCCGATTCGGCCGACCATCGCGGTCACCACCACGGCGGTCACGGCCACGGCGGCGAATGACATGGTGATCTGTCACGAACAAGGAAATTCTTGGCGCCGACCACCGCCCAGCATCCGGGCTCTCGAAGCATTTGAGACCATCGAGCGAAGGGACTGACCGTGTGGTGATTGAGCGCTACTCCATGATCGGTGTTGCGGAGCCAAGGCCCTTGGAGCCGTCGGGATTCTCGATCTCGATCCACCACATGGCGTTCTCGGGAAGTGGGTCCGGTGCCATCGCGTGGATGTCGTAGTCGTCATGCGAGGAGGCGTACTCGCCTTTGCCAACGAACGAAAGTGTGCGATCTTCGGTACCGATCCAGGCTCGGATGACAGTCGCACCGTTGTCGTTGTAGGGCAGTTTTACAACAAGGTGACTCTCTTCTCCGGCTTTGATCGCGCCGTGGCCCTGAGCAAGTTCAACTTGCATGTCGGCGATCATGGTTGAAGGGAGCGAGACCTCGTCGTCATGGTGAGCATGATCATCGGCCGCTTCTTCTTCGTGGGCGGCGTGGGTCGAGCCATCGGCATGGACATGACTGTCTTCGCTCGTTTCATGACTCTTATCCGTTTCGGGACCATGTGCGTCGCCTTCACTCGGTTCGCCGCAGCCGGCGACCATGAAGCCAAGAGTGGCGGCCAGGGTGAGTCCAAGGGGGGTATTCGAGTTCGTCTTCATTGGTTGCTCTCTTTCATAGGTGCGAAGGGTTCAGGTGAAACTAGTCGCGCCCGGCACGGGTCGCAATCTTGAGACGGTGGATGGCGGCGTAGCCCGCCGGTACAACGATGAGGTTTAGAAATGTCGAAGTGAGTAGACCGCCGAGGATAACCACCGACAGCGGAGCCAGGATCTCATTGCCCGGTTTATCACCCTTGAGAATGATCGGGATGAGGGCCAAGGCCGCGGTGAGCGCAGTCATGAGAATCGGTACGAGCCGTTCCATCGACCCTTGCACGATGGCCTCGTGCATGGGTACTCCTTCTTCCGTCATCAGGTGCTTGTAGTGATTGACCAGCAGGATGCCGTTGCGAACGGCAATCCCGAACAGCGTGATGAACCCAACAAGGCTCGCGATCGAGATGACCGGGGCGATGTAACTTCCAATGCCGAACAAGGCCGCGGCGTTGGCAATTGGGTTGGGCGACTCGGATAGAAAGATCGCCAGAATGCCCCCAATGAGGGCGAGCGGGAGGTTGACCAGTACGAGCAGCGACACCCGCAGCGAACCGATCGCGAGATGAAGCAGTACGACCATGATCAGCACAACAAGCCCGCTGAAGAGCATGATGGTCCGGCTGGCGGACTGCTGAGCCTCGAACTGCCCGCCGTACTTCACGCTATAGCCATGTTTCTGCACGATCGGATCGACACGATCGCGCACTTGCGCGATGAGGTGCCCGAGATTCGATCCTTTGGCGACGTTCAACGACACCACCGCTTTCCGCTGGGCATTCTCGCGAACGATGAGATTGGATGCCATCTCCGGGCCGATCACCGCAACTTCGCCGAGGCGTACCAGGGCGCCGCCCATGCCTTGTAGCACGAGGTTCTTGAGATCGCGGACAGTGCCCCGCGCCTGGTCTTCGAGTCTCACCACAAGCGAGTAGCGCCGGACGCCCTCGTTCACCTCCGCGACTTTGACGCCGAAGATCGCGTTACGGACCTGCTCCGAAGCCGAGCGGGGCGTCAGCCCGTAAGCCGCGAGCTCGGTGGGTTGGTACTCGACGGGCAACGACTGGATCATGACCTCGCGATTGGCCGCAACATCGCGGGCACCAGGGAGCGGTTTGAGCGTCGTCTCGATCTCCTTGGCGATCATCCGCAGCACATCGAGATCGTCACCGTAGACGCTGATCGCGATGGCCGCGGGCGTGCCCGAGAGGATGTGGCTTAGGCGATGCTCAATCGGTTGGCCGATGCTTGTGGTGATGCCGGGCACGCGATCGAGGATCTCCGAGATCTGCTCGCGGACGACGATGTTGTCATGACCAGGAAGGACCGTGATCTCGATCTCAGAGTTGCTGACTGGCTCGGCGTGCTCGTCGCGTTCGGCGCGTCCAGTGCGCCGCGTAACACTCCTGACGCCGTCGACGAGGAGAAGTTGCTTCTCAACTGACGAAGCCATGCGGTCGCTCGCGACGAGCGAGGTTCCGGGCGGTGCGCTGAGGAAAACCGTGAAGGTGCCCTCCTGGAACTCAGGCAGGAATGAGGTCCCGAACGTCGAGGCGAGCGCGATCGCGAGGGCCGTCGCGACGCCTGCCAGTGAAAGAACCCACACCCGAAGACGAACTGCCAGTCGTACGCTTGGCTCGTACAAACGCTTGAGGAACCGGACGAGGAAGCCGTCCGACGACTCCCGCTTGCTTGGCTGGGCGTGTAGCAGGTAACGACACATCGCCGGCGTCACGGTGAGCGCGACGGCGAGCGATGCAACGATCGACACGACAAACGCGATGCCAAGTGGGCGGAAAAACCGGCCCTCGATCCCCTCGAGAAACATCAGCGGCAGGAAAACCAAGGCGATAATGATGGTCGCGAACACCATCGCTGGGCGGATCTCATTGCTCGCGTCGAAGATAACCTTCAGCTTGGGCTGTCGCTCCTCCTCGGGCTTGGCCGCGTTCTGCTTCATTCGGCGCAACACATTTTCGACATCGATAATCGCATCATCCACGAGGCTACCCACGGCGATCGCAAGCCCGCCAAGGGTCATGACATTGATTGTCTCGCCCATCCAATCGAGGGCGAGCAGGCCGACCGCCAGCGAGAGCGGCAGGGCTGTGAGCGTGATGATCGTCGCGCGGATGTTGAGCAAGAAAAGGACTAGGATGATCGACACGATGATCGCCGCGTCTCGGAGTGCATGAACAACATTGGTCACGGACAGGTTGATGAAGTCCGATTGACGAAAGATCTGCCGGTTTATCTCCACGCCTTCCGGGAGCGACGCTTCGAGCACATCGAGCATGGCATCGATTTCATCTGTGATGATGAGCGTGTTGGTTCCCGGCGCCTTCTGCACGGTCATGACAACCGCGGGACGGCCGCCTTCAGCCCCGGTGCCGCGTTTGAGTGCCGGGCCGAGTCGGACATCGGCGACCTGACCGATCGTGACTGGGGCACCCCCGTGGTACTTGATCACTGTCCCGTCGATGTCGGCGACCGATCGCACGCGGCCGCTCTGGCGGATGGGCAGTTCGAGGCTGCCCACATCGGGCAGATACCCGGCGCTCAGTGTGCTGTGCGACTCACCTGCCGCGGCGATGACATCGCCGATGTTGAGGTCGTACAGTCTCAGCTTCTCTTGTTGCACGAGCACCTGATACTCGGGGAGCTCTCCGCCGATCACCGAAACCTGGGCCACGCCTGGGATCGTGAGCAGCTTGTTCCGCAAGTCGTATTCGGCGTAGGCCCGGAGTTCCAATGGCGAGACGGATCCGCCGGACGCGGAGACCGCAAGCAGCATGATCTCTCCCGTGATGCTCGATATCGGTGTCATCTCGGCGTGGGCGTCGGCCGGCAACTCCTCACGAACCGTGTCGAGCCTTTCGGAAACGAGCTGCCTGGCGCGGTAAATGTCTACACCCCAGTCGAACTCGACGTAGGCGATGGACAGCCCAATAGCACTACTCGTGCGCACACGGCGGATGCCTGGGATGCCGTTGACCGAGGTCTCGATGGGAAAGCTGACATACTGCTCAACCTCGTCGGCCGCGAGACCGGGCGACTCGGTCATGATGACGACCGTCGGCGCATTAAGCTCGGGGAACACGTCGACCGGCGTCTGGGGCAGGCGGAAGGCCGCGACCGCGAGCAGGACACCGGCGAGCACGAGCACCAGCGCTGCATGATCGAGCGAGAACTGAATAAGTCGTTTCAGCATTGATCTCTCGTTCCTATTCATCGGTTTCTTCATGGAAGGTGCCGTCGGCGTGGAAGTGGCCGCCCTTTTGCATCACGCCGCTTTGCTGGGTTGCCAGCTTGAGCTCGAATGCGCCGTCGAGAACGACTTCGTCTTGGAGTGAGAGGCCACTATTGATCGCGACCCAGCGTCCGTCATCGACGCCCATGTCAGCCTCGACTCGAATCGCTTTGTTGGGGTCTTTCGGGTCACGGCGGAAGAAGACGTGCGTGATGCCGTCCTTGACGATCGCGGAACGAGGGATGGCAAGCGCCGGGCGTTCGGTCGTCTCAGCAACAACTTCGAGGAATGCGGATACACCCGGTCTGATCCATGCCCTGCTCTCCACGGGAGTTGCGAGAAGCGTGACGGTCCGCTGCTCGGGATGCGCTTCGAGCCCGATCATAATGGAGGAATCAACGCCATCTCCGATCGGAATGCCGGGCGTGGTCGGGGGCACGATTCGACCGGTTTCCGCGGTGCCGAGCCGAACGAGATCCGCCTGGAGTGCGATCGCGCGGAATCGAACCTGAGTGGGGTCGATCGTTGAGACCACCAGCGACGGGGAATCGGCGAATGCGCCATCGGTCAACGCAAGTGTTTCGACCACGCCGGATTCGGAGGCACGGACTTCGATCCAATCGATCCTTCGATAGGAAGGGAGCATCTGCCCGTCGTGCTCAATCTCTTGGGAAAGCTGAGACTCGTCGATCCCGGTCGCGGCTGACGCTCGGTGCAGCGCATGTTCACGAGTACGGTGCGCATTGGCCAGCTTTGTCTCAGCTTGGCGAAGCTCGGCGCCGATCCGCGGGAGGCTTGCCTCAATCTCCGCGGCCTGTGCTTCAAGATCTGCGTTACGGATCTCCGCGTCGGAGAGCGAAGACAATCGATCACGAGTGAGGGCGAGCCGGCGCTCTGACTCACTGATCCGAGCTCGAACAACATCAATTTCCGCGAGCGCGGTTTCAATATCTTGCTCGCCCATGATGATCTCGTGCTGCAGCTCCGGCCACCGCGGCGAGCGAAAACGGTAGAGCACATCGCCCGCCTCGATCTGCTGGTACTGGTCGACTTCGAGACGGACTTCGCCCGAGAGCGTCATGCGGTATTCACGGCGGGCGCGAGGCTGGAGCTCGAAGGCTCCGGGCACACGAATCGTGCTGTCGACGCGACGACGTTCCACACTGACGAAGGTGATGCCGAGGTTGCTGCGAACGGTCGCCGGGATGTCGATCCGGTTGGTGTCCGCCGAGCCAGCCTCATCCTGATCCGGCCCGGTGCTTTGCGGTGGTTCCTGAATGCAGCCTGAATGGAGCATCGTCAGAGAGACACTCGCGATTGCCATTGCGGTTTTGAGTCGTTTGATATGTGTGGTCTGTCTGGTCTGTGTAGTCATGGGGTCACCTTGGGGAGGCGCGAGCCGGCGTGGCCTGCGGTGGTGGCGTGCTGATCGGTGGGGTTTTCACTTGTTTCGATCGACGGCGAGGGCGGACCGAGGAGATGGGACAATTCTGACTCTGCGAGCGATTCGGCCAACCGCGTCTCGATGAGTTCCATCCGTGTCTGCCCGACCCGCGACAGACTTTCCAGGAGAATGAGCCCCCCGCCCTCACCGAGCCCCAGCAGCCGCTGGGCATCGCCGAGCTGGCGGTCTACCAATGGCGCGATCTCAGACTCGATGAGATTCCGTTGCTCACGCAGCGTTTCGATCCGAACCTGCGTCGCTGCGAGTGAACCAACAAGTCGATCGTACTCGGTCTCGAAAGCCGCTCGTGCGAGTTCGCGCTCAGCGATCGCCTCTGCAATGCCCTGCTTGTTGGCGTTCAAGATGGGTATCGGAAGCGCCAAAGAGAAACCAAGCATCTTCTGCCCTTGGTCAAAATCGGCGAGCGGCCCAATCGTCAAATCCGGGTATTGCTCCCGGACCTCGCGATAGAGCGTCCGCTCCGCAACCTCGTACTCGTCTCGGAGCCGCACCAACGTGAGATTCCGCTCGGCGGCAGCGTCCGCCGTTGGCTGGTCGGGATCCGCGGTCGCGACCAACGTCGACTGGAGTTCGAGTGGCGCATCCGGTGAGACTCCGAGCAGTGATCGCAACCGCTGCTCAGCCTCAGCCGCATCGCCACGAAACTTCAGGAGTACTCGCGATTGACTCGCTCGTTCAATGGTGAACAACGCTGCTTCGGTCTGCAGCATCTCGCCGGCTTCGGCAAGCCGCGAGGTTGATCCCACGAGCGACTCGATCGACGCAAGAAGCTGCTCGGTCTGCTCGGCATGCATCTTCGCGGCAGACCAGCGGAGCCAAGCCTGGCGGACTTCAATCCGAACCGCCCACTCCACCTCTGCCACCCGTGTCAACTCGGCTGCGAGCACCGCATCCGCACGCTCCTTCTCGGCGTCGAGGCGACCCGAGATTGGAATCGTGAACGCAAGACCCGGAGTGATGAAGTATGGATTCGGAATGCTCTCGGTGACCTGGAGGAAATCGACCGTCAGTTGCGGATCATCCCAAAGACCGGCGTGATCCGCGGTGGCCGCGCTGATGCCGGCACGGAGGCGGGCAAGCCGCAGGTCAGGGTTGTACACCAGCGCGACCAGCTCGCCTTCGGCAAGGCTCAACCCATCAGAGGGATCGAAGACACTGGGTTGACCAGATCCCGCCAGCCGTTCGGCGAACGCCCGCACCGGCTCATCACCCGGCAATCGAGCCGACCACATATCTCGGTGAGACGCGAGGTCGAGCGGTTTGGGTTCATAGCTCTGACAGCCCGCGAGCATCACGATGGCGCCCGCAAGGGCGACCGCGGGCCGGGATGGGTTCATCAGCAAGGTGGAATACTCCGAACGGGGTGAGGCAGACCGATCAGGCCTCAGGTGCGCGTAGCGCACGTGATAGCACGACGGGGGTAACCAGCCGGATCTAGGTCAACAGCACAAGTGTTCGGAGTTGGATCAAGAAATCCGGCGGTCGCCCACGAGTATGCGGCCTGAAGTGCCGTTGCGCACGCGACATCCGCAACATCCGCCACAGTCGATTTGCATCGGCCGATGATGCGATCGTGGCCGGTGTCGGTACCGAATCTCGCTCCCGGGCGTAAAGCGCATCGCTGCCAATACCGCAGTCATGATGGTGCCCATGGCAGCAACAGTGGTCCTCGTCGAAGCAATCACCCGCACAGGGAAAGTCGTGCGAGCCACAATCGCTCGGAGTACCTTCGGATTCGAGATGCGAGTGGCCGTGGGGATGCAACGATCCGTCATGATGATGGATGTTGGCGTGGACATCGCCGGCGAATAGGATCGAAGCGGGCCCGCGCGATGCCAACGCCGTCGCGAGGAGCAGCGCAAACACCGGCACAGGAAATCCATGGGCCAAAATCTTCACAGACGGAGCATAGCGTTTCTCACGGGTCGGGTGATCTCGCTGACGAGCCCGCAGGATCTTGGTTCCAACGGTCTATGGCATTCAATCTGCCGTCCCTCAACCCAAGACGCTCTGGGCATCTGGGCCCGGGCGCGACCATGATTGGCCCCCTCCTGGGTCGGAGAAACCTCTCTCAAACGCTGACGTGGCGGATGTTCCTGAATGGTCGCGTATGAGGCGCCAAAAGTGTCGTACTGACGTCACAAAGACGATGAAGGTGCGGAGAATCGAAGAAGCACCACCTGCGGTCCGAACTAGAATCCCTCCAGACGAGGGTGGACGCTCCGCCCGACGGTTCGGAGAGGATGCGTTGCCAATACAACCTCCCAACTTCGATTGTCGCGATCCCATGGACGTGCTCCGCCTACGGCTTCGGGACTGGTGGTGGCCGACCGCGGCGGTGATCGCGATGGCGATTCCATTCCTGGGTCGCTCGTCCGGCCTCACGTGCCAGATCGGATCCCTTGCGTACTACGCGAACACGTACGGCTTGCTCGTCTTCCTGCCGGCGATCTTTCTGGCGGGACTTCGATGGTGCTGGGTCGGAAGACTCCGTCCCCGTGACCCGAACCGCTGCGGCCATTGCAATGATCGACTGGACTGGATGAACGCGGAACCGGAACCGCGGCAGTGCCCGGAATGCGGCGCCGCCGCTTCGGGATCGACCGGCCGGCACTGCCATGCACCCCGGCCGAGCAGTCTCGGACCATCGCATATCATCGCATATCATCGCCGAGGTACCGTCGAGTCCCACCGGTTGATCTCACGAACGGAGCACGACCCATGCCGACGACCACCCCCGAGCACGATGCACGCATCGCGAAGATGACCTTCGCATCGGTCTACCCCCACTACGTCAACAAGGTCGAGAAGAAGGACCGGACCCAGGGAGAGCTGCACCAGGTGATCCACTGGCTGACCGGCTTCGATGACGACCGTCTCCAGAAACTCATCGAGGCCGAAGCGACCTTCGAGGCCTTCTTCAAGCAGGCCAGGATCAACTCGAACGCACCACTGATCAAGGGCCTCATCTGTGGCTACCGCATCGAAGACATCGAGAATCCACTCACCAGACAGGTCAGGTACCTCGACAAGCTCGTGGATGAACTCGCGAAGGGCCGCAAGATGGAGAAGATCCTCCGGACCGGGTAGCACGGATCATTCGTTCGACGAACGGCATGACGGCGGCACGGCGCATACCGGGTCGGAACGCTCGAATCGATGCCTGCGCCACCGAGAAAGACAACGACCCCCTCCGTTCAAGGAGGGGGTCGTTTCGTGGTGAATAGCGGGAGCGCAACCCTCTTCGCATTTGGAAACGGTGTCAAAAAGAGTGAGCCTCGGTGTTCTCAAAATGCTCGGGTACAGACGGTCTCTGGTTATCACCAACCGAGCCGCAGTCGGGGGTGTTTCCCCA
>JAPKCC010000030.1 GCA_028823105.1 Phycisphaerales bacterium | reverse complement strand
TTCGACGACGCGATGCCGGACGCCTTCACCGCGGCGCCGACGCCGCGAACGCTCGACCAATCAGCCGAGGTCGGCGAACGACCAGACATCCCTTGGGCGATGGCGGGGCCCGAGCCGAAGGATTTCCTCGGCAACGTGTTCCTCCTCTGGCTCTGGTGGCATGCGGAGGTGCACGAGGGCATGTTCGATCTTGCCGACGGGCGAGGACTGTCGATCATGATCGATCGCACCATCGACATGGAGTGCGCCTGGGGCGTGACCGGCCGGCAATCGCTCCGCGGGGATGGTCCGGGTCGGAGCGCGGAGGTTGCCAAGGCGTTGCAGCAGGGGAAGTGGCCACGGAAGATCGGGTTCACGTTCGCCGACGGCGAGGTCGAATGGTCGTTCGATCTGCAAGGCGATCTCTTCCGAGTGGGTGGCCTGAAACTGCCACGTCCGGAGGAGCGACCGGGAAGCGAGCACGAAGCCATCGCGCAACGGCTCGACTCGACCACCGATCTCGATGGGATCCTCGTCGAACTCTACGGGCGATTTCTCGACGAACGATTCAGCGGCACCTGGAACAGCCGTCGCGGCGAACTCCGGGAGTGGATCGCCGCGAAGGGCACGAGCCGGGTCATGGCGACGGTTTGATTGCGGTCTGGCGCCGCCGGCGTCAACGCGGGCATCAACCCCGCGCCGCGGCGACGAACGAGCGAATGCGGTCGTGATCCTTGACGCCACGAGTCGATTCCACGCCGCTTGAGACGTCGACCCCGAACGGCTGCAGGTGACGGACCACGTCGGTGACGATCTCAGCGTCGAGACCACCCGCGATCATCACGGGCTTCGTGAGCTCCGGAAGGATCTCGGCGAGCGCCGCGTGATCAAACCGCATGCCGCCGCCGCCCTGCGGTCCATCAATCAGCAGGATCTCGACGTCGGGGTGTTCGTCCCATGCGCGGCAGGCATCGACCTCGAAGGGGATCGCCTTGATGATCCGGTGGCCGGTCATCGCGGCGATCGCAGTGACTCGCTCCGGAGTCTCTTCGCCATGCAGTTGGATCCACGCGCCGGGCCACGCATCGACGAGGTCGTTCGCGGGATCGGCGAACAACGCGATTGGTTCGAGCGCGTCAGGCATCTCCACAATGAGATCAACCACCTCGGCGGGGTCGAGTTCCCGTGGAGAACCGGGTGCGAAGACGAGGCCGACCGCGTTCGCGCCGGCCGCGGCGCAGGCTTCGAGGTCGGCGGGGGTCCGCACGCCGCAGATCTTCACCAACGGGAGCGTGGCGGGCAGAAGAAGGTCGCGATCGAGGTTCATAGGTTGTCCAGCTCTGATTTCAAGGCATCTCGCAGGGCGATTCCCTCTGGCGAGAGTGGTCGATCATCCAGCGCCTTGAGATGAGGCCGCGCGTCCTTTCCTCGGCCGAGCCGTCTGATCAACATTGATGCGAGGAGGAGTCGGATCTCGTCGCTCGAACCACCTTGGCCGGTGTTCCGTTCACCCCTGCGGTCGAGCAACATGACGTAGGCCCGCACCGCGGTCTCGGCATCGCCGGCAGCGACCGCACGGTTGCCGAGTTCCGCCTGATCCGCATCCGACATCGCGAATTCGGCGGGGGCCGTTCGATAGGCGGCGAGCGCCGCATCGGTGTCCGACTGGCGGAGGGCCTCGGTGATGCGCCGACGGACGTCCGCATGTCTATCGGGCGTTGGGGGCGGTACGGCGATCTGCTCGGATTCGGATCGCGAGATCGATTGCGGAATCGGCGTGTTGGGAGTCGCTCCGTCGAAACCACTTCCGTACTCCTTGGTCGCCGCCCGCATGGCCGCGCGTCTTCGATACTGCTTGAAGAGGAACAACGCATCGAGGTCGGTCCGGGCGAGGATGCCGAATCCCAACATGGCGATCGCGATCGAGAATCCAAAGAGATACCCGCCGAGGTGGGCCGCGTTGGCGACGTCGTTGCTACCGCCCAAGAAGCCTGCGAACTGACTGAAGATGTCGATCGCGATGTAGAAGGCGATGAACCACAAGGCGGGGATGTGGTAGATGCCGATCAGGAAGAAGAAAAGAAGCACTCGAACCGTGGCTCTCGGGAAGAGGGCGAGGAAGGCACCGCTGACTGCCGCGACCGATCCGGAGGCCCCGATCGCTGGAGCCGGGGAGGCCAGCATGTGCGCGAGGGCGGCCGCGATGCCGCCAACAAGGTAGAAGGCCGCGAATCCCCAGTGCCCCAGCCGCGATTCCACGGCCTGACCAAACACCCAGAGGAAGAGCATGTTGAAGCCGATGTGCCCCAGTCCACCGGGATCATGGAGGAACTGGTACGTGATGAGCGTCCAGGGGCGGAAGGCTGATCTGGACACTGCACCGGCGTTCAGGGTGTCCTCAAGCGAGGAGATCCCGGATCGGGAGGCCAGCATCATGCCGACGAACGCCAGCAGGTTGAGCGCGATCAGAATGCTGGTGGTGATCGCTCGCTGGGGCGGCAGTCGATCTGTGCCGAGAGGGATGAGCATGAGGGGAGTCTACGGTGGTCGGCGGTACCGTCGCTTTTTAAGGGGATTGAGCCGGACGGCTGAAACCTCTACAATGTCTGACCGTCCGGAATTCCGGGGGGGTTCCTCGGGTTTCGCAGAGGCTTGACGGATTGGTCAGGATTCCTCCGAACGAGCATCCGGATCACCGTCGGGAACGAAAGAAAACGTACGCAAGTCATCCCCGTCTTGGGGCCCCGATCGTTCATGCGACCGGGATCAGATTTCGAAGACCACGCGACCAATGGAGTCATCGTGCCATGAGCACCGCCACCGAAAAGCAGTTCGATCAAGGCCTCGTCAACACCATCGCGGCTGAGACGCAGATGTCTTACATCGACGGTGAGAATGGCGTGCTCGAGTACGTCGGCATCGACATCGATTCGCTCGCTCGAAACTCAACCTTCGAGGAATCGACCTTCCTGCTCTGGAACGGTCAACTTCCCAACCCCGCCGAACTCACCGCGTTTGAGGCGAAACTTCGAGCCGAATACGCGATTCCCGACGGTCTCCTCGCGATGATTCGCGAGACGCCCGCGGACGCGTCGACCATGCATGTGGTGCAGACGCTGGTTTCAGCCCTGTCGCTCTTCGATCCGGAGTGTGATGACGACAGTCCTGAGGCCAACATCCGCAAGGCGATCCGACTGGTGGCCAAGACGCCGACCCTCATCGCCGCCTTCGATCGTCATCGCAAGGGCAAGGAGATCATCCCTGCCGACCCGAACCGTTCGATCGCCAGCAACTTCCTGTGGATGCTCCGAGGCGAGGAACCCACCGCGACCATGGTCCGGGCGCTCGACGTGTGCCTCGTGCTTCACGCCGATCACGGCTTCAATGCCTCGACGTTCACCTCGCTGGTGGTGATTTCGACGCTCAGCGATCTCTACTCGGCGTGTTCCGCCGCGGTGGGTGCCCTTCGCGGTCCCCTGCATGGCGGCGCCAACGAGGGCGTCATGGTGATGCTCAATGAGATCGGCGACCTCGACAAGGTCGACGAGTTCATGAAGGGCAAGTTGGAGCGTAAGGAGAAGGTCATGGGGTTCGGCCACCGGGTGTACAAGGCGTACGACCCGCGAGCGACCTATCTCAAGACGTTCTCCGAAGGGCTCGCTCGCGATACCGGCAACATGCCGCTCTACGAGATGAGCACTCGGATCGAGGGGATCATGCACGAGGCGGTCGCCTCCAAGGGCATCTTCCCCAACGTCGACTTCTACTCCGCAACGACCTACTGGTCGCTCGGGCTCGAACTCGACCTGTTCACGCCGATGTTCGCCCTCAGCCGCATGAGCGGTTGGACCGGCCACTGCATCGAGTATCTGAAGAACAACAAGCTCATCCGACCCGGCGCCGCATACGTGGGACCGCACGATGTGCCCTACGTCGATCTGGCCGATCGCTGAGCACCGGTGGGGATCTCTTCCCCAGCGAACATGACCATTCGGAACGCCCCGACGGCTCAAAATGTTGTCGGGGCGTTTTCTGGCGCTGGCGACTAGGCCTTCCAGGGTCCGTTGATCGCAAGCGTCAGGCCCTGATGCTGGATGTTCACGAAGAGCGTTCGCCCATCCGGGCTGAAGCAGGCGCCCGCGAGCTCGCTGCCGCTCACGCGGTTGAGTGCAAATCTAGAGACCGTTCCGTCCGGGGAGATCCGGACGAGTCCGTTTCCCGGAGGGCCGTCTTCACAGACGATGAGGTCGCCCCACGGGGCGATCGTGAGGTTGTCCGCATTTTCGATAATGCCACCCTCGGTTGCTTCGATTGAAAGCTCGAGGAGGGCTGGGGAGTCCGTTTCCTCCGGCGTGCCCTCCGCTGGTGACGGTTGGTAGTTCCAGATCTGACCGATCCGCTGGGAACCTCCGGTGGTGCAGGCGAACTTGATGGCGTCCCGTCCCGTCCACATGCCTTCGCCTCGCGCGAATCGCGCCGCGCCGGCGTCAAAGGCGCGGAAGCGGAGATCATCCTCTGGACTTTCGACATCATCGAGGTCGATCCACGAGACGGCCAGCTGCTCGCCGGGGCGGACGATGGGTGACTCGAGGGCGGGATCGATCCAGTTTCGAAGGTCGATCGAGGGGCGATCTCGAATCATCAGTGCCTGGAGACGCCCGCCGTCGGCGAGTCGGCCGGGTTGATTCGGGATGAACCGGTAGAGCACGCCGTCATTGCGATCTTCGGTGAGGTAGACGCATCGGCCGTCGGGAGCGACCGCAATCGCTTCGTGATTGAAACGGCCGAGACCGGTGAGGGGGCGTGGCGTTGCGAGCCCGGGTTTCGTGCTCGCGGGGACTTCAAAGCACCATCCATGATCGACCGCACAGCGTGCGTTCGATCGCTGGGTCCACTCCTCGCAGGTCACCCAGGTGTTCCAGGGCGTCATCCCGCCGGCACAGTTGCGTCCGGTCCCGGCAAGGCTCAGGAAGTGGCTGACCACCTCACCCGTCCTCTGGTCGTAGACCACGGTGGTGGTTCCCCCCAGAACCGGGGGTCCGTCGCGGCCAAAGTCGAAAAAGGAATCGGGATCGATGCGTCCGAGTCGCTCGAAGTTGGAACCGAAGGCGCCGTGGCTCGGATCCGTGTCGATGCCGAGTTCATGATTCCGAACCAACACCACTCGATCGCCTTTGCCTTGGAACGCCGCCATTCCGTCGTGGAGGTTGGGGACCAGCAGCCCGTCGTCCATCTCCTCTCCCCATCGCGAGATGATGCGATGGGAGAAACCTGCGGGGAGATCGAGGACACCGGCCGGGTCGGGGATCAGTTTTCCGTAGCCATCTTCCGCGGTTGTGAAGCCCAGACGATCGGAGCCGGCGGCGCGGTGCAGACCCATGAATCCACCGGTGGTCGCGGCGGCGAGCAGAAGAAAGGATCGACGGTCGACTGGAGTCACGATGGAAGCATTCCCCCTCGGGGGCCGGAATTCAAGTCTAATTCAGAGAGAATGGATGTTCTCCATGCGAAGTCACTCGTCGATCACGCTCTGGGGATAGACCAGGATGCGGTCGTGGGCCACGAGGATCATGTCCGCGGCACCGTCGCCCGTCACGTCCTCGATCAGCACTTGGCGAGGTTCGAATTCTCGCGGATCACCGCCACTGAACATCTTCGTCTCAAACACCGTGAAGCCGGTCATGGGATGAAGGCGGCCTTTTTCGCTAAAACTCAGGATGTCCGCCATCTGAAGCCCGGCATCGAGTGAGATCAAATCGAGATGCCCGTCGCCGTTGACGTCGCCGGTTCCGACTTCGTGGGGGACCTTCCGATTGTCGTCGGGCCGCCAGGATCCAGTCTCCACCAGTCGCGGCCGATTGCCGTCCAGCCGAACCACGGCGAAGGCATCATTGCCGACCAGAAGGAGGTCTTCGGTCTCGTTGTTCCCGCCGAATCCGCCGCGTTCGATGCGGATCGGATCGATCCCGCGAATCTCGATCTCGTCGGCAACGGTCCAACCGTCGCCCGCGCGTTCGAAGATCAGCAGTCGTCTGCCTTCCCGATCCGCGGCGACGATTCGATCGCCGAGAATCGCGACCGAGACGAGTTTGGCGTCGCCGTCGGCATTGAGCTGGGCCACCACCGTCCAGCCCTTTTCGGCGTCGTATCGAAGGGCTCGGATGAAGTTTCGATCGGCGACGAGGAGTTCTTCAATACCGTCACCATCGATGTCGAAACGACTGGTGTTCGCGGCGCCAGCGGCGCTGACCAGTCCGAATTGCGGCATGTCATCCTTCTCGACCACCTGATAGCCGTCGGAAGTGCCGAGGATCATGATCATCGGCTTGTCCTCGGTGAAGACCAGAAGGTCCTTCCGACCGTCGTGATCAGCGTCGACGTCGAGGATCGTGTCGGGGCCGCGGGTCGCTCGGCCGAGGTCGATGGACTCGGGCTCGCCGCCGTCGAAGTCGAGCAGATCAAGGGTGAACCGCTTCTCGTTCGACGCGATGACTGCAAGTCTCGGCCCGTCAGAAGTGTCCACCAGTTTCATGGCGACCGGCACGTCGCCGGGAGGCAATCGCATGGCTTCAGGAAAACCGATGCCGTCAGATCCTGCGGAAGCTCGGCCGACCACGCCCTCCTCCGTGCTGAGGACGAAGACCTCCGCGATGCCATCGCCATCGACGTCACCGGCTTCGACGGCGTCGGGGACGGCGAAACTGGGGGAGGTACTGCTTCCTACCAGTCCTCGCCCGGGGATCTGCATCCACGTCGCGACCGCGTTCTTTTTTCGGTCCGTCGCGACCACGTCGAGAAGTTGATCACCGTTGAGATCGGCGATCACCACATCTCGTTTACGTTCCCCCGGGTCGGTGAAGCCATGCACTTCAAACGAAGGTTCGCCGCCTTCGGCATCGTCGGTCCGGAATTCGTGGATCACCAGTCGCTTGGTCGGGCGTTCGATCACCACGAGTTGTGCGTTTTTGCGACCAGGCACGATCACTCCGGCGGCTTCGGCGATGGGTGGCATTTCGAATCGAAGTTGGGGACCGAAGGTCTTCTCCCCGTTCTCTCTGGCGGCGAGCCAGATCCGAACCGGTGCCTCGTCGTCGGCGGCGATCCCCGCAAGATCTTGCAACCCGTCGCCGTCGAAGTCCTCCGCGAAGATCGCGATGATCCGGGCGTCGCCGGCGTTGAGTTCTTGGGGTGGAGCAAGTCTGCCGTTCCGCTCGAGGGGCCAGATCTTGATTCGTCCACCGGTCAAGGCCACCAGTTCGAGCGGACCGTCGGAACCAATGAGATCCCCGATGACCATGCCGTCACGCGAGACCCCGAGCCCGCGGATGCGATTTCGTCGCAGCATCTCGAACTCGCCCGACTCGGTTTGTCGATAGATCTGAATCGCATCGGGCCGGCCGGCCGCGACGACGTCGAGGCGTCCGTCGCCGTCCACGTCCACGGTCTGGATGGCGGCGACTTCAAAGTTGACCGGGATCTCGATGCGATCGAATCGCCAGTGTTCCGGAAGTTCGTTGGCACGACGAGGGGCCTTGGGTTCGCCCGGCACGGCATCGCTCTTCTGTCGAAGAAATTCGATCCGGCTCTTGTGGTTGTTGACGACCACCAGATCCTTGAGGCCATCGTTGTCGAGGTCGACCGCGACCAGCGGTCCGGCGCCGGGCCCGACGGGCACTACTTCTAGCGGATCGAATCCGAAGTGTGCGGCGGTCTCGGCATCCTGAAGGATGCCCGTCGTCACGGTCGGGGTAGCCGCCATGGTCACCATGGTCACGCGGAGAACGAGCGATGGAGCGAGATGCAGGGGAGTCATGAGTGGTGGTTTTCCGAGGAAAGAGCGGTCGTAGCCGGGTTGCAACGGCAGGCTCGGCGAATTCTGGGAAGAGCCTCTGCCGGGTATAGTACCGGACCTGACCTGGAGGATTCCCATGCACGTTCGAAAGTTACGACGCGTCGCCCTCACCCTCGCCTTTGTGGCGATCTCGATTCCCGCCGGTCTTGCCGCGGCGGATCAAGTTTCGTCGCCGTCGTCCAACGACATCGTTCGGCTCAAGGATGGTGGTGAAGTTCGCGGCGTCATCGTGAAGCGAGATGATCGTTCGGTCTGGATCGACGTGGGTCCGACCGTGGTCAACTTCGATCTCGACCAAGTCGAAGAGATCGTCTCGGCGACCGGCCCCGCCGTGACGGAGGCCGATTCGGGGACCTTGTTCTCGATCGCGGTGGATCCCATTGAACTGAGCCCCGAGGAACACGCGAAGATTCTCGGCTCGGCGGTCATCAAGGTCTCGACGCCAGGCGGTCTCGGCTCTGGTGTGATCATCTCGCCCGACGGGTATGCCATCACCAACGCACACGTCGTGCAGGGTGAGACGGCGCTGCGAGCGACGGTGTGGTTCCTGCAGTCCGACGGCAAACTCAAGCGGACAGACATCGACGACGTCGAACTCGTCGCGGTCAATAATCACCTCGATCTGGCGTTGATTCGGATCGTCAATCCCACCGGCGAGAAGTTTCTCTTCGCACCCGTTCAGGGCGCGGAGAAACTGGACATCGGTCAGCCGGTGTTCGCAATCGGAAATCCGCTCGGCCTAGAACGGAGCCTCACCCAGGGCGTGATCTCTACGACGCAGCGGAACTTCAACGGACTGACCTACGTGCAGACCGACACGCCCATCAACCCCGGCAACAGTGGGGGCCCGTTGTTCAACACGCGAGGCGAGGTGATCGGTATCACCAACATGGGGATTCTCGGAGGTGAGGCCCTCGGATTCGCCATCCCTGCGCGATACGTAAAGGACTTCGTGCGGAATCGCGAAGCGTTCACCTACGATCGTTCAAACCCGAATAGCGGGCACATCTACCACCAGCCTCCGACTCGAAGCCTCTCCGGTGGACCGGCGATTCTCGATGACGGAACCGCGGGTGATTGAGCTCTTCTAATAAGTACTTCTTTGAGGATTCCCAGTGAATCCGTGTTCGCCATCTCCTGATCCAGTCAGATTCTCCCTCTTTCGGAATCCAAAAATGATTCGCCGACCTTTGCGTGATCTCATGTTCAGCACCGTGCTCGTGACCAGCAGTTTCGCCGCGACAGCCATCGCGGCCGATACCTACACGATCGCGGACATCGCTCCAACCGGAACCTTCTTCATCATGGGGGCGGACGCCACCGAGACCCTGTGCGACCGGTTCAACGGCAATCCACTGGGCGGCCTTTGGAAGACGGAAGCCGTTCAGAAGACGCTGGGAAAAGCGTTCAAGAACTCCCGCGAGAACATGATGAACGCATTTGCCGCCTCCGGCATGGACATGGACACGATGTCCTTGCCTGCGAACTTGGGCGTCGCGTTCTACAGCGACCTCGACGAGGAGACCGGCCAGTCGAAGTCGTTCATGCTCGGATACGGCGACTGGGAGGCGAAGGCCGAGGAGGCGGACAAGATGATGGCCTCGCTACTGGACGCCTGTAAGAAGAGTGACGACATCGATGTCGGATCGAAGGAGATCCGTGGACGTGAGGTCATGGTTCTCAAGCGTGTCGCCGGTGCGGACGAGAAGGACCCCGCCGACGAATTCGGCGAAATGGACGACATGATGATGATGCTGGGCGATCCCTCGGAGATGGCCCCCGATCTTTCGACCATGTATGTGGTCCAGGACGGACCGCGCTTCATCATGGCCAACGATCTGCTGGCGATCGACGATGCGCTCGCCATCTTCGACGGCGACGATGCCAAGGTGGTCGCCTCGACCGACGATTGGACGAATACGCTCAAGCAGCTTGACGGTGCCGAGGCGTACGCCGTACTTCTCACCGATCCGTTGCAGGACCTGCTCGCGCCGATCTTCATGGGTCCTGCGGGCATGGTGAAGCCGATGATCGGCGAGTTGTTCGGCGACATTCGTGGGTACGGTTTCGGGCTTGCGATGCCGGAGGATCCCTCGACCGCGTCGATGGTCCTCACCGCTTCGATCCTTGCCCCGGACGATAAATCCGGAATCATGGGCCTGCTTCTTGAGCAGGATCAGGTCGGTCAGGCGCCGCCGAAGATCGTCGGTGACGAAGCGATCGGCTACGGTCGCATGAACTTCGATTTCAAAGGGCTGATGCCGTTGGTCAGCAAGATGTCCGCGGCGATGCCCATGGGTGGCGAGGAAATCGACGGCATGGTCGATCAGTTCGGACCGATGGTCACGCCGGCGATGGAGTCGCTCGGCCCCGCGATCCACGTGTTGACGACGGCCGGCGGGACCACCGTGATCATTCCGACCAACGATTCTCAGAAGGTTCAGCCGCTGCTGGCGATGCTGGGCCCGGGGATGGGTCTTCAGCCTCGTGACTTCCTCGGTGAGACGATGTGGACCGGCGAGGGCATGGGAGCGTGCGTCGCCGGCAACTGGCTGGTGATCGGGAATGACAAGGGTGCCGAACAGGTCATTCGTGGCCTGAACGCCGGGGCCATCGATCATCCGATCTCCGAACTTCGAATCTTTACCGATTCAGTGGATCGGATGCCGGGCGGCGATTCGGTGGGTTGGGGTTATGTCAACGTCGTCGAGCAGTACGCGGCCAGCCGCGAGATGGCGGAGCAGATGATGGGAATGCTCAATGCTCAGGGTGAATTCGGTCCCGAAGATGCCACTGGCGCTGACGAAATGGCCGAAGCAGTGGTCGATCTGATGAAGGAGCTTTCGCCCGAGGAACTCTCGCGATTCACCGGGCCGACGGTCTGGAAGTTCAGCACCGACGACCTCGGCTGGGTCTATCGCCAGTGGTTCCTGCCTCCAGTCAACGTGGGCGGCTGAAGCCAGTCCTCGCCGTCGAGGCTCGGTGATGCCGGGCACGTTGATGGCAACACGATGAACTGATCAACGACGCTCCGCCTCTCGGCGGGGCGTCGTTCATTCCGGCATTCCGGGTGATGGGTCCAAGGCCTGGTACCGGCGTCTCAATCACGAACCGGTGCGCTTGAGGTGCTCGCCATGGCTTCGCCCCGCGACGTCGAGGCGTCGTGAATCAGTTGGTCGACCGCGGTGTCGAGTCGATCGCCTTTGAGATCCCAGTGATTGCCGTGGCCGGCCCCCGCGACGATCTCGCGGCGCCCCTTGGGGGCGGCGTCCGCAATGGCGATCGCATCATTTGGAGGACTGATGGGATCTGCGTCGCCGAGGATGACGAGGATCGGGACATTGGTTCGAGCGGCCGCGGAACGGGTGGAACGAGGGCGACGCCCGATGATGCGGAGTCCCTGGATCGCGAGCCAAGACACGTAGCTTGAAGGAAGTCCACGGAGCAGAAGTCGCTGACGGAGCGGCACCCGGAGTGTTTCGTAGGGGGCGACGGCGACCACGCCATCGATTCGATCAGTTTCGGCGGCGGCGAGGATGGCGACGGTGGCTCCAAGGCTCCGCCCGATCACCACGATCGCCTTCTGGTCGGGGGCGTCGAGACGATCCAGCAGGGTGACCAGATCCTCCACGTCGGGGTCACCGAGACCCGCGCCGTCAGGCTCGGCATCGCCGTGACCACGCAGATCGACCATGATCAGGCGCGATCCCCGACGGCGCCAGTCTTCGAGATGCGGAAGCCAGGTGAGTCGGGACCGACCCCATCCGTGGACCATCACCAGGATCGGACCTGACTCAAAATGGCCGCGGACATCCCAGACGGGGAGTCGGACGCCACCGGGGCGATCCACCTCCCAGGATTCGAAGGGGACATCGACGTCGCCCGGATCCGTCGGCATGCCTCGGCCCAGCGCCCAGCCCATGGTGCGACGCATGGGTCGGGTTGCTTCGCGCATGGTGGCGAGAACCATGAGGATCACCACGATCGTGGCGGCGATGCTGAAGAGAATGAGGAGTTCCATCGGGGGACACCCTACCCGAGGCCGTATCGTGCCGGAGGTCTGGCGACGGCACTCAACGCGCTTCGAAAATGCGCCGCGCCGATCCGCCGGGGCCGATCCCCGCGGAGACGTTGCCGCCGCACCGAGGGCATCGACCTTCGTACCGGGTCGCCGCGGCGTTTCGGCTCAGCCGGCCGTACTGATGGCAGCAACGGAACCAGACCATGATGAAGCGGCGGTCGGAATCACTGGCATGGGTAGCGCCCCGCGGGATCTTCGCAGACTGTTCGAGGCCGTCGATGTCGATTCTGTCGACGTTGTCATGCGATTCAGCCATGAGTTCGGTTCTCAAGCTCGAGTCTACGAGGGCATTTCGTTGCGAGCGTACCGAGCCGCATCAGGACGAGATGGTGTCCCGACCGCCCGCTCTGCAGGCGGCATCGATGGCTGTCGCGGCGGTGATCGCAGTGCGAATTGCCCCATGCGTCTCGGTCTCCATCGCGATGGCGAGCGGGGCGCCGTTGTCCAGTCCGCGGAGCGAGCCGAGATTCACATCCACGTTCCAACCGGCGGCTTCCGCCGCAAAGCCGGCCAGCCGACCGGCGATGGCGAGGTCACTTCGGAGGAGCGTGCTCGATCGTCCGACCAGTCGCTCGATGATCTGGACCGTCTCCGCGGCTCGGAGCACGAGTTGATGTGGTGCGGCGATGGCACCATGCACCGCCGCCGGCCATGCGTGCACTCGAGCCGGATCGTCCTCGGCCAGCGGCCAGAGATCGGCGAGCGTCTTGAAGCCATGTGCATCGAGATCGGCGAGTTCCAGACTCTCTTCGCGGATTCGTTCGAGTCGACCCGCGGCCTCGGCGAGGTCCGATTCGTAGTCGGCGAATTTCTTCTTCCCGTGACTGAACGCGATGACCATCCCGGCGAGTCCGGCGGCGTGCGCCAGCATCGAACCGGCGGCGGCTCCGCCGCCCGGCACCGACGTCTTCGCTGCGAGGTCGGCGGTGAACTCGTCGAGCGTCCGATTCGCGAAATGGCCCTTCAATTCACTCATTGCCGGATCTCCCCGCCCACCGCATCGATGAGCCTTGCGGTGATGTTGGTCATCTGGGGATCGACCTCTTCGTGCCGGAGCGTGCGATCCGGAGCTCGAAACCGGAGGCGGAGGGTGATCGCCTTGCGGCCTGCCGGGAGTTTGCCGCCGCGGAAGACGGTCACGAATTCTGTCGATTCCAGAAGCTCCGGCGTCCCGGCATGAATCGCTCGTTCAATTTCGGCCCAGCAGATTGGTTCGTCGATCAGAATCGTCAGATCGCGGTCGATCGCGGGGAAGGCAGGCAACGCGGCCGCGGTGTTTTCCGGCGGCCAAGTCGAGAGCGCCTCCGCGACGCCGTCGGGTGCGAGTTCGATTTCCGCCGCGACCAGCGGTCGGTCATGTCCGTGTCGCTGGGCGACGCCCGGATCAACCACCCCGAGGCTGCCGATCACACGGCCGTCCATTCGAATCGCGCCTGACGAGGAAAAACCAGGAATGTTCACGGATTCGTCGATCTCGACGTTGCCACCGCCGACGATTCGGACGACTCGATCGATGGTCGTTCGCAGAACGCCAAATGCCGCCTGCCCGAGCGAGGCATGGTCGCGGGAGCGACTGCCAGCGGGGGGGTCGACGAGCAATCCGAGCAGCCGGCGCTCGCGATGCACGCCTTTGCATTGATCGAAGACCGACGCGGTCTCGAAGAAGCGGACGTTGCTCGTCCCAAGGTCATGGTTGTGCTTCGCCACTCGAAGAAGACTCGGAACGAGGCTCGGGCGGAGTATCGGCTCGGCCGCGGCCCGATCATCGTCGACCGTGAGTACTGCATGCCCCGTCTCGAGGAATGCCGCTGCTGCGTCGGGGCCGATCAGGGTATGCGTGACGGACTCGTGGAATCCGGCGCCGACGAGCATCTCGCGAACGGCGTTGAGTCCTTCGTCAACCGGCCGTGGCGCGACCGCTCGGATCCGGATGGTCTCGTTGATTGGGAGGGCGTCGAGCCCGTGGGTCCTCGCGATCTCCTCGATCAGGTCGGCTTCACGGTCGATGTCGAGGCGTCGGGGCGGGATGGTGCATCGGATGTTCTCCGCCTCGGCGTTCGGTGCGAATCCGAGTCCCTCGAGGAGTCGCATGATCTCCTGGTCCGAGATGTCGATGCCGAGTACGGCGCGGCAGCGAGTGGGTCGCATCGAGACGGCGCGAGCACTCGGAATCGGCTTTCCGTCTGCGGCGGTTCCGTCGCAGAGTTCGCCACCGGCGAGTTCGAGAATGAGTGCGGTCAGACGGTCGGTCGCCACGGCGATATCCGCGGGATGGACCCCTCGCTCGAATCGGTAGGAGGAATCGCTGGCGAGGCGATGCCGTCGAGAGGTGTTTCGAACGCCGACCGGATCGAAGGTCGCGGCCTCGAGGAGAATGTTTGTGGTGCCGTCGGTCACCGAGGTCTCGGCGCCACCCTTGACGCCGGCGATGGCGATCGCTCGTTCGGCGTCGGCAATCACGAGATCCTCCGGAACCAGTTTGATCGGTTCCGCGTCTTCGCCGATGGGAAGGAAGGACTCTCCGGCACGAGCGGCACGGATCTCGATTCGTCCGCCCCGCAGGGTGTCCAGATCGAAGACATGGGTGGGCTGTCCGTACTCGAACAGCACAAAATTGGTGGCGTCCACGAGATTGTTTCGAGGCACCAGGCCGATCGCGATCAATCGTTGCTGGAGCCAATCCGGGCTCGGCCCCACCTTGACGCCGCGAATCACCCGCCCCGTGTAGAGGGGGCAAAGGTCGGGCTCGGTGTTCCGTATCTCGATCGATTCCGAGACCGGTGGGCCCCCTTGCGGAAGCGAGACCTTGGGGGTCTTCAGGCGGGAGCCACCCAGCAACGCGGCCTCTCTGGCCAGCCCGAAGTGACAGAGACAGTCACCGCGATTGCTCGTGGTTTCGATCTCCTGCCAGGCTTCGCCGTTCTCCGCCAAGTCCTCACCGTCGTAGGGGAATCCGGCGGCGGTGAGGAGGTCGGCCTGGGTCTGGGCGTCGAGGGCGGGATCCAGGTAATCATTCAGCCAAGTGATGCTCGTTCGCATGGTTCGAGGAGAGTACCCCGTCAGGCCCTCGGGCGGGCCGCCCGAGGGCCTGCTAGTTTCCACACATGGCATCCAGTCTTCAACGAATCGTCACGCTCCTTCTGGCCTGTGGACTTCCGATCATCGCGTCGGCGGGTTGCTCGGGCACCCCGTCTCGGCTCGATTCCGATGGTCTGGCCGAAGATTCGGTCATCGACGCCACGGTGATCGTGGGAGAAGGTCTCGGAATTCGCATTGAAAGAGACCCCGGGGCCTGGCCGGTGCAGCTCCGGCCGGCACGGGCGATCGTCTTGCCCGACGGTGTCCTTCGAGCTGATGTCGGCGCCAATCTGGGGGTGGATGATCGTCCGGGCGCGACGCGAGTGCTCTACCGCACCCAGCTGGTCGAGCTCTGGAAGGAGATGGACATTTTGGACTTCGGATCGCCCTCCGCAGGAAATTACACCGGCAATCTGGAATTGCTCGAGCCTGGCGACGACGAGGTGATTCAGATTCTGTATCTCCAGCGCGGAGGTCGTGACTGGACCATTGTCCGGCGATTCGAGATTCCCGAAGATGCCAGCCCCAAGGACGCGACGACCTTCGATGCCGAAGACCCGCAGATGAGGACGGCGATGCGACGGATGGCGGCCTTGGCATGGGCTTGGGACGTTCCGCCGAACGATTCAATCCGGTTCCCCGAACGATACGACTTCGGACCGGATCCCTGGAGCCGTTATCGCGACGACAAGAAGGCGAAGGAGCCCTCATGAACACGTCCCGAAGAATCAACGTCGTCCCGAGTCCGCGGCGCCATCGCGGTGGTGTCACGATCGCCATGGCGTCTGGTGCACTGGCGATCCTGATGTCCGCCATGTCGTTGGTCGGCTGCGTTGGCCCGGGTTCGGTGGCCGGAGCGCCGAGCGAGACGAATCAGCCTGCGATCAATCTGTGGTTGCTTGACGCGGACGGAACCGCGAAGCGGTATGCGCTCTACAAGTGGGATTCGGACGGGGCCTTCCGATTCGGCGGCGGGCAGGCCGCGCTCGAGTACGAGACGCCGGTTCGCTTGACCTTCACGCCCGAGGCGAGGTCAGCGGTCACTGCGGCAATGAAGGACGCCGGGTGGATGGAGAAGTCGTTCGTGCCGGCGGCGGGTCCCGGCCCTCGTGAACTCGAAGTCGACCTGCGACTCGAGGGGACGCATCGGAAGTTCACGTTGATGGCCGATGGACGGCGCTTCGATGCAAAGACGCAGGCGGTACTGGAAGTCCTGCAATCGATCTCGGCTCAGCAGTTCAACGGCGTGCTCGACGGGCTTCCGACGGCAGATCAACCGGCAGGATGAGCTTCGGAAGCCGTCCGGTCGGGCTCGGTGCGGAGACGCCGATTCACGCCTCAGGAAAAAAAGAGGAGCCGCCCTCGGAGGCAGCGAGGGCGACTCCTCTGGAGAGTGCGTTCTGGTGATCTGATTTCTGCGGTCGACCGGTGACTGAGGCCATCCACTCGGGGGAGAACCCGGGCTTTGAAGAGTGTTTTCGAGTCTTGGTGGATCTTCGTCAAAATCAAGGTTTCCGGACTTCCGATCAATTCAGGCGCGAGGATCCTCTGGATCCTCTGGATCACGTAGATCACCACCCCGGTCCCGGCGACCAACTGATGCGTGGGGTTTGGAGGGTCTGTAGGGGCTGGGGGGGCGAATGAGGAACGGGCCCACAAGATCCACCAGAAAAACCGCCCGAGGTCGGGGTGGCCTTGATCTCGGTGCGTACAGTCGCGTCCGCCGAATATGTGCCTCCCCGCGTCTGCGAGGGGGCTGACTCGCACCTCCTGCAGTGCTGACGCTGCAGAAAGGAACCAACGAGATGGCCAGACCTTCCACCGTGTCGATCTCCACCGAATCGAAAAGTAGTGCGCCGTCACCGCTCGACGCTTCTCGAAACCACCTGGAGCCGCATCCGCCGCCGGCAGCGCGGATCCTGATGGTGAAGAACCTCTACGAGGCCCATCATTCCAAGGTCCTCGGATTCCTGTGTCGACTGGTCGGAGCCGAACGAGCCGCGGATGTCACTCAAGAGGTGTTTTTTCGGTTGCTGCGGGTGGAAAATCTTGAAAGACGAGTGGTGACAGTGAGTTACCTCTACAGAGTCGGTGAGAATCTGGTTCGAAAGGGATATCACCGAGATCGTCGTTTTTGCGAAATAAGGGAGGATTTTCGGCGTTCGAGAAGGACAGATGAGGCTCCAGAATCCAAGGTCGTAGCGGGTGAAGTTCAGCAGGAATTCATTCGCGCCGGAGAACTTGGATCGGCCATGAAGAGTCTCAACGACCACGAACGATCCGCCATCAATCTGATCGTGTGCCGGGGATTGAGTCACGAACAAGCAGCACGTTCGCTCGGCGTGAACGTTTCGACCGTCAACAACTGGAAACATCGTGGTGTCAAGAAACTCCAAGAACATCTGCGAATCAACGAGTGGCTCGACGGTGAACGAATCGTCGAGCACCAATCAGGTCATTGTCGATCAGGAGATTCTCGCCGAAGCAATGGCGAGCAAGGGGAGAATCCGCGAGCGGCTCGCCGAGCTGGCGAGTCGTTTTGCCGGACCGGACACGCCGACTCCCGCTTCGCCCTCGGAAGGGTCGGTTGACGAGGAACCCACCATGCGGCTCACCCCTCTGATGGAAACCGACTGATCTGAAGTGTGGGAACCCCCGATCAGGGCCTCTCGGCGGAGGACTGGATCGCAGGTCTGATCGCCCAGGTGCGCTGTTGAGGCCAGAGGCTCTTCGCGTCTCTCCTCAATACGATGGATATCGATGAACCTGGATCAGAACGATCCGGGTTCGTTTTCTAGGTATTGGCCGTCGTGCTTCCTCGTGGGTTCGTAAACTGTTCGGAATGTCCGGTCACGAGCAAGACAACTTCGATGCGAAACCTTCGCCCGGCGAGGAGAGTTCGCCAGTTGAGACCGATGGCCCCATCGACCCGGTCGACCTGATTGTGGGAATCGATCTCGGCACCACAAATTCCCTCGTCGCCGTGGCCGACGCCCGCGGGCCTCGCGTCCTCAGACTTGGTGAGCGACTCGCCGGCGATGATCAGGAAGATGATCAGGAAGATCTCGTGCCCTCGGTGATTCGATACGCAGGCGAGGTCGTCGAGGCGGTCGGGGCCGCCGCGGCCGCAGATCTAAAAATCCATCCCACCCGGACGGTGTTCAGCGTCAAGCGGTTCATGGGCCGAAGCTACGCCGATCGACGGAAGGAAGCCTCCGTGGTTCCGTACTCCGTTGTTGAAGGACCTCGTGGTCTGGCGAGCGTCGAGATCGACGGGGTCATCCGCACGCCCCAGCAGATCTCCGCGGATCTCCTCTCGCATCTCCGCGATCAGGCTTCGGCGGCGTTGGGTCAGGCCGTGAAGCGAGCCGTGATCACGGTACCGGCGTACTTCGACGATGGGCAACGACAAGCGACTCGAGATGCGGGACGTCTCGCAGGACTCGAGGTGGTGCGCATTCTCAACGAGCCGACCGCCGCAGCGCTGGCGTACGGGATCGGAAGCCGGGGAGCGGCGGAGACCATCGTCATCTACGACCTCGGCGGCGGCACCTTTGATGTCACCGTGCTTGAGGTGATGCCGCCGGATCCGGACGATGCCGAGGGCGAGTCGATTTTCAGGGTGCTCGCGACGTCGGGTGACTCCCATCTCGGCGGTGATGATTTCGATCGGGTCTTGATACGAGACCTGATCGACGAAGCGATCGCCGGAGGGGACGGAACCGATCGTGCTCGTCGGCTGGCGATCCTCCGAGAAGTCGGAGCTCGTGCGAAAATCGCGTTAAGCGAGGCCGATGCCACCCGGCTGGTGCTCGACGGGAGCGGCGTGCTTCCCGACGTCGACCGAGTATTGACGCGGGCGGCGTTCGAAGAGGCGGCACGACCCCTGGTCGATCGCACCCTCGACGCATGCCGACGCGCCGTGAAGGATGCCGGACTCGAGATTTCGAAGATTGATCG
Organism: Phycisphaerales bacterium; assembly: GCA_028823105.1. Lineage (GTDB taxonomy): Bacteria > Planctomycetota > Phycisphaerae > Phycisphaerales > SM1A02 > UBA12014. The sequence continues at coordinate 14,183 of JAPKCC010000030.1, read as the reverse complement.
GGTCGTGCTGGTCGGTGGTTCGACGCGAATGCCAATGATTCGAGAGGCGGTGGAGCAGTGGTTCGGAAGCCCCGGATACGTGGCGCTGGATCCGGATCGAGTGATCGCCCTCGGCGCGGCGGTTCAAGGGTCGATTCTGGCCGGCGTCCGTCGGGACGCACTTCTGCTCGATGTCATTCCTCTGAGCCTCGGTCTGGAGACCGCCGGCGGCGCCGTGGCCAAGTTGGTGGTGCGAAACACGATGGTCCCCACAAAGGCGGTCGAGATGTTCTCGACCAGCGTTGATGGACAGGTCAACGTGGCCTTGCATGTGGTCCAGGGAGAGCGGGAGATGGTGGCGGACTGCCGCAGCCTCGCGCGTTTTGAACTCCGTGGTCTGCCCCCGATGCCCGCAGGGATCCCTCAGATCGAGGTCACCTTCAACGTGGATGCGAACGGCGTGCTGGGGGTCGAGGCCGTGGAACGTCGGAGCGGCCGGCGAGCCCGGGTCCAGGTCGTACCGAGCAACGGGCTCACCCGTGAGGAAGTGGCGCAGATCGAGGCGGATTCCTACACCCATGCCCGGGAAGACATGTTGGTGCATCGGGTGGTGGATCTCGCAGTGAACGCGGCGCTGGATGTGAAATGGATCCAAGAGGCGCTGGCCCGCGTCCGCGATGTTCTTCCTGCGTCGACGACCGAATCAGTGGAGTCGCATCTTGCGATCGTGGAGGAGTTCATCGCGAGCGCTCGGAAAGACCCGAGGTCCGTGGACGCTGATGCCTTCCATGCCGCGAAGGAGTCATTGGACAAGGCCAGTATGCCGGTCCACGAGGCGGCGATCACCCGGAGCCTCCGAGGGGACGGCACCGAGGCCAGTTGACCCTTGCGGTCGAGTGGCGTTCTTCGCGATCAGCTCGAATCAGGTTGCGATTTAGCGAGGTGCTTCACGCCCTTGGCCTCGAGGAAGGATTCGGCCAACGCCTCGTAGATTGATGGCTCGCAGATCTTTCTCGCCACGATCGCGCCGATCATCGACGCGAACATCATCGGGAGCACCATGCCGTAGGCACCGGTCATCTCGAAGAGGATGGCGAACACGGTGATCGGACTCTGCACCACGCCCGCGAAGTAGGCGGCCATGAAGAGGAGCATCAATTCAGGCAGTCCGATGCCCGGTGCGATGTTTGCTTGGAAGAAGCCGTGGGTGATCTGGCCGAGTCCAGCACCGACCGCGAGGCTCGGGTCGAATAATCCCCCCGGAATACCGCTCACCAGACTGACGAAACTCGCGGCGGCCTTGGCGAGTGGATCACCCCAGTTCGCGATGGGAACACCGGTGCTCGCTGCGGATTCGAGCATCTCCTGTGCTTGGGCGTGGCCGCCTCCGTAACTTGATCCGCCCGAGGTGATTCCGATTACCGCGAGGGCTAGTCCGAGGACCACGCCGGTCCGGAGAGGCCGATGAACCAGCGAGGATGCCAGACGTCGACTGCCGATTACCACGCCTCTTCCGAAACCTCCGCCGAGCAGACCGCCGATCAGCCCCACCAGCGGTACCGCAAACCACTGACGCATGTCGAGTAGCCAGGCTCCGAGATCACCATTGATCGCCAAGGGCAGGGTGGCGCCGGAATTACTTGATCCGTAGAACTCATAATCGCCGAGGACGACGACGCCGATGACGCAGGCGATCGCCACGGTTCGGATAATGGTCGGGACGCTCTCTTTGTCGAAGACCCGCCCGACCTCTTCGAAGCAGAAGACCACGCCGGCGATCGGCGCATTGAACGCGGCGGCGATTCCCGCGGCACTCCCGGCCAGAATCAGGCCACGTTGGAGCAGCCAGGGATGAAATCGGCAGAATCGTCCGCTGAGGTGCATGCAGCACGCGGCGACATGGACCGACGGTCCTTCGCGGCCGACCGTGATGCCGGAGATCAGGGCGAGGCTGAGTAGGAGTATCTTCCCCAGTGCGATCCGGAGGGAAAGCATGAGTTTTCGCTCGGGCCGATCGCCGATCTGGAGCGCCGCGATCGCCTGAGGAATGCCGGTGCCTTCCGTTCCGGGGAAGAAACGTCTCTGCAGCCAGATGATCAGCGGCATGGTGACCGCGACACCCATCGCCGGAAGAATGATTTTCCAGATCCCGGTGAATTCGATCCCGAGAAGTGATCGATCACCGGAGAACCATTTCACCACCTGCTCGCCGCCACGATCCGCGTAGACGAAGTAGAGCGCCGCGATCCCTGCGAGGATGGCGGCGACGCTGGTCGCCAGAATCATCCACGAGGTCTGAGCGATCGTCGGTCGGGGGAGGGTTTCCGAGGTCATGTCTGGAATCTAACCGACATCCAAGACTTCGGGAGGGTGGCGACCATGGGAACTCCCTGGGGTCCGCAAAAACCCCCGGTTGAACCTCGAAACACTCAACGTCAGGACCGGCGGGCGACGCGACGGAGTTCACAGCCGCTACGGATCACCATGCCACCAAGGAAAAGGAGTTGGATGCCGGTGAAGATTGCGAAGACGAGGATCGCGGCGGCCGGCCACATGAACACAAAGATGCCAAGGATCACCGTCACGATTCCGCCCGCGAGGACGAGCGTCCACTGATCCCGGCCCCGCATGCCGCATGCCGCGGCGATCTGCATCGCTCCAGTAATCAGAAGAATCGCGCCGAGGACCTTCGTGATGAAGGCCGCGGAGAGGGTTGGGTCGATCAGCAGGATGAACCCCGCAAGGGCCGCGATGATCGGGCCGAGGATTCCGGCGCCACTCCCATGCTCCCCGTGGGGCGATCCCGCGGCACGGATCGCACCAATGATTCCCGCCAGAAGGAGCAATGCTCCCGTGAACTGGGTGAGCAGGACGACGGAGGCGAAAGGCGCGATGACCAGCATCACGCCGCCGAGGATCAAAAAGACACCTTCAGCGACCGCGAAGGTCCCGGAGGCACGCATCACGTCGGCGGTACGGATGTCGGTCATATGGTTGAACTCCGAGGTTGCGGAAAGGTGGATCGTAAAGGTGGATCGTGGGGTGGGCGGTTCATCGTGATGCCGCCGAGCGTCAAATGCTACCTCGACGGGACTCGGGGCATCGCATGAGGGGAAACCCAGTCGGCGTCGAATCCCGGTGGTAGCATCGACGCGTGCCCGACCCAAGACTCGACGCCTGGAAGCAACTGGCCGAACCCGAGGCCGCCACGGTCCTCGCGGCCGCCGCCCTCGTCGTCGCCGACGGGATCACGCCCGCCTCGGTGGTGCGTCTTCGGAAGTCCTTTCCGGATGCACCGGTGGCCGAAGCGATCGAACTGGCTGGCGCTCGAGGACGGGCATCCGGCAAGTTCGCCGACGCGAGCACGTTGATGCTCGATCGAGCCGGGTTGGAACAGGCCACGAGCGAGACGGTCGCGGCGTGGAAGGCCGCCCGATTTGGTGATTCGCCGGTGCTGGACCTGTGCTGCGGCATCGGCGGTGATGCCATGGCGTTGGCCCGCCGAGGCCCATGTACGGTGGTCGATCATGATCCGCTCCGGGCGTGGATGGCCGGCCGGAATGCCGGAGTCACGGCCCGGGTGGAGTCGGTCGAGACGACGCTCATCGATCATCCACTCGTGCATATCGATCCTGCACGACGCGACGAATCCTCCGGGCGTCGATCGTGGCGACTTGAGGATCTCGCTCCGGATCTCGATTCGATTCGACGGATCGTCGCCGAGGCTGAAGGGGGGGCCGTCAAACTCGGCCCCGGACTCCCGCGGCCGACGCCAGAATTGCACTCGAATCAATCGCTTTCGATCATCGCCGAACATGGGCGTTTGGTGCAGGCGGTGGTGTGGACGGGAACCCTGGCGTCGGTCGAACCATGCGAGGCGGTCGATCTCCCCTCCGGGCGCACGCTCTCGGGTTCGCCGAGTGGGTGTGCAGGTGCGGGTGAGCTCAACGGGGCGATGCTGACCTTCCACCCTGCAATCGAACGGCTCGAACTCGGGGCCGCGGCCTTGCAGGAAGCGATCGGTGAGGATGCGTCGCTGGCCGGTGAGCTGGCGGTCGGTCTCGGCCTGGTGACGGTCCCTTTGGAAGCGATCAAGTCGGTGTCTGGCGATTGGTTTCGGGCGGTCCAAATTCTAGAAGTCCTGCCGCCACGGCCCGATACCGTGGCGTCGGCGCTACGAAAACGCTTCGGCGACGAACTTGGGGAAGTGATCGTCCGCACCCGAGCGGCGGCGATCGATGTCGATGCCTGGAGTCGCGAATTTAAGCGGATTCCAAGAGCCAAGAAGGGCGTGACGGTCGAGGTGCTGGGGCTTCGTCTTGGCCGGAAGACCATGGCGGTGCTCGCGGTACCGATCGAACTTCAATCCTCCTCGACGCCATAGACGCGACGGAGTTCGATGGCGTTCGCGTCGAAGGTCTCGAGTAGATCGCCGGATTCGGGGCGGTTTCCGCACGGTGCAAACACGATGCTTTGCAAACCTCGCTCCTGGAGCGCGGCGATCGCTTCGGGAGTCGGTGGCGACTCCCAGATGAACCACGCCGCCGGATGGTCAACTTGGAGTGCCTCGAGTTCCTCGAGTTGCTCGGTGGTCGGCGTCGCGCCGGCCTCCCATTGCAGAGATGTTCCATTCATGCGAAATCGGTCCACCAAATACTGGTAGACCGGACGGTTGAAGAAGACGGGAGTCTTCGGAGCGGCGTTGACGGCTTGCTCGATCGGGGCGCTCCGTTCCTGGAGTTCTCGAATCAGAAGTCCAAGATTGGAAGTGAATTCCTCCTGATGGGCGGGCAGGATTCGCACCAGTGAATCGTGGATCATGGTGGCTTGGGCGATGGCGATCTCCGGGTTGAGCCACGTGGTCGATGCGGTACCGACATGGGAGTGCGAGCCTTCCGGACCATGTGCGTGAATGGAGCCGTCGCCTGAAGGGAGGAGCTGATCCTTCACCCCGGCGGTGGTGTCGACGACGCGGCTCACGGGGAGACTCGCCGTCGGAAGCCACTTCTCGTAGGTCGCTCCGTTGAGGAAGATGAGGTCGGCGCCCTGGATCGCGGCGAGATCATCGCCGTCGGGGGACCAGGAACTCGGGTCGATGTCCTTCGGGATCCGCCAATCAACGTTGATCCGCTCGCCGCCGATCCGCTCGCTGAAGTACGCCAACGGATAGTTGGACACCGCGATGGTCCGCGGATCGCTGACGCCTCGGCCGGGGGCCTCCGGACGGTCGCAGGCCGAGCCGATCAGGAGGACGCTGAGTCCGAGGAAAAGTCGCAGAGTGGAGAGGTATGGGGTCATGCGGGTCATGCGGGTCATGCGGATCATGGGGGTCATGCGGGTATGGTACGCCCCCGTGCTTCGTCTGACTGATCTTCAATTCGACTATCCGGCACCCGCGGGTGCCGTTGATGGATTCCGCCTCGCCGTACCTTTGCTGGAGGTCCGTGGTGGCGAGTCGATCGCCGTGATCGGTCCAAGCGGTTGCGGGAAGACGACGTTGCTCCGCCTTGCGGCGGGGATCATTACACCACGATCCGGGCGGGTGATGATCGACACGACTGATCTATCGACGCTCGGAGAATCTGCGCGGCGAAGCCTTCGACTCGCCCGCATCGGATTCGTCTTTCAGGATTTTCGTCTGCTCGAGCATCTCGACGTCGAGGAGAATATTCTTCTTCCGTTCCGTCTCGGCGGACTGCGACTCGATCCGGCGGCCCGGGACCGGGCGAATGGTCTTCTCGAGCGGTTGGGAATCGCCCATCTTCGTCGGCGTGGCATCACGCGATTGAGCCACGGCGAACGTCAACGGACCGCGATCTGCCGTGCGTTGGTCACCGAACCCAGCATAGTGCTGGCCGACGAACCGACCGGCAACCTCGACCCTGCCAACAAGCGGGTCATTCTGGAAGCGTTGCTCGATGCCGCTCGCGAGAAGCACGCTGCAGTGCTCGCCGTGACCCATGACCATGATCTGCTCGACGCCTTCGATCGAGTGGTGGATCTCGGCGAAGGCCTGACGCGGACCGACGGCGTCGGTCGAGTTACGGAGGCACCGTCATGACGGGACTTCGGCACGCGTTCTTCCTAGCCCGCAAACATTTGAGCCATCATCGGGGTCGCACCGCCCTGCTCTGCGTCGCGTTGTTTCTCGTCGCCTTCCTTCCGATCGCCATCGATCGTCTCGTCGACGCGGGTGAGCAGGCGCTTCGGGCTCGAGCGGATTCAACGCCGCTGGTCGCCGGCGCCGCCGGATCACCGATCGACCTTGTGCTTTCCGCGATCTACTTTCGAGAACCTCCCGCGGCAACGATCAGCCAGGCCGAGGTCGACGCGCTTCGCGCCGACGATCTGGCGATGGTGCTGCCGCTGGTCTTCGGTGATCGCGTCAAGGGCGGGCCGTTGGTCGGCACCGATCCGGATTACCTGGAATTTCGTGGCCTAGAGATTTCGTCAGGCAGAAATTTCGCGATGGCCGGAGAATGCGTGGTCGGCGCTGCGGTCGCCTCCCGCGAGGGGATCGTCGTCGATGACAAGATCGTGACCGAACCTCGGGAGATCTTTGATCTCGCCGGGGCCTACCCGTTGCGGATGCGGGTGGTCGGCGTCCTCGCCGAGTCGGGCAGTCCCGACGACGCCGCGGTCTTCGCGTCGACCAGCACGGCTTGGATCGTGCAAGGCCGTGGTCATGGCCACATCAAGGTCGATGAAGAGGTCGATGAGCGTCTGGTGATGGGTCGCACCGGCGGTGACGACGAGCCTTCCGTGGTGCGAATGAACGCGGCGATCCACGAGTTTGTGGAAATTACGCCGGAGAACGTCGCTGATTTCCATTTTCACGGAGAGACGGTGGATCTCCCGGTCAACGCGGCGATCGTGTTGCCTCGTGACGCGAAAGCGGGGACGATCCTCTTCGCGCGGGCGGAGACCGGCCGAGTCCGGGTTCAACTGGTCCGAGCTGCCAAGGTGGTCGATCGGCTGCTGGTCGAGGTGTTCAGGGTCCGGCGAATCCTGCTCGCCGTACTGGGCGTGGTGGCCGTTGCAACGGTTCTCTTAATCGCGGTGGTGATTGCCTTGTCGGTCCGCATCCGTGCCGCCGAGATCGAGACCATGCACCTGATTGGCTGCACGCCTTCAAGGGTTCCCCTGATCATCGCCACTGAAGTGGTGATCCTGGTGCTCTCGAGCGGGCTGGCCGCGATGCTGGCGGGATTCGGGGTGACGGCGTTGGTGCCGGCGGTCGAACGTCTCCTGCTCGGTTGACGACCTCGGATCAACCGACCCTAGCGTCGGCGTGACGCTCAATCTCCGAGGACGGGTTTGATGATCGAGATTTGAACCGAATCGACGAGCCGGCCCGCTTCCGCGACCGCGGCGGCGCCCGCACCCAGATAGAGGTCGAGTCGACGTCCCTTGATCGCACCACCGATGTCGACGGCGACCGCGATGATCGGCGTCCCGCCAAGTTCTTCGATCATCACCACGCTTCCCAAGGGAATGACCTCCGGGTCGACGGCGAGGGCGTGACGAGGAATCAACTGAACCCCGGTGGAGGCCCGAGGCCATCGATCAGCTGGAATGACTTCGAAAAACACGACTCGATCGTTGTCGAGCATCAGCCGCTCGACCGTCTCGGGATCCGCTTCGTGAAGCTCGCGAATCACATCGAGATCGATGGTCGCGAGATCGGCGAGTTGCTCGTCCACCAGTCGCCGCCCCAGACTGGTGTATTCGCGTTCGTTGGTTCGGACCCAGGCCAGGCACTCGAGTTCGCCGCCTGGGAATCGGAGCGCGGTCGAACCATTCACTTCGGCGAGATAGGCATCGAGACCGTTGGCAACCCATCCGAGGATGTCAGTGAAGATGACCGATCCGTCGGCGAGTTGCCTTCGAGTCGGGAGGGTCGCGGTTTCGATCTCGGGGGGTGGCGCGGCGAGAATCGGATACCGGTACACCTCATCGGCTTCCCGCCGGGCGTCGAGGATGGGAGCGGCATACGCGGTGATTTTGAAGGTGCCGGGGATCGACTGGATCACCATGGGATCGACGATCCCCGGAATCGAGTTCTGCTGGGGGTTGGTGTCGATCCATCGTCGCCATCGGGCGGCCGACTCGGGATCAGTCACGGCAAGAACCGGAATGGCGGTGTCGACGGCTTCGACGATCCGGACATTCGGTGCCGCGGTGCCTTCGAGGTCGACGGTCCGGGTGGCGCATCCCGCGACCGAGACGAGCAAGATCATCCAACACAATGACGGGCCGACCTCTCGGAGACGAATGCGCTCGCATCGGCACGGGGTGGGATTTAGATCACCGTCAGTATCATCAGTATCATCAGTATCATCGCTCATGATCGCGAGGGTACCGCGGGTCGGCTGATTCCGTGGGCGGTCATCGTTGGATCGAGCGAGCGGGGTGATTCAATTCGACCCAAGCCATTCGTGGAGTCTCGCGGCAGCCGTCGCGGCGTCCGTGATCGCGCCGGCATCATTGGCCAGACGGACGACTTCCAGAAGATGACCGATGTCCCGAGCGTGCTGCTCGTGATTCACCAGCATCGGATTCGGTTGGAATCCGTTGAGCCAAGAGAGAAAGGCCAGGCCCGTCTTGTAGTGTCGGGTCGGGGTTTCAAAGATCTTCTGGCCGAGTAACTCGCACGGAGCCATGATCTCATCGAAACCGGCGCGATCGCGGATCGCGAGTCGCCGCAGGGCCAGCGCCGCTGGTGATGCAATCGCATCGAAGATCCCGAGCAGCGCGTGGCTGAAGTCGCCGAGTTCGATGGTTCGACCGTCGAATTCCGTGGCCCCGGTCGGCTCGGCAAAGGCCCCGGTCTCCCCGGCGATCAAGGCCCCGAAGTGGAAGTCATCGCCAGTCAGCATGATCTGGTCGCGGTTGCGGAGGTCGCTTCGCAGTCGAACCTCGAGCTCGTGATCGAGCATCGAGAGCTTTGCGGCCCGATAGCGATCGGGGTTTGCCCGCATGATGCGAAGGAACGACTCCCCGGGGAAATATCCTTCGAGCGAAGGCAGGAACATTGGGCCGAGCCAGTGCACGATCAACGGTCCGTCGCCGGCGGCCTCGGCGATCTTCGCGTACACCTCGACGAAGCCGTCCTCGTCGATGCCAAGCTCGCAGAGCTTGGGCATGGGCAGCACCACCGCGACGCCACCCGCAGCGCGGATCACGCCGATCTGTTCGACCACCCCGTCGAGAAGGTCAGTCGTGGTCTCGATTCGAGTGAGGTGATCGGTGCTGGCGCCGGCGCAGAATCCTCCCGGCAGTCCGAGTCGTCCGGTTCGTTCGATGAGTTCACGGGCCGCATCCCAGCCGAGGTCGAATCGCTGGGCGGTGTCCATGGCTTCGGCAATGCCCATGCCGGTGGAACCGATGCGTTCTCGAACTGCCATCGTCGCATTCCAATCGAGATGGGCGGCGATCTCCGCCGCGGATCCCGGTCGCTCGCTTGAATGGTCGATGCTCGCGTACTTGGCATCCATGACGACGTGCGCCGCCGCGTAGCAGAGGCGGGGGAGCGGAGAAGAAGCATCCACGCCGTCTCGAAGCGTGCGCCACGGATCGTCGTCGATCTCTAGGGGGCCGTCGGGGAGTTCCACGACGGTCTTCATCCGTCGGCTCCCATGAATCCCATGAGTCCGAAGATTTTCTCGACGAAGCCCGGTCCGCTCTTGATCACCACGGTGGCGAGGAACACCGTCAGCACGACGGTGCCGAGGAGCATGCCGGAGATCCACCAGGTCGCGAGTGGGTTTCTCGGGGTGTCCTCGGCGAGGAAGGCGCGGTTTCGCTGGAGGATCGCGAATCCGAAGTACGACGCGGGCAGGAACAGTCCGCAGATCACGTTGGTTGGAACCGCGACCCACGGTGCGATGTCCGACCAGAAGACGGCCCCGAGCACCCCGATCGCAGGGAGCAGGATGAACACCTTGTGACCCACGGAATTCTCGCGGATGCCGAAGAGTTTCACCCCCGCGAATCCAGAAGCGAGCATCTGCATGGTGATCGAGGAGAGGGCCATGGCCAGAATGCCCAGTCCGAAGATCCAGAGTCCGATCACCGGACCGAGTCGGTCGGGCGACGCAAAGATCTCCGCGGCAACCTTGGGATGGATCTTGGCACCGGTGAACCCACCATCTCCGTAGTGGAAGACCGACGCGCTTGCGATGACCATGAGGGTGACGGCGATGGTGAATGGAATGAACATCCCAAACACCAAGTCGTAGCGGGCGAGCCGGCGGTGGCTGCGGCCCCAGCCGTTCTTGCGGAGGGTGTACGGGTAGACGAAGAGCATGTTCGCCCCGACCGCGGCGGCGAGTCCGGAGACGATCAGGGTGAGGCCCGCGATCGGAGGGGGATCACCGTCGATCCCCACGCCGGTCCAGTCATCGGGGATCGACGGAATGAATCCGAGGAGAACCTGCGAAGGCTCCGGAATCCCGGATTGGAAGACGACTACTGCCATGGCGACGACGATGAACCAGACCATCACGGTCAGAATCACCTCGTACGCGCGGATAAAGATCCGGGCTTGGCCATGGAGCAGGCCGACGGCCACGCACCACGCCAGTGCCAAGAAGCCTCCGGTCACAGGTGACACGTCGAAGAGCAGGGCGATCATGGCACCCGCGAGGGCGTATTGCGCGAATTGCCAGATGATCGAACTCAGCAGTCCGCCCCACGCGAACGCCCAAGCGAAGGCGGGGTGGACGTGTCGCTTCAGGGCGTCGTAGGGATCGACGCCGGTCGAAAGGGTTTGCCAGGCGATGGCGCTCATCACGACGACGCCGAGGAGCATCGCGGCGGGGGCGACCCAGAGGAGTTGGTAGCCGAATGCGGCGCCGCTGAAGAGGGCCGCGAACGCGCTGCCGCCGCCGAGCGTCATCGCCGACTGGAGATATCCGGGCCCCATGAACCGGAGATAGCCGGCGATTCGGGGAACCATCGGTTTCGCGTCAAGCTCGGCGAAACGGGCGAGTTCGGGTGCGTTCGATTCGTTCATGCTTTCGAGGCCTCCTTGCGAAGCACTTTCAGTTCGACGGCCTGAGGCATCGACTTGTAGTGCTCGTCCAGCGGATAGCAGCCGGAGATCATGCCGTTCCGTGGTGCGGTGGTGCAGTCGCTAAAAGTTCGACACAGGAATTTCTTCTGAAGCGGTCGGCCCGCGACCACGTCGGCGGGAAGCGTGGGGTAGGAGAGCATCGATCGGCCGAGGCCGACCATGTCGACCATGCCGAGTCGCACCTCATGCTGAGCCACCGCGGGAAGCCACTCCTGCAGATACGACCATCCGCTGCCCACCAAGGGGAGATCCGGGACCAAGGCGCGGATGGTACGAACGACTTGAAGATGACGTTGCACTTCGCAGAGTGGGTCGCGGGGCGGAAGGTAGCCATCGCTGGGCGGGTAGGCCGCGGGTCGCTGGAGATGCGGGCAGTAATAAGGACTGCCGACGGTGAGATTCGCCATGAACACGCCGAGGTCGCGACAGAGTTCAAGAAAACGCTGGGGCTCGGCAAAGTCGCTTTCGGTCGGGTCGTGGGCGTTCACTCCGAACCCATGTCGCCACGGGAGATTGTTCTCCACGTTCTTTGGGTAGCCGATCGAATCGCCCTCGCGACGAAAGAGTGGATAGGTGTCGGTGATCGAGACGCGGCAGCCGATCATGAGCCGGGGCCGCGCCGCCTTGATCGCCTCGACGGTCTCGCGGAAGAGTCTGGTTCGATTCTCGAAAGCGCCACCGAAGTCGCCGGACCGGGTGTGGGCGCCGAGGAGCTCGTGCAGCAGGTAGCCATGACAGCACTTGACGTCCACGAAGTCGAAGCCCACATCTGCGGCGAGACACGCCGCCTTGACCAGATTGCCGGAGATCTCGCGGAGCTCCCGGTCGGTGAGGATGTGGACGCTGGCATCAAGCCCGTACTTCTCAGAGAGCACGGGATTGAGTTCCGCGATCTGAGGTTTCATGGTCGTGCCGTGGGGGCGACTGAAGCGACCGGAGTGCGTCAGTTGCAGGCCGACCAGAAGGTCGTCCGTGGTCCCGTGGTGTTCGAGATGGGCCGACTTGAGTGCGTCAAGCAGACCCGCCAGGTTCGCGGCGTTCTCTGCGCCCGGATCTGGATTCATGTGGAGTTGGTTCGGGTTCGCTCGGCCGTCGGGTTGGACGGCGTATGCCTCTCCGCCCCAGATCAACTTCGCCCCGCTCAGGCCGAAGTGACGCCATCGACGGAAGGTGTTCTCCGTGGGGCCACCATCGACGGTGCCGTCCCATCCTTCCATGGGATGGACACAGAAGCGATTGCCGATCGATCTCGTACCACCCGCACGGTCTGGAACGAGCAGGGGCCTCGCCAGAGCGCCGTCGGGACCTTCGAGGTCGAGATCGCAGCCAAGGCTTGGATCAAGGGACGTCCAGTGTTCGCGGAATTGTTCGGTTGTCTTGAATCGGCCCGGGGGCGTGAATTCCATTCCTGCTGCTTCCGCAATGGTGTCGTGACCGCTGATCGGGTCGGGGGATCCGGTCCCATTGAAACGGAAACCGGAGGGGTGTGCTTGGAGATCATGGGGAGATCGCGTGCGTTTTCGATCTCCATTCCGACCGGTTCCCGAGTTCGAAGATCAGCCTTAGGGGGTGAGTGGTCCCAATGGTCCACCAAATCCTGTGCCATCCACCACGCCATCGAGTCGAAGTCGACCGGCCTCGATTCGAAGACGGACGCGGCCGCCAACTTCTTTTTGGTAGAGGTGGGGAAGTACTTGGCTCAATCGAGAACCGGTCTCGGCGGAGAGATGATCGAGCCCGCGAAAATAGTGATGGCCGTTTCGTTCCACGTCCGCCACGCCCAGTTCGGCTTGGAGGCAGAGATCCTGCTGCAGCGGAATGCCGCCAAGGTTGGTGAGGTCCTCCCCGCTCTGGAACAGGCCGACGGCTCCGGTCTTGCGGCGATGCTCGAGTAGTCCACGATTCGCGATCGCGCGGAAGACGCCCTTGCATGCCTTGACGCTCACTCCGGCGTACCCGAGATCGATGGCGCGACGAAATGCATCGCGATCCGTGTCCGCCTCGTCGATGATCACCGGTGCGATCCGGCTGAGGCGTGCGAGGCCCTGCCTCTGCGACTCGTCGAACGTGTCGCGTCGCGGAAGGGGCTGTTCGATCAGGGCGAGACGCCCGATCATCGGCGCGGTCGCGGGATCGCGCTGGAGATCTTCCAGCAGACCGGCGAGGCCCTCGAGATCGAGGCATTGTTCGTTGCCATCGAGGGTGAAGATCGCCTCGGGGCCGACCGAATCGCCGACCACCGCGGCGACGGCGCGAAGACGAGCCTGGTTGGCGGCGTGGTCGCCACCGATCTTCACTTTGAATCGTTGTAGACCGTAGACCGCGATGTCTTCTTCAAGGGCTTGCGGCAGTCCATCGTTGATCCGCTCGTTCGCCCTGATTTCGCCCACCGTCAAGGGATCCAGCATTCCGACGGTATGGCGAACCGCCATCGAGGTCGCGGGGGCGGGAAGAGACGACGGCGACCAGTCGCCCACCTCGGGGATCAGCCGCGAGGCGCTGAATCCAAAGATGTTTTGTCGCAGCGCTTCATCGAAGGAGAGGTCGGCGAGTCGGCATGCGGCATCGATCATCGCTCGTTCGAGCATGGCCACGCCGAAGCCTCGGACCAGAACATCGGCATCGCGATGGTCGCGGGTGCCGACCTGCTCGATTCGGGCGATCTCTGCGATGTCGAAGATTGGATGCGGCCCTGCGGTGCGGGTCACGATCTCGGCCATGGCGACCGCGGTCTCGACGCTCCTCGCCAGCGCCGCGGAATCTTCTTCGGGGGTTGTGTCGGGATTCTTTTCGAACCACTTGGGGACCAGCAGATCGGACGCGCGGCCGGTGCCACGACGCCCGTCGGCCGTCGCGACGGTGAGCTGGAGCTCGGCCAGCGGGACTTGTCGGAGCACCTGCACGCCAAACTTGAACGGCAGGCGAGTTCGAACGGACTGCTGACCCAACTGATGATCGACGAGTTCGAGGTGCACCTCCGCAGTCTACGGACTCGATGGTGACCGGCCCGGGTCGGCGGTCAGGTCGGCTTTTCCTTGCCCCTCGACGCGTCAGACGGGCTGCGGAACCAGGATCGGCGTTCCGCCAGACCGGTGATTACCGCCCCCGGCCAGCGCGGCAGGCGATT
>JAPKCC010000119.1 GCA_028823105.1 Phycisphaerales bacterium | reverse complement strand
CTGACCTATATGAACGTCTCGGGCAGATCCGTGGCGGAAGCGATGCGGTTCTACAAGATGTCACCCTGCGATGATCTCTTGATCATCGTGGACGACACCGCGATCCCCTGCGGTTCCGTTCGACTCAAGCCCGGCGGAGGTGCCGGTGGACACAACGGTCTTGCGGACGTGACGAAGATGCTCGGTACCGATGCCTGGCCGCGACTGCGAATCGGCATCGACAAGCCAGGCCAGATCCCATTGAAAAACTACGTGCTCGGACGGTTCACGCCCGAGCAGCAAGAGATCGTCGAGCCGTCGCTCGATGAAGCCGCGGATGCGGCAGCGTGCTGGGCGAGCGAAGGGCTCGCACCAGCGATGAATCGATTCAACCGGAAGGTCGCCGGGTAATCCGGCACCGATCCGATCGAACCGGCGGATTCTCCGCCCCCCAGGCGCCGCATTCCGCGGCGTCGCAAAAGGAATGACACCGATGAGCGAAGTCCGAAACGGAATCTACGAGGGCATGTTCCTCTTCCCCCAGTCCGCCGCCGCCGACATGCGTGGCGTGATTGATCACGTAAAATCCATCCTCGAACGAGCGGGCGCCGAACTCGTCGCGATCCAGAAGTGGGACGAACGCCGACTCGCCTACGACATCTCGAGCAACAAGCGTGGGCTGTACATCCTCACCTACTTCAATTCCGATCGCTCCAAAATCCCGAGCATCGAACGAGACTGCAACCTCAGTGAACTCATGCTCCGCTCCATGATCCTTCGAGCCGAACACGTGCCTACAGAGGACATCGAAGCCGCCGACCAACGCGAGGCGCTCGACGAAGAGATCAAGCTTCGAGAGACCCAGGCCGTCGAGGATGCCAAGGCTGCCGAAGCCGCTGCCATCGCCGCCGCCGCCGCAGTCGCCGCCGCCGCAGAAGCTGCCGCCGCCAAGGCTGCAGCTCCTCCCGAGGACCCGGCAGAAGCGGAAGCGGCCCCCGCCGTGGAAGCTGAAGCACCAGCGGAAGCACCAGCCGAAGCACCAGCGGAAGCACCAGCGGAAGCACCAGCGGAAGTCGAAGCGGCTCCAGCTGGCGACACCGAAGAGAAGGCCTGACCGCAGGCTCTTGACGCCATTCGAAACGCGGAGGACGCCCAGCGGTCGTCCTCCGCTTTTCAATGCGCCGGCGGGGATTTGAGATATTCCATGATCTGGATGGATCTGGATGGATCTGGATGGATCTGGATGAATGTGGATGGTTCGTCGCTTTTCAGCGCCTTCCGGGCAGGATCTCCGAGTGGCCGCGTAGACTTCCGTAACTTCAAGACCTCGGAGACGATTCATGCCCAGTTTCAATCAAGTCATTCTCATCGGAAATCTCACCCGTGACGTCGAATTGCGACACACGCCCTCCAATCAGACCGTCGCGAACATCGGCATGGCGATGAATCGTCAGTACCAAACGAAAGACGGAGAACGCCGAGAAGAGGTGACCTTCGTCGATTGCGAAGCCTGGGGACGCCAGGCCGAAGTGATGGCCCAGTACCTCTCCAAGGGCCGTCCGGTCATGATCCAGGGCCGGCTCAAGTTGGACACTTGGCAGGACAAAGAGGGAGGAAACCGCTCCAAACTCAAGGTCGTGGTCGAAAACTTCCAGTTCCTCGGAAGCCGCGAGGGCGGTGGCAACGCCGGAGCCAGTGGCGGAGGCGGAAAATATCAGTCTGCGGGGGCCCCGTCGGGCAGTAGTGACCAAGGCGGCGGAAGCCCGAATGCCGGAGGCCCGTCCGGAAGCCCATCAGAAAGCCCATCAGAAAGCCACAGTGGCGGAAGCCATCAGGCGGTCGACGACTCGGATATTCCATTCTGAGCCCCGCGAGGAGGCTCTCTGGATCATCCCTTTGGTCGAACGCTGATTCACCCTCAGGCACATCACCGCGACCACCAAAGCCGTCAATTACCGATCAACCAACCGATCCGGCCCTTCCTTGGAGGGGCCGGTTCTGTCATACTGGTCAATTCGTCGCTGGGGCAGCCCTGTTGTGCTGGCCCCTAACCCGGAAACGAGGACAGCGAGACAAATATGCCAGCCCCTTCCACTCGAACCATCACCGTTCTGCTCAACCGCAACGTCGAAAGCCTCGGCATCGTGGGTGACGTCGTCAAGGTCAAGCCGGGATACGCCCGGAACTTCCTGCTCCCCCTCGGCGTCGCCGAAGCACCGACCGAAGAGCGCATCGAAGCGCTGAAGGCCGCTCGTGCCGAAGCTCACGCCGAACTCGAGACGATCCGAGGAGATCGCAAGGCGATCATCAACGCGCTCGGAGAATTGACCGCCACCCTCACCCGCAGTTGCAACGACCGTGGCGTTCTCTACGGATCCGTTACCCAACGGGACATCTCCGATGCACTGGTCGCCCTCGGCCACGGCGTCGACGAGCGGGCCGTCCGACTCGCAAATCCGATTCGACGAGTCGGTGACTACCCCGTGACCATTCAGTTCGATAAAGATCTTCGGGCCGAGATCCACATCATCGTCGAAGCCGACCGGAGCCTTGACGAGGAGAGCGAGGAAATGGAATTCGACAACGAAGGCGAACTCGTCGAGCCCTCCCGACGGCGAAAGCCTGAGGCCGAAGAGGGTGGCTCTGAGGAGTCTTCCGAGGAGACTTCGGAAAACACAGACGCCGAGACCGAGACCGCCAAGGCCTGAGTTGGTATCCCAGCCGAGCCCTCGAAACAGCGGGCCCGGCAGCACCTCAGGAAGCAACATCGGACGCCGCCCACCAAGCATCACGCTGGTGGGCGGCGTTTTTTTTTATTGAAATGGCGAATGTCCAGCAAAATCCTGTCCCTGACCGATACGATCTTCGACGCCACATCGTCTGACGACCGTCGCCTCGGTCGTCAGAGCGGCGACCGCCGAGCCCCCAGGAGCATGTCGAAGATGCAGACCATGGTCGTTCCCAATCGTCACACTCTCCCGGACACTCGCTCCTCCATCACCCACAAGTTCGCCATCGCCGGGCACGAAGGGTATCTGACCATCGGCCTTTTCGAGAATGGTCAGCCGGGTGAGGTCTTCATCAAGATGAGCAAGGAAGGATCCACGCTTTCGGGCTTGATCCAGGGTTTCTGTCGCGCCTTCAGTCTGGCCCTCCAACACGGTCTGAGCCCGGCCGATGCGGTCGAACGATTCCGAGGAATGCGGTTCGAGCCCATGGGGCCGACGTCCAATCCCGAGATCCCGGAAGCATCCAGCATTCTGGACTACGTCGCACGCTACATCGACCTGCACTTCGTCCACATGGACCAGTGATTCGGCTCGAGCATCCGGCTCAAACCCGCTCGAAAAGGCGATCGGCCGACCTGCTAAACCCTGTGATCCGACGAAGGACGAGACGGGGCCGAGTGGTACCATGCGTCGATGGAAGATTCGATGCACAGAGCGACCTATGACGAACTCTGCAACGCTGCCAGACGGCGCGTCGCCACGATCTCGCCCGCTGGTTGCCGTGCGTGCAAGACCGAATCAGCACTGATCATCGACGTCCGGGAGGCAAGTGAATGGCAGGACGGTGTCATTCCCGGCGCTGCCCTGATCTCCCGAGGCACGCTCGAGCGAGAGGTCGTGAAGCACGTCGTCGATCATGAGGCGACGATCTTTCTCTATTGCGCCACTGGAAAACGCAGTCTGCTTGCGGCTGAGTCCCTTCAGGCCATGGGGTACTCCAACGTCCAGAGCATCGAGGGTGGATTTGCCGCGTGGCTGGAGGACGGGCTGGAGATCACCGCCGGCCCTTCGAGCGTCGTCCAGCACGATGACCGACCCCCGCTCGACCATGAAGACTGGGCGTCCATCCGATCAAACTTCGCAATCACCGGCCGAACGATCCAAGTCCTTGACGGGTCGGTCAAACCACTGGTCTACCTCGACCACGCCGCCACGACCCATCCCCCCGATTTGGCGGCTGACGAAGTCAAGCGATTCCTGTGCCTCGACTACGCCAACGTCCACCGAGCCTCCTATCAACTGGCTCGCCGTTCGACCCTTCGCTTCGAGGACGCGTATCGCACCTGCGGCGGATTCGTCGGCGCCGACCTCGAACATCACTGCGTCGTCTTCACCTCGAACACCACGGCCGCATGCGAGATCGTGGCCCATGCGATGGCCCCTCGACCTGGCGCGGTGCTGGTGACGGATCTTGAGCACCACAGCAGCGACCTCCCCCATCGACGGCGGGGCGACGTGGTTCGCGTCGGGCTCGATTCCCAGCAACGGCTCGACATGGCATCCCTTCGCGACGTCCTCAAGAAGGAAGACGTCAAACTGGTCTCCGTGACCGGCGCCGCGAACGTGACCGGCTGGATGCCACCCATCCACGAAATCGCCGCAATCGCACACGAACATGGGGCCCTGATCTGTGTGGATGCCGCCCAGTTGATCGCCCACGCCCCGGTCGAGATGGGAAAGCCGGGCGAGCCAACCTCGATCGATTTCCTCGTCGCCGCCGGCCACAAGGCATACGCGCCGTTCGGTACTGGATTCCTCGTCGGCCCTCGAGAGATTCTCGATTCGGTAGACCCCGTGGTTCCCGGTGGTGGAGTCGCGGCCAGCGTGAGTGAACATGAAGCCGTGTGGCTTCCCAGCCCGGATCGGCACCAGTTCGGCACGCCGAACGTCGGTGGCGCCATCGGGATGTCTGTGATGTTTGAATTGCTGATGCGAATCGGCATGGACGAGGTCCGTCGTCACGAACTGAAACTTCTCCACCGGCTGGTCGACGGGCTCACCTCGATGGGTGGAATCACGCTCTACGGCCCACCAAAACTCGAAGAGCGAGTGGGCATCGTCCCCTTCAACGTGGACGGAGTCTCGGACATGCTCACCGCAGCGGTGCTTGGCGAGGAATTTGCGATCGCGGTTCGCAACGGACGGTTCTGTGCACATGTCCATAGCGATCGACTCCTCGGTTCAGACGAACCACGTGGCGCCGTGCGGGCCTCGATCGGACTCTTCAATGACGAATCCGACATCGATGCGTTCCTCGCCGCGGTTGACGTCGTCCGGCGACGAGCATGGAAGGGAACCTACACCGAGCGAGGTGGACAGATCTCCGGACAAGGCACAAGCCGATGCGCCGACAATTGGATGGAGATCGGCGAGGACACCACTGAAACTCCTACGTCGGACGCTTGACGATTCCAACCTAATCCCCTCGGCACTTCAAGCAGAGGCCCGGAATTCATCGATGACCAATGCCGCCAAAATAGTCTGCGACAACTGCGAACGGGACTTTGCGATTGATCCTTCGGTCGCGAAGATGCCCTGCCCCTACTGCGGAGACATCAACCGAACCGGCGCGGTCCCGCTCGGCGCAGACCCCTCGTCGAAGGACGAACGCGTCCTACGAGTCGCGCGTCCGGCACTGGTCCGAGGCCATCCGCTCACCAGCCTCCTCTCCGGTGGTATGACGCTGGGCGGCGGAGGCCTGATGGTGCTCACACTCACGTCGGAGGTCGTCCCCCACTGGGCCTGGTGGATCGGACTCGTCGGACTTGCCGCCGGCGGCGTGTGGCTTCTGTGGATCTTCGTCCTCGGCCACCGGTGGGACCGTCTCCGCATCACCTCCCGCCGCTCCATCGACGAGCAAGGGATCATCATGCGAAGCACTTCGGAGGTCCTGCACAAGCACGTTCGCAACATCCGAATTACCCAGAGCTTCTGGCAGCGGATCGTGGGCATCGGCGATCTCGAGATCGATAGCGCCGCAGGCGATGGGAAAGCGGACATCAGAATCATCAACGTTCCTGACCCGGACGGGATCAAGCGTCTGATCGATGCGGAACGTGGCCTCGGCACCGTCGGCGACTGAGGTGGTCAAAGTGGGAATCCGGCTCGGAAGATGAGGCCGGCTCCGAGTACAATCCCGACTCTCATCGCCCATTCCGGCGATCCTCGCCGAGCACCGATCCACCGACTGAGACGACCCATGAAGATTCACGAGTACCAGGCCCGTCAACTCCTCTCCGATGCCGGCATTCCCGTCCCTCCAGGACAGATGGTCGAGACCGTCGAGGATGCCGTGGCCGAGACCGAGAAAATCTTCGCGTCCGGCGAGGGTCTCGTGGTGATCAAGGCGCAGGTACATGCCGGTGGCCGAGGCAAGGCTGGATTCGTCAAGCTGGTCCGTTCGATCGAAGAGGCTCGCGAAGCAGCGAACTTCATGCTCGGCAACCGAATGGTCTCGGTGCAGACCGGGCCCGAAGGCATTGAAGTCAAACGGCTCCTGATCGCCGCCGGGGTCGACATCGAGAAGGAGTACTACCTTGCGGTGACGCTAGACCGGAGCAACGGAGTGAACACGCTGATCGCCAGTGCCGAAGGCGGCGTGGAGATCGAGACCGTCGCCCACGAGAATCCGGACGCGATCTACAAGGTTCCGATCCATCCGCTTTCCGGGCTGAAGGCCTTCGAAGCTCGCGCCTTGGCGAAGCGCCTCGGATTCCATGGACGTCAGATTCAACAGGCCGCGACGATCATGCAGCGACTGGCGGCGCTCTATTCCAGCCTCGATGCGAGCATTGTGGAAGTCAATCCGCTGATCGTCACGCCCCCCACCGACGCGGCACCAGACGGCCGGGTCATCGCGATCGATGCGAAGTTCGGTTTCGACGACAACGCTTTGTACCGACATCCGGAATTGAAGGCGATGCACGATCCCGCCGAGGAAAACGCGGCCGAGATGCGTGCCGAAGAATTCGGACTCTCGTACGTCGCCCTCGATGGGACCATCGGATGCTTGGTGAATGGCGCCGGCCTTGCGATGAGCACCATGGACATCGTGAAGCTTCATGGCGGCGAACCGGCGAACTTCCTCGACGTGGGCGGCTCCGCGACGAAGGAATCCGTGACCGAGGCCTTCCGAATCATCCTCGGCGACGGTCGAGTCAACGCGGTACTGGTCAACATCTTCGGTGGCATCATGCGGTGTGACACGATCGCGTCCGCCATCGTCGAAGCAGCCAAAGAAGTCGGCTTCGACGTCCCGCTGGTGGTCCGCCTCGAAGGTACGGAAGTCGATGCCGCCCGCCAGATCCTCGAAGACGCCAAAGCCGACATCCCTTCGATGCAGACTGCCAGTGATCTCGCCGAGGCGGCAGCAGCCGTCTGCGACGCGGTCGCTTGACCATTTCAAAATCGACTTCTGACGAACGATCGGATGTTCCATGCTGATCCTTTTTGATATCGACGGCACCCTGCTCCGGAGCGGTGGCGTTGGCCCGAGATCAATGTGCATGGCCTTGCAGGAACTGCATCCATCGCGCCATGAAGGCGACTTCATCGATCCGGAAAAAATGGATACCGCTGGATCCCTCGACCCACTCATCTGGAGAAAGCTCGTCGACCAGCGAGGGCTCGAAGCGACCGACGCTGGGCACACCGCATTTCGGGAGACCTACGGTGCGATCCTGGCGAACGTCATCGAGGCGGAGAATCCGGTCTATGCGCTCCCGGGCGCCGCAGAGACCGTGAAGTGGGTTCATGAACATTCGGATCTGGAAGCAGCCTTACTCACGGGAAACTACCCGGAGACTGGCCGCTTGAAAGTGAAGGCGGCAGGCTTGGATCCTGATCTATTCCGATTTGGAGTCTGGGGATCCGAGGCCGATCGGCGCCGCGGCCTTCCACCGATCGCCATGGAACGGGCTAGAACCATGTTCGAGCGATCAATCGACCCACACGAGACGGTCATCGTCGGCGACACGCCCGCGGACGTCGATTGCGCCCATGCCAACGGGTGCCGGGTCATCGCCGTGGCGACAGGACGTTTTGATCTGGAACAACTTCGGCCGCATGAGCCGGACGTGCTACTCCCGGATCTGGCTGATTTGACGCGATTTCAGGATGCGGTGTCAGAAGTACTTGCGGCCGGCCCCATTGAACCGCGACACTGACCAAGACCGCGGGCCGTGAATCCACCCTGCGGAGACTCTCCAGGGAACGACGCCATCAGCGAAGTCCACCCCATCGAACGCCGCGGCCG
>JAPKCC010000118.1 GCA_028823105.1 Phycisphaerales bacterium | reverse complement strand
CCTCTTCCTCTTCCTCTTCCTCTTCCTCTTCCTCTTCCTCTTCCTCTTCCTCTCCGTCGCCTTCTTCTTCGTCGTCGTCTTCCTCGCCTTCGTCCTCTTCTTCGTCTTCGTCGCCTACTTCCTCTTCTTCTTCGTCATCACCGACCAGGCCTTCAAATTCGACCGGCACCAGTGCCGCCTCAGCGCTTTCTTCGGACGGCGATTCAACGTCTTCCGTCTCGTCGTCGCCGAAGAGGTGGGGCTGCACGCTCTCCGACTCGACCGCGGCAGGAATGCGAAGGATCTTTCGAGCCACCTCCCTGATGATTGGCTCGCCGGGGCTACCGAGTACCAAGCCGATGAAGATGCTTAAAGTGGCGGCGCCGACGACCCACAATCGAATGCCAGGACCGACCAAGCTCGCGAGGGCCGTGGTTCGGGGCGGGGTCACGATCGGCCGTTCGAATTCAATGAGCCGATGAATCCAATCCGTCACCGGCTGATTGATGGCGTTGGAGACGGCCAGTACTTCCACATCGTGATTGGGGATCACCGGAATGAGTTGTCTCTTCGACCGGATCAACCGATGCATCACCGCGGGATCTTCGCGTTCCAATTCGAAGATGGCCTGGTCGTACCGAGCCTGGTGGATCTGCAGCAGATCCTGTTCGAACTGAAGCGGCGCAAGCTCGATTTCGGCGGTTCGGAGCGCCTGTTCCTGTGGCACCAGTACCAGCGCCACCAGCATCGCCAGACCCGCCAAAAGGAAGAGCCAGCCTGGGTCGAATCGGAAGAGAGGTCGAGAAGAAGCCACCTTGTGTGATCGGCCAGACCCCCTCTCGGAGTCTAGAAACGACCTTCTGAATCTCCTGGCTCCCTCACATTCGACGGCCGAAAGAACACAAGGCCCGTGGCGGGATCGCCACGGGCCTTGAAAAACAGCATTCTTCAAATGTCACTGATCCATCAGGCGAGGTCGGGGAACATCTCGGTAACCGTGCCGACCAGGTCCTTCACGTGGCTGATCGACTCGTCCATCAGCGCTCGTTCGGTCTCGTCCAGATCGATTTCAATGACCTTCTCCACACCCGCCGAACCGAGGATGCAGGGCACGCCCACGAAGTAGCCGCCGACTCCGTACTCGGAATCGCAGAACGCCGCACAGGGCAGAATCCGCTTCTTGTCCTTGATGATCGACTCGGCCATCTGCACCGACCCGGACGCCGGCGCGTAGTAGGCACTGGTTCCCATCAACTTGACGATCTCGCCACCACCGACCTTCGCCCGGTTGACACATTCCGTGATCTCGGCTTCGGAGAGCAATTGGCTCACCGGGATGCCGTGGACCGAGGTGTATCGCGGCAGCGGGACCATGTCGTCACCGTGACCGCCGAGCAGCAATGCAGAGATGTCCTCGACCGAACACCCCAGTTTCATCGCCAGGAAGGCCCGGTATCGAGCCACGTCAAGACAGCCGGCCTGACCGACGATCTGACTGGTGGGGAATCCCGATGACTTCCATGCGGTGTAGACCATCGCATCAAGTGGATTGGAGACGAGAATCATGATCGAGTCGGGCGAATGCTTCGCGACCTGTTCGGTCACCGACCGAACGATCTTGACATTGGTTCCGATGAGATCGTCACGGCTCATGCCCGGCTTTCGCGGAAGGCCGGCGGTGACGATCACCACATCACTTCCCGCGGTATCCGCGTAATCAGCGGTGCCGTGAATATTGGCGTCGAAACGCTCCATCGGACCGCAACAGGAGAGATCGAGGGCCTTGCCCTTGGCAACGCCTTCCTTATCTGGAATGTCCAGCAGAACCACATCGCCAAGTTCCTTAGCGGCTGCCCAGTGGGCACAGGTTGCACCGACATTTCCAGCGCCGATGACACTGATCTTCGCGCGTCGCATAATTTGAAGCATCTCCAAAGACTTGAGATCACCACGAATTCTGACTCGTCGTGACCGGATCGAGATCGGCCGAAGCCGGGGATCCAAAGCGGCCGGTTGGCCGATTCGGGGCAAGTCGGGCATGATAGGGTCCCCGCCGTCCGACGGCTCCGCTGGATCCTTCAGATCCCCGGATCTCACCCAAAAGTCGGGTATTCCGCCTCCAGCCTGTAGACCAGAGGCGGCCTCGCTCGAGACCGCGACGACGCTCCCACCCAATGCCACCACCCCCCCGCCAGCCTCGCGTGATTCCCGCTCGGGAAAGCCGTCGCATTCTGCTCTCCGCTCAGGGGCTGGCCGCACCTCCCGCCACGCGATCCGGGCCGGCTTCGGTGCAACGTCTGATCGAACGACTCGGATTCGTGCAGGTCGACTCCATCAACGTGTTGGAACGAGCACACCATCTCATCCTCCAGACCCGCCTGGAGTCGTATCGTCGCGAGACACTCACCTCGTTGCTGGAGAAGGACCGATCCCTGTTCGAGCACTGGACCCACGACGCCAGCTTGATTCCCATCCGCTGGTACGACCAATGGAAGCCTCGCTTCGAAAGATATGCGGGCCGCGCCGACCGGAATACGTGGTGGCATGAACGGCTTGGCGGTGACCCCGCTCCCTTGCTCAAGCGAATCCACGCCCGCGTTCGGAGAGACGGGCCGTTGCGCGGTCGCGACCTCGAAGACGAACGATCGGAGGACGGCGGCGGCGGGTGGTGGAACTGGCATCCCGGCAAGGCCGCGCTCGAGCATCTTTGGCGAGTTGGAAAACTCTCGATCGCCGGTCGCGTGAGATTCGAAAAGGTGTACGACCTGGCGTCTCGAGTCCACCCCGAAGCAGACGCTCGGCCGACGCCCGACGAGGGCACCCATCTTGAGTGGGCCTGTCGTACCGCGATGGATCGACTTGGCGTCGCGACCGCCGTCGAAGTGGCGGCATTCTGGAAGTCGATTTCCAGCGCTGCGGCCAGGTCATGGTGCGACGCGGCGGTCGAGCGAGGCGAGCTCGAACCGATTCACCTCGAAGACCTCGACGGAACGCGACGTCCGGCCTACGCGACCGATCGGTCGCGCCGGATGGCGAAAGAAGATCCCTGGGACGAGGCCATCCGCCCCCTCTGCCCTTTCGATCCAGTGATTCGCGACCGGAAACGCATCTTGCGACGCTTCGATTTCGACTACCGGTTCGAGGCCTTCGTCCCTGCGCCCAAGCGACAGTACGGGTACTACACGCTGCCTCTTCTCCGCGGAGATCGCTTCGTCGGCCGCATCGATCCAAAATTCGATCGCGCCGCTGAATGCCTGCTGGTTCGCGGGCCTTGGTGGGAACCCGGTTGCGATACCCGCCAGCACCGCAAGATGCTTGAAACCGCCACAAACCGCCTCGCGGTGCAGATTGGCGCCGCGTCGTATCAGTTCATCGATTGAAGACGTGGCCGCCCCGAGCAATATTGATCATTGTTGATCAACGATGACAAGGCTTGGTCCCCATAGGCCGGTCATCACGCTCGAACGGCCGGATGCGTCCGGTGTCCGAATCGAACCCCCATCGCGACCGCGATTGGTCCGAGGATGAGCGAAAGCCCCATTAGAAGCATGGCCGAGCCAGTATGCCCTGCCTGCCACAAACGGATGAACTCAAGACACAACGCCGAGTAAGTTGTAAACGCGCCGAGACCACCCCCGACCACCGCCGCGGTCAGGACGGGATGAACCGGGTGCCGGCCCGGCTCGAATCCCGGCGGCAGATCGATGTCGAGAAGACTTGGGTACCTCGTGTCGAGCCGCGTAAAGACCACGCCCAGCATGAACGATCCCAGCAGATTGACGATGAGCAGGGAAACGGTCAACGCGCCGCCCAGATGACTCGACAACTCCTGGACGCCCCAGCGGGCCACCGCACCAAGGCCCCCGCCGATGGCCACCAGCGGCAAGATCTTGAAGATCGGCAACCTCCGGACGAGTTGGTCATCACGTGGCGATTCGGCTTCGGCCGAGGAGACCGATCGAACTTGATCCATCGGAGGATCCGTCATCCGCCACCGCCGATCCACAGGCCGAACGACAGTGCCAGAATCGCAGCGAGGGGCGTACCGAAGAGCGAAATCATCGCCTTGGTGAAGTGTCCGGATCGCCACAGCACCCAGATGTCGAGCATCGCCGTTGAGAAGGTGGTGAATCCGCCGAGCACACCAGTCAACAGCAGCAGTTCCACGCCGTGAAGACCGCCTGAAGATCCGCCCATCATCGTCTGCATCGTTTGAACCAACCAGAGCTCATCGGCATTCGAGGCGGTCAGTACTGCGGCCGCGGCACCGATGAGCAAGCAACCCACGATGTTCACCGCCATGATGCCCGTCCAGAACGGGACCTTGAAGTGGACGGATGCGCCAACCGTCAAGATCACCCGGAGCATGGCTCCGATCGAACCGCCGATGGCCACCAGAAGAAATTCGATGAAGAAGGTCACGATGGGAATGCTACCGCTTCTGGAGCAGTCATCGAAGCCGCTCGGCCGACTGAACTTCCGCCGGAATCGAATGACCGGCGCGACAAAGTACACTTTGGTCAAGTTCAGCAGCCCGTTCACCAAGGCCCAACTGAAGTCGTTCGGTCCTTGATCAGCTGGCCGACGCGAGCGCGGGGCTTGATGCCTGAACACGATTCCGCGATGAGTCATCCGGTCCCGACGATCGCGGAAGCGATCGCCGCGGTGCTCCAGCAGGCCAGGGCTCCGGCGAGCATCGCGCGAGGGGCCAACGACGAGAAGTCAGCCCGACGCGTCGGGGCGATGGCGCCGAGTCCACCGATCTGAATCGCCATCGAAGGAATGTTCGCGAACCCACACAGGGCATAGGTCACCACGATGACCCCGCGGGGCGAAATCGTGCCTTCCGCCATCATCGTGCGGAGGTCGGCGTACGCGACAAACTCCGTCGCGACCATAGAGGTTCCAAGGAGCCGTCCGATCTGCGGGATGTCCGCGCTCGGCGCCCCGATGCACCAGGCGATTGGCTGGAACAACAGGCCCAGTCCACCTTGCACACTCCAGATGCCGTATCCATTGGTCTCTCGCCAACCGGCGATCCACTCGGTCTCTGACAAGGCACCGATCGGCCAGTCGAGCAGCGCGAGAATCGCAATGAAGGCGATGAGCATCGCGCCGACGTTCAACGCGAGCTTCAAACCGTCCGTCGCTCCCACCACCACTGCATCGAGGACGTTTGACGCGACTCGATCCTCCGTAGGCTGGGCGTTCAATGTCTCGGCCGGTTCCTCCTCCGATTCCGGCAGCATCAGTTTCGCCATCACGAACGCTGCTGGTGCCGACATCAACGAGGCGGTGATGAGGTGCTTGGTGAATCGAATTCGGGCCTCTTCGTCGGCGCCACCGAGGAAGTCGACGTAGCCCGCCAACACGCTCCCGGCGATCGTCGCGAAACCGCCGGTCATGACCACCATCAACTGCGAACGCGTCATCTTTGGCAGGAACGGCTTGATACAGAGCGGTGCTTCGGTCTGCCCGACCAGCACGTTGGCGGCGACGGTCAGTGATTCGGCCCCCGAGACCTTCAAAGTCCGTCGCATCACCCAGGCCATTGATGCGACGACCCGCTGCATCACGCCCAGGTGGTAGAGCGCCGCCATCACCGCCGCGAAGTACACGATGACCGGGAGCACGCGAAAGGCGAAGACGAAGCCCGCGGGCCCGTCGACCGCGGCCAACGATCCGAATAGAAACGCAGACCCTTCATTCGCCATGCCGATCGCGGTCGAGACCTGGCGAGCAATCCACTCGAAGACCGATGCGGTGAAGGGCACGCCCAGGATCAGTCCGGCCAGCACGACTTGAAGCCCGAGTCCTCCGAGCACCACGCGCCAGGGAATCCGCCGGCGATTCGAAGAGCACGCCCAGGCGATCAGACACAGGCACACCACGCCGATGACCGCGCGGAGCGCGTCGGGCATGGCCCATCCGGATTCAGCGATGATAAGCATCGGCATCGACGCGATTAGACCAGATCCGCACTCGAATTCCGAGCCACCGGACGGGATGGTCGTTCACGACGCCCCCTGCTCGAGTCGGTCATGATGGGAGGATGCCAGAAAGACCCTCCACCATCGCGTCCGGCCGCTTTCTGGAATTCGTCCAGAAGGACGGCTGGGAGTTCGTGACCAGATCCAACGCCCAAGGCGTCGTGGCCATCATCGCCCTGACTCATGATGATCAACTCGTCCTGATCGAACAGCATCGTCCACCGCTCGGCCGAACGGTCATCGAGATTCCCGCCGGGCTCGTCGGTGACGATCACGAAGCGACTGGCGAAGCCGATCTGGAGGCCGCCCGGCGAGAATTGCTGGAAGAGACGGGATACACCGCCGAAAGATGGCGATCCATCGTCACGTGCGCCAGTTCCGCCGGTCTCACCGACGAGTGCATTCACTTCTTCCGGGCCGACGGTTTGACGAAAACGGCCGAAGGGGGCGGCGTCGACGGCGAGAGGATTCATGTGGTGCTCGTTCCGAGGAGTCGAATTCACACCTGGATTCAGGAACGCATCCACGACGGCCTCGCGGTGGATGCCAAGGTCTACTCCGCCCTCGCGTTGCTGGACGCCTGAGTCCCGAGGCCTCCATGGATACCCTGCAGCCATGAACCCCGTCATCACATTCATCACGGCGTTGTTCTGGTCGGCCTCGCCGCCGCCTCTTGATTCGCCGCTGGTGATCAAGCCGGGATTCGAGCACGTCGTGATCGCCGCGGACTCCGACTTCGAAGCATGCGGCGTCGCGGACTTCGATCGCGACGGTCATCTCGACATCGTCTGCGGTGACGCGTGGTACGAATCACCGACCTGGACCCGCCATCCCATCGGGTTGGTTCGAAGCGTGGGTGGATACCGGGTCGACTTTGCCGACGTGCCGATGGACGTCGATGGTGACGGCTGGACCGATGTGGTCTCCTGCAGCTGGCACGATCGCGGCGTCTTCTGGAGACGCAATCCCGGGGCGACAGGCGGTGACTGGAAGATGCGGATCATCGATCGTCCAGGCAACATGGAGACCGCGATCGCAGCCGACGTCGATGGCGACGGGCGGCTGGACTTCGTCCCCAACACCGTGAACGCGACCGTGTGGTACTCGATCGAGGGCGGCACGCTGGTCCCACACCCGATCTCCGCCGACCGAGGCGGCCATGGTGTCGGCGTGGGCGACGTGGATGGCGACGGCCGGTCCGACATCCTCGGTCCGGATGGATGGTTCCGCGGGCCGGTGGACCCGATCAACGGCGAGTGGGTCTTTCACGGAGATTGGTCGCTCGGAGGCGCCGGAATCTCGATCATCGTGCATGACTTCGACGGCGATGGACTCGCCGACGTCTTCTGGGGCATGGGCCACGACTACGGCCTCTTCTGGCTGAAGCAAGGACGCGACGACGCGGGGAATCGAATCTGGACGCGTCGGCTCGTCGATGATTCATGGTCGCAGGCGCACGGTCTGGTCCTGGTCGATCTCGACCGGGACGGAACCCCCGAAGTCGTGACCGGCAAGCGTCGACACGCCCACAACGGCAAGGATCCCGGTGGCGAAGACGAGTTGCTGGTCTGCACCTATCGATTCGATCCGGTCGACGGCACGTTCAAGAAGACGACGCTCTCCCGCGGCGGCGACGTCGGCGCCGGCCACTATCCCGTGGTGGTGGATCTCGATCTCGATGGAGATCTCGACATCGTCCTGCCGGGAAAGAGCGGCCTTCACATGCTCCGGAATCGAAGGACGCCGAACCCCCCCGGGATTCGACGTCCGTGATCTTCTTGAATCCCCGAATCGACTGATTCCGATTTCAACCGTGGGACGACGCCTCATCCTCTGAACGTCCTGGCGTTCTTCTATTCGGTCATTGGTCATGTTCTACGAATGCGACGCAGGACCGCTGGACGGTATTGATGTTGGCGTCGTGAAGATCAGGTGAAACAGCTGCTGGAGACCGCAAGACATTCCCATCTGCGGACACTGGCTGCCCCCCGCCGCCTCGCTCAGCTCTTTATCTGAGAGTTCCATTGAGCCGCTGGGCGGTGCAGGCATCGTGATGTGCACGCAGTTGTC
>JAPKCC010000117.1 GCA_028823105.1 Phycisphaerales bacterium | reverse complement strand
CGGTGCTCAGTTGGGATCAGATGCAGCCCTTCATGAACGACACGTTCGACTGGCCCCAGTGGCCCGCCCTCGACGTGTCGGACTCGGGCGTCATCGAGTACTTCCAGAGCATGGTCGTTCTCGGGGACCCAGTGGGTCAGAACATGTGACTTGGACATGAAAGAAGGAAATCGATCAACCGTGAGCCACGGTAATGATTGAAAGAAGAGAACCGCCGGTCCATCAGGGCCGGCGGTTCTCATGATCGGTTGAAAAGATTCGTGGCCGAAGCCTTCGTCGATCGAGAAATGGTCAAGCGCCTCTCCGTCGTTGCGGATCACGCCATCACGGTTGTTCGCGAATCAGAGATGCCCACGGTTGTCCTAGGAAATCTTGCGGACAAACCCGCTCAACGGTGTGTACTCAAGGGCCGTGTGACCGTCCCGGGTTCAGTTTTCCGATCACCGCGGCCCCGATGAGGCGATGGGTATGCCTGCTCGGATCGCTCAGGTCAATATGGGGCGAGGAGCATGATTGGTGATGATGTTTGCGGAGGCCCGAGTGTTTGCAGAGCACTACTCGTTGGCCTTGTAGAAGGTATTGGTTTGCTCCCAGAGTCGTTCCAGGCGATCAATCCGAGGATGAATCGTCGAGCCGAGTTCCTCCGCGACTTGGAGTACGAGGAGTTCCGCGGCAAGAACTGCGGGCAGTGAACTGTCGAACGGGCCGACGGCGGGCACGTTGAGTTCGCACCAGCTTTCGGCAATCGCCGCAAGTGGTGAGAGCGGGCTGTCGGTGATCGCCACGACGTTGACGCCGAGGTCGAGTAGCGATCGCGCGGCGAGTATGCAGCTCCGTCGGTAGCGTGCGAAATCAAAAACGACCGCGGCGTCACGATCTGTGGCGCCGCTGAGATCACGGCCGAAGTTGTGCTGGTCGACGAGATGTACGCCGTTGCGGATCATGGACAGCCCGCTGAGCAGGACGTGCGCGCCCGCGCGGGATGTTTCGCCGGACAGGATCCAGATGTGCTCGGCTCCGATAAGCGGCTTGGCGAGCCGCACGAGACTGGCGTGGTCGAGGGTTGCGAGCGTCTGGTTGATCGCCTGCTCGATGTCCTGACTCACGTGGGTGTGGGGTTCGTGCGGACGGCGGATCCGTTGGCTTGGCGTTGCAAGTTTGTCCGAAACACCTTGCCTGACCCAGTCTTGCAGATCGGTGTAGCCGTCGAAGCCAAGTTTGGTTGCGAACCGAACGATGGACGGGCGACTGGTGTTCGCTCGGACAGCGAGGTCCGATACGGTTCCAAAGGCCAGGAGGGTGCGGTCGTCGAGGACGGTCTGGGCGATTCGTCTTTCGGTCGGTGTCAGACGGACGCCGACGGCCGCGATGCGTTTCTCGATCGACAAAATCGAGCTCCTTTTTGGTCAGACTGTTCCATTCGGACACCCACAGCGTACAATTTGTTACAGGCATTGCCAACCATCAATCCGCCTCTCTCTACTTGGAGCACAAGGTGACTGAGAAACAGACGTACACCCCCACCGATCGCGAGCGGGCCTTCCTTGAAACCGTTGAGGACACACGCCACGAGCGTGAAATCGTCAACGGGCTGGCCCCCTTCTTCAATGAGCGTGCACCGGAGGACATGCTGTCTTTCTACAGCAAGGACGAGGTGGTGAGCCTGCGGGTGCTCAAGGGGACGGATCGCGACGTCGAGCAACGAATGCCGGTGAAGATCACGCGGCACTATTTTGAACTGGCTCGCAACAGCAAGGCGATCCAACGCATCGTGAAGCCCAGCGCGGATGAGACCACTGACATGGCGGGATCTGAAGACCCGGGCAATCAGATGGACTACAGCCCCGTCGAAGGGCTGCTGCACAAGTATGAGATGGGACTGATGTATGTGGTGTCCACGTGCTCCGCGCATTGCCGGTTCTGCTACCGCGAGGAGTTGATCGCGAGGAAAGAGGTCGAGCGACATGACGGTACGGTGGCGAAGAAGGGCTTGGCGAAGATCCCCGAGATCATGTCCTACATTCGCGCACACAACGAGCTGGTCAAGGCCAACGGCGGTATTCACCCGGAGACCGGGCGAGAGAAGTTGCGGGAGATCCTGCTCTCCGGCGGCGATCCAATGGTGTTGAACAATTCCAAGATCGCGGCATGGCTCTCGTCGCTGGCCGAGTCGGGCGTCGAGTCGATCCGCATTGGAACCAAGGAGATGGCCTTCTACCCCCAGCGGTTCGACGACGCGTTTCTTTCGATGCTCGACCGGTTCCACGAGATCTATCCACAGGTCGCACTGCACTTCATGCTCCACTTCGAGCACCCGGACGAGATTCTCGCCAAGCACGAGGACGGCAACTACATCCAGGACGCGCAAGGCTTCTATCAATGGGTGCCGGAAACCGGACAGGCCATGCGGAACCTCGTGTCTCGCGGTTGGGTCAGTGTTCAAAACCAGACGCCGATCATCAAGGACATCAACGACGACGTGCAATCGCTGCGCACGCTCCAGCGCGAATTCAAGCGTGCGGGCGGTGAGAACCACTACTTCTTCTGCGGGCGAGACATCGTTGCCTACAAGGCTTTCAACGTGCCGATCGAGACAGCGTGGATGAAGCTCAACGAATCGCAGCGGGGGCTGTCCGGCATCGAGAGCCATGCTCGGCTGTCGATCACCCACTACAAGGGCAAGACGGAGGTCAACGCGGTGACCAACGAGCCGATTCCGGGGCTGGCCGGAAGCGAGAACGGTGTGGTCATCTTCAAGCTCCTGCGCAACGCGCATAGCGCGCCGGACCGGGGAAAGGTGTGCATCGTTGGTCGCAATCCCGACGCGGTCTGGTTCGATGACTACGAAGATCGCGTGCTCTTCGATGAGGCGGGTCTCTTCGATTACAAACGTCTAGCCGAATCCGGCGAGGCGCCGGTGAACATCGCGAGTTCCATTCCACGGACAGATGGATGCGGATGATCGACAAACGGGTGCCTAGCGCAGCCGAGGCGGTCGCGGACATTGCCGACGGTTCCAGCATCATGGTCGGTGGCTTCGGCGAGGCCGGTAGTCCCATCGAACTCATCCACGCGCTGATCGACCAGGGCGCCTCTGATCTGACCATCATCAGCAACAACGCCGGAAGCGGGGAGGTCGGGCTCGCGGCGCTGTTCAAAGAGCGCCGGGTGTCGAAGGTGATCTGCTCGTTCCCGAAGACGCTCAACTCGACCGTCTTCCCCGAGTTGTACCGCGAGGGCTTCACCGAACTCGAGCTGGTACCTCAGGGCACGCTTGCCGAGCGCATCCGTGCAGGAGGCGCCGGCGTCCCCGCGTTCTATACCCCAACCGCGGTGGGAACCCCATTGGCTGAGGGCAAGGAGCTCCGGGTGTTGAACGGGCGGGAGTACCTGCTCGAATTCGGTTTGAGAGCCGACTACACGCTCATCAAGGGGCTCATCGCCGACACCCACGGCAACGTGCTGTACAACAAGACAGCGCGGAACTTCGCTCCCATCATGGCAACCGCCGCGGACGTGACGATCGTGCAGGCTGCCCAGGTGGCCGAGCCGGGCGCCATCGACCCGGAAACGGTGGTCACACCTGGGATCTTCGTTGATCGTGTGGTGGAAGTCGCCAAACCCGCGCACGAGTCCGAGTTGATCGCAGCGGGAGTCTGCTACCCATGAAACAGCAGACAGAAACCATCGGTTGGACCCGCGAAGAGATGGCCCAGCGGCTCGCTCAGGACATTCCCAACGGGTCGTACGTCAATCTTGGTATCGGTATCCCCGAACTTGTCGCTCGGTTCGTGCCCGAGGGGCGGACGTTCATCTACCACACCGAGAACGGGTTGTTGGGCATGGGGCCGTCTCCGGCCGAGGGTGCCGGCGATCCCGAACTCATCAACGCCGGAAAGCGCCATGTCACGGCGAACCTCGGCGCGGCGTACTTCCACCATGCCGACAGTTTCGCGATGATTCGCGGTGGGCATCTCGACCTAAGCGTGCTTGGCGCCATGCAGATCGCTCAGAATGGAGACCTCGCGAACTGGTCGACCGGAAAAGCCGATGCGATCCCCGCGGTCGGCGGTGCGATGGACCTCGTCGCCGGCGTCAAGCAGGTTTTCGTCATCACCCAGCACTGCACGAAGGCTGGTGAACCGAAACTCGTTGAAGCGTGTTCGTATCCGCTTACCGGGCAGGGCGTCGTTGATCGTATCTACAGCGATTTGGCCGTGATCGATGTCACACCCGACGGATTTCGCGTTGTCGCGCTGTGTCCTGGCGTCGATTTCGAAACCGTTCAAGAACGTACCGGCGCACCGCTGTTGCCGGCGCAAAAGTAGAAATCGGCGAAATTACATGACCTCGCAATCCAACCCCAAGACCAGTCACTCTCACAGCGCGGCACTCTTCGAGCGTGCCCAGCGTGTGTTGCCAGGAGGCGTGAGCCGCAACACGGTATTGCGGCAGCCGCATCCGGCCTATGCGGCGTTTGGCAAAGGCTGCCGCCTGACCGATCTGGAAGGCGTCTCGCGCATTGATTTTTCGAACAACATGGCATCGCTCATCCACGGGCACGCCTATCCCCCAATCGTCCAGGCCGTCACGCAACAACTCGAGCGTGGAACGGCGTACATGATGGCCACCGAATGCGAGGTCAGTTATGCCGAGCACATCTGCTCGCGGAACCCCGGATTCGACAAGGTGCGCTTCATGAACTCGGGCACCGAGGCGATCATGGTCGCGATCAAAGCATCGCGTGCCTTCACAGGACGCCCGCGGGTTGCCAAGATCGAAGGCGCCTATCACGGCGGGTACGACTACGCCGAAGTAAGCCAAACACCCAAACCCGAGGCCTGGGGCAGCATCGACCACCCAAACAGCGTGCCCCTTGCCCATGGCACACCAGCCTCGGCACTCGACGAGGTGGTGGTCATCCCGTTCAACGACGTCGACCGGGCGCTGGCGATTCTCAATGAACACGCCGAGGATATTGCCAGCGTGGTGCTTGATCTGATGCCGCACCGTGTCGGTCTCAATCCGGTCGAACCAGAATTCCTCGATGCCATCCGTTCATGGACCAGAAAGAACGGTTCGCTGCTCGTACTCGACGAGGTCATCACGTTCCGATCAACTCATGGCGGGCTGCAGATGGGGTACGGGATCGAGGCCGATCTCACCGCGATGGGCAAGATGATCGGAGGGGGGTTCCCCGTCGGTGCGGTTGCCGGGCGGGCCGAGGTCATGGATGTCATGAACCCGAACGGGGAGAAGTACCTGTTCCCGAACTCAGGTACGTTTTCGGCCAACCCGATCAGCATGACTGCGGGCCTCGCCGCGATGCAGGACTTTGATGAACCAGCCGTCGACCGCCTGAACACGCTCGCCAAGCGTGCGATGAAGGGGATCGACGAAGCCGCCCGCGCCACCGGCGCCCGAGCGTGCGTGACCGGTGGGGGATCAATCTTGCGTGTGCACATGAAGGAGAAGCCGCCGCGTAATTACCGCGAGGCTTTCCTCTCGCCCGAGGAGAACCTTCGACTCAAGACGCTTCTCGATCACCTCTTCGATGCGGGGTTTGTCATGATCAACACCTGTACCGCGATGCTGTCAACGCCGATGGGCGAAGCGGAGATCGATGCCCTGATCGGGGCGTGTGGCGAGGGCTTCGAAAAAATCGCCAAAATGCCATGAATGTCATGAATGCCATGAATGTCATGATCATGGTTCCAGCAACCTCGGGACCCAGGATCACGTCCGCTCGAAGACCGTCGCGAGCCCCTGCCCGACACCAACGCACAACGCGGCGAGGCCGCGCTCGACCTCACGACGCTTCATCTCGTGCACGAGCGTGGTGACCAGGCGAGCACCGCTGCACCCCAGCGGGTGTCCGATGGCGATCGCTCCGCCGTTGACATTGACCCGGTCATTATCGAGCCCGAGTTCGCGGCAGCAGGCGATCGATTGAGCCGCGAACGCCTCGTTGAGTTCGATCAGTCCGATCTGGTCGAGGTCGAGGCCCGCTCGAAGCAGGACCTTGCGCACCGCCGGAACCGGTCCGATGCCCATGTACGCCGATTCGACTCCCGCCGATGCGCTCGCACCGACGTATGCCAGCGGCTTGAGGCCTAGTTCCTGCGCCCGCCCGGCTTCCATCAGCAGTAACGCCGCGGCTCCGTCGTTGACGCCGGAAGAGTTTCCCGCGGTGACTGTGCCATCATCACCCTTCGCAAACGCCGGGCGCAGCTTTGCGAGCGATTCCAAGGTGGTCTCCGGGCGGGGGTGTTCATCGGTATCCACCACGATCGGATCGCGCTTGCGCTGCGGGACCTCCACGGGCACGATTTCCTCGGCAAACAGTCCCTTCTCGTGCGCGGCGGCCCAGCGCTGTTGGCTCTGGAGCGCGAACAAGTCCTGGTCTTCGCGGCTGATCTCGTAACGTCGCGCGACGTTCTCCGCCGTGATTCCCAGTGGGTCGGTGTGTCCCATCTCTTTCATGCGCTGGTGCACGAACCGCCAGCCGATCGACGTGTCGTACAACTCTTGCCCGCGTCCGTACGCCGACTCAGCCTTGCTCATCACATATGGCGCGCGACTCATCGACTCCACACCGCCGGCGATGAAGACGTCGCCATGGTTTGCTTCGATCATCCGCGAGGCGATGTTGATCGCTTCGAGTCCCGACGCACAGAGCCGGTTGACGGTCGTTCCCGGGACGGTCTCCGGGAACCCGGCAAGTAGTGCCGCCATCCGCGCAACGTTCCGGTTGTCTTCGCCGGCTTGGTTGGCGGCCCCGAAATAGATGTCTTCGATCAGTCCTGGGTCGATGCCGGTGCGGTCAATCACCGCGCGGAGGACATGGGCCGCAAGATCGTCAGGACGTACACTCGAAAGCGTCCCTCCATATCGACCGATGGGGGTTCGCACTGCGGCAATGATGGCTGTTCTGCGCATGGCCTATGGTAAGCCAGACACGCGGAGTGCGCATAGGTGAAATGGGGTGAAAAACCACCGCCGGTCCACCGGGGCCGCACTTCGGAGGTTCTACCCGTGCGTCTCGAATGCGGATCGAACGGTGGTGACGAACTGGATCAATCCGCCCGCACGCGAAACTGGAATCCCATCGCTTCGAGCCGCGGCACGAGGCGAGTTCCGAACAACGCCCCCGGCGTACAGAAGGCGTCGGGGATTGATTCCTCGACATCGTCATCGAGCAGTGACAGGCCACAGGCCAGCAGCATCCGCGCGGTCGCCGCGTAGCCCGGGTCCATGTCCACCGCGAACTCGACGGACACCGCGGGATCTTTCGAAACCGTGCGATGGCGGACGAGACCGTCGCGCAGCTTCGATTCGTCAGGACCCTGGCCCGGACTCGGCAGGAACCATCGTCGGGCGATCCATCGAAGTGGCGAAACGAAGAGCACCGCGGCCATGCCGACGGTTCCCACCGCAAGCGTGGCGGCCCGCAGGAATCCGGTCGGGCCACGTCCGCCGGCGGCGCATTCGCGATAGCGAAAGTCATCACCCCACGGCCGGCCGAGCATCTCGTGCGTGCGATGGACCACCGCGACGTTGACCCCGGCCATGAAGAACGGCCCCGTCCAGATGTCGAGCGATTGCGAGTGGCGGATTCCCCACTGTTCGCCCGTCTGGATCGCGGCCCCCGGAGGCGGCGACACGCATAACGATCCCGGGCCCCGCAATCCCGCGCGGACCTCCGGATCGTTCGCCTGGGCAATCATGTTCGACGCACTCGCGATGGTGCCACCGCTCACGCCGCCTCGAATCGGACCGACCGCCATCTCGACCTCGCGGGCGGGTCGACCATGGTTCGCGATCGCCGCCTCCTGCAGCAGGCGCAGGCCCAGCTCGCTCGGAACCGAGTCGTATCCGCACATCGAGACGATCCGGACGTTTGCGTTGCGGGCGGCGGATTCGTATTTCGCCCGCATGCGACGCACCCACGGCACCTCGCCGGTGATGTCGGCGACGTGGGTGCCGGTCGCGATGCACGCTTCGATCAGCGGTTCCCCGACGAGGTCGTACGGCCCGACCGTCGTCAGCACGACGCGGGCCGCGGCCGTCATCGCCCGCATCGATGCG
>JAPKCC010000191.1 GCA_028823105.1 Phycisphaerales bacterium | reverse complement strand
CAAGTTCGAAGAAAGATTCTTCGGGCCCGGGGTCCGGATCGACCTGATTTTCGGCAATCACCTCTAGGTAGTGGTGGGGTGCCATGAACAGTCCTGCGGAGAGTGATCCGCCACCAATCTTACCGAGGTCACTATTTCGCATAACAATGGTCGAGAACGAGTTGGACTCGAGGCTCGCGAGCATCGGGATGCCCGCAGTTCTGTGTAGGTAGTAAAGACGATCACCGTTCTGAAGTGCCTCCATCTGACTTTCGAAGACGAAGTTATGTGTCGAACCGAGATATCCCTGGAAGGGGCGCTTCTCTTCCGCGATGCCTCCGACCCAGAAATCAACCTCTTCCATACCAGAGATCGGGAATCCGTTTGCACCGGGCGCCCAAGCACCCTGGCTTCGCATGAAATCTTCAGCATCATCCGGTACGACAATTGCGGTACCCGCGGTAGCGAAACCCGAGTTCTCGCAGAAGGCAGGATCAAGGGCGATGCCACTCACCAGCTGGCACGCAGCATGCCGACGATCTCCGATCGGTCCCGGCTCTCCGGCGCTGTTGTTACCGGCGATGCCGTCTGCACCCGCGACGAGCGGATGGGTGCCGTAGGCCGCCACGAAGTTCACAAGGCTCAGGTCGTGCCGGAGGTTGTCGGCATAGTCGACCCAGCTCTT
The DNA here is from genome assembly GCA_028823105.1 of Phycisphaerales bacterium. Lineage (GTDB taxonomy): Bacteria > Planctomycetota > Phycisphaerae > Phycisphaerales > SM1A02 > UBA12014. The sequence goes on along the minus strand of JAPKCC010000191.1, from coordinate 1,002 downwards.
GTACGGAGCGAGGGCCGTATCACCGGTCTCCTTGTAGAACATTCTTCGCGCAGGATTAAGGCGTGGAACGCCGGACTCTCGTGCACGTGCGATATTCAGCGCGGGGAGGTCGAGCGGCATACCCAAGAGATTGTTCTGGAGTGCACCCGTCACGAACTCATCGATTTCACTGCTCACCTGCCGAGTGACGCCGCGCAGGACTGCGCCCGCCGCTTCCTCGGGGCTAAGAGTGTTCATGCCCGTCGAATCGTCGTAGTTCAGGAAGGCCGTCGGATTAAGGAAGGCTTCGAACAGCCCCAGCTGATCACCAGCGGTTTCGGGGTTAACCGACGACGGATCGACGATCGGCTGGAAGTTTTCATCGAATCGATCGACCTTCTCCGTCAGCATCGAGTGACCAAAGCGGTAGACGCTATGTGCGAACTCTGCGGTGATACGAGGATCGATGCTGTTCTGATTGGTGAAGACGAATCCGTCCTTGAGGGCCGAAAGCGTCGGCGAGAACTCATCAAACACGATTCGGTTGTACTGCATCTCGGTGCCGAAACGAGCGGTCTGAAAAATGCGCTCGCCGTTCCAACCGAAGCCAAGTGCCTTGATGCTGGCCTTCGTCGTTGACTGGTTTACGAGCGATGCGTCGCCGATTGCGAAAGGAAGTCCTGACCAGGTGTTGAGTTGTTCCTGGGTGATCTGAGCGTTTGAGCTCATCCACTGATTGATGAAGACAAGATCGCCCGTATCAAGGATGCTTCTCTTGGCATTAAAGGCGAGGCGATTGTGCTCGCGATGGAAAATCGTGTGGATCGTCGTCAGTGCGATATTCTCGTTGCAGCGACCATCACCACAAATGTAGTGCTCGCCTAGCAATTCGTCATCGTAGGTAGCGACGCCGTCGATCTGCAGGCCGGGGGCTCGGACGCCACGCGTCTCCTGCCCAGCCAGCATATCGGTCCGCTGATTGATCACGCTGTCGCTATCGGGCTGGAATTCGGGATCGATTCC
>JAPKCC010000029.1 GCA_028823105.1 Phycisphaerales bacterium | reverse complement strand
GGCGGATACGAAACGACCCGCGGCCACGAGGTGTGGTCACGGGTCGCCTTCAATGACCCCAGGGAGAATCGAACTCCCGTTACCAGGTTGAGAACCTGGTGTCCTAGCCGCTAGACGATGGGGCCGCTCCCCCGCAGAACCAAGGGGTCGAAAAGTGTAGCATCCACCGGATCCTCGTCAACTCTTTGGCGAACTCCATCGTGGATGGCGCAACGGGAAGCCCGAATCGCCCGGTTTTCAAGGAAGTAGAAGATCGCATGGCCACGAGACCACTTCAATGCATGGAGATTCTCGGCGGACTCGGTCGCCGCGAAGAGCGGATCTCCGTCAAGGGCATCGATGCCTTCCTGCTCTCGGAGCCGCTTCCCGGGCATGAGTCCGGCGGTGACGTCCAATACGCATCGATGTGCGCGGCCGGTCGGATCAGTCGTTTCGCGGTGGCGGATGTCAGCGGACACGGAGATGCAGTCGCGGAATTCGGCGTCGGGCTTCGCGACCTGATGCGTCGATTCATCAACACCCCGAACCAGGAGCGGATGGTTCAGGCGTTGAATCGTGAGATGGGTGAGCTGGTTGAGCACGGGATCTTCGCAACCTTTGTGATCATGACGTGGTTCGATCCGACGCGGCAGGCGTTCATCTGTTCCGCAGGTCACCCGGATCCGCTCTGGTACTCCGCCGAACTCGATCAATGGATGGCCCTCTCGCCCTCGGCATTCAAGCGGCCGAGTCGAGACGATGCCTCCCGAATGGTCAATCTCCCACTCGGCATCATCGACGGCACGGAGTACGAGCAGTTCACCGTTCCCATCGGCGACGGAGATTTCATCGTCCTCTACACCGATCACTACATCGAAGCGCGATCGTCGAGTGGCGAGATGCTTGGGGTGGACGGCCTGCGAAAGCTGGCCGCAGAGTGCGGGATAGGAGACGCAGGTGAATTCGGTCGACACCTCGAAGCCAAGGTGGCGGCCCATCTGGGCTCGATGCCGATCGAGGATGATCGGTCGTTGCTGGTGATCCGTTTCGACCCTGGCATTCAAAGTCGCCTTTCATGGCTCGATCGAATTCGCGGTATGTTCATGGCGATGGTTCCCGCTTCATTCGCAAAATCACGAGTCGAGGACCTGACGGCATGACCTTTGGACCGGACCACACACCTTTTGAGTCCATCGGCGGGGAGGACCGAGTCAGACTTCTGGTCGATTCCTTCTACGACCGGATGAATGACGCGCCTGAGTATTCGGTCATCCGAGGGATGCACCCCGACGACCTTGACGAGAGCCGGCAGAAATTCTTCGAATTCCTGTGCGGGTGGCTCGGGGGGCCGCAACTCTACATGGAGCGGCGCGGCCATCCGAAGCTGCGGATGAGGCATGCTTCGTTCTCTATCGGGGTAAACGAGCGTGACCAGTGGCTGGCCTGCATGGCGCATGCCATGGATCATCTCGCGATCGATGGTGAGTTGCGGACGTTTCTCGACGCCCGGTTTGCGCATGTCGCCGACTTCATGCGGAATCGAACGGACAAGTCGCCGGAAGGTTGAGGATTTGTGGACCGCCCGCATCGCTCGGCCTCATCGAGCTCGAAAATTAATATCCGGACAGAGTCGCAGGGGCTGGGGTCGCAGACGCGGACTCCTTGACGCGATGGGATCGACCTGCGAATCTGCGAGGGTTCATCGCCGGGAATGCCCCGGCTTCCACTGCTGTCAGGAGCATCAATATGTCCCCCCGCCGTTCAAGAACGATCGTCGCCGCTTTTGCCACCCTCGGTCTCTCCGGGTTGCTCGCCTTCACCGCCCTTCAAGATTCTCCTGAAGATGCAACGCAGATTTCGCAGATCCACAAGGCGTTTGTGCAGATGGCAGGCAATCCACAGGACGCTCTTCCGACGAAGTCGAGGGTCTTTCCTGTCCATGACATGAAGCGGCCACAGCCGACGATGGTCGAGCCGGGGATGACGGGGACCGCATCAAGCCCTGGAACCGCCCCGAGCGACGCGACGGTGCTTCTTGGTCCCGGCACCGGGATGGACGCCTGGAACCACGACCGATGGACGGTCGGTGCCGATGGCGTGATGCAGGTCAAGGCCGGAACCGGCGACGTGAAGTCCAACGACTTCTTCGGTGACTGCCAACTCCACATCGAGTGGATGATTCCCGCCGATCGCGACTGCAATGGCCAGGGCGGATGCAACAGTGGTGTGTTCTTCCTCGACAAGTACGAAGTGCAGATCCTTGGCTCGAATCCCAACCAAACCTATCCCGACGGTCAGGCTGGTGCCATGTACGCGCAGTACCCGCCGTTGGTGAATCCTTGCCGGCCCAATGGCGAGTGGAACGAATACGACATCATCTTTACGTCACCTCGATTCAACGAAGACGGTTCATTGAAGTCGCCGGGAACCGCCACCGTAATTTTCAATGGTGTGGTGGTTCAGAATCACTCGACCTTCATGGGTGTCACGTCGCACGGGTCGAAGGCGACCTACAAGAAGCACTCCCCGGAAGGCCAGATCAGACTTCAGGATCATGGAGATCCGATCAGCTTCGCCAACATCTGGGTTCGTCCGCTCCAGCCAAGAACCCTCGCTTGGTGAGCCGCGGGACCCCGGCCGCGGGACGCCTGCTGCGTTATGACATCTGAATCCTACGACCGCCCGCCGATGTTCTTCGGCGGGCGGTTCTGTGCACGCGAGGGCCCCACGGTCTCGAAAGAAGCAGGTTCTCGGATCCACGGCGAAATTCTCGGTTGCAAGAGAGTATCTCGGAGTCAATGGTTCGATTTTGGCCGGTTGAGTGCTAGACTCCATGCACTGACTTTCGTCGGTGGAGCCCTCCAGAATGATCATCACGCTCATGCCTTCAAGTTCGAAACGGTTCCGTCGATTCACGGCGTGCATGCTGTTGCTGTGTTCATGTTTGATGCCGGTGGCCGAGAATTCCGCCGAGGCCCAATCGTCCCGACCCGGGCTCGGGGCGACGCTCTTCGACGATGCCGACGGGTACGGCGTGACCTTTCGTACCTGGGCGCCGAACGCGGACAGTGTCTCGGTTGCGGGTTCGTTCAACGGGTTCAACGCCAACAGCCATTTTCTGGTCGCGGAACCGGAAGGCTGGTGGTCGCTCGACGTGCTCTATGCCGGGGTCGGCGCGCGATACAAGTTCGTGATTCGCAACGGCTCACAGGTGCTGTGGAAGCGGGACCCGTGGGCCCGTCGTTTGACCAATTCGGTGGGAGATCCTCTGGTCTACGACCCCTCCGCCTACGAGTTTCAATCCACCGGGTTCGTGACGCCGCACTGGAACGAGGCGGTGATCTACGAAATGCATGCGGGCACCTTCGGGGCGCTCGCGGGTGAGTCGGTGCCGTCGAACTTCGATGCGTGTATCGCCAACCTCGAGCATCTTCAAGAACTCGGGGTCAATTGCGTCGAGTTGATGCCGGTCAATGAATTCGCGGGGGATGTGAGCTGGGGATACAACCTCGCCCACCCCTGGTCGGTGGAGAGCGCCTACGGGGGGCCCGATGCGCTCAAGCGTTTTGTGGATGCCTGTCATGCTCGAGGCATCGCCGTGATTCTCGACGTGTTGTACAACCATTGGGGACCCAGCGACCTCGACTTGTTCCGGTATGACGGTTGGAGCGAGTTTGGTCACGGGGGAATCTTTTTCTATAACGACACGCCACGCGCGGAGACTCCGTGGGGAGCCCGCCCCGACTTCGGTCGGCCCGAGGTTCGATCCTACATCCGGGACAACGCACTTCTCTGGCTCGAGGAGTTCCGCATCGATGGACTCAGACTCGATGCAACGAAGTACATCCGAAGCGCGCCAGAGTACGGGATCGACATTCCCGACGGCTGGTCGATGATGCAGTGGATCAACGACTCCATCGATGCGGTCCAGCCATGGAAGCTCACGATCGCCGAGGACTGGGGGAATCTCGAAACGATGTCCCAATCGACGTCGCAGAACGGTGCGGGATTCGGGAGCCAGTGGGACGGTGTCTTCGTGCATCCGGTTCGTGCGCTCGCGACGATCGTCAACGACGCCGACCGAAGCATGTTCGACCTTCGTGAGTTGGTGCTTCATTCGTTCAATGGGCAATCCACCCAGCGAGTGATTTTCACCGAGAGCCACGACGAGGCGGCGAACCAACCGCGACTCCCCGAGGCCATCTGGCCCGGAAACGCAGACCGGTGGGAGGCGAAGAAGCGTTCCACGCTCGCGGCATCGGTGGTCTTCACATCACCCGGAATTCCGATGATCTTCCAGGGTCAGGAGTTCTTTGAGGATGGCAACTGGACCGACGCCGCACCGATGGACTGGGCTCGGAAGGACGAGTTCCACGGCATCTTCGAGCTGTATTCCGATCTGATCGACCTTCGCCTGAACCGTGGCGAAGCGACGAACGGACTCACTGGCAATAACACATCGTTTCATCACCTCGACGACCAGGCAAAGGTCGGTGCATGGCATCGCTGGAGACAGGGTGGGGTCGGAGACGATGTGGTGGTCGTCTCGCACTGGACTGACGCGTCCCTTTCGAACTATCGGATCGGTTTTCCGTCAGCCGGAACTTGGTACTGCGTTTTTAACGGCAACTCCGAAGACTACGACTCGGAATTCACGGGAGGCGGGCCGACGTCCGTACAGGCGACGGCTACTCCTTGGGACGGGATGGAATTCAGTGCGGCGTTCGAGATTCCTCCTTACACCTGTCTCATCTTCTCCCAGCGGGAGCCCGACGACTCGGGAGGAGGCGGCTCGCAGGATGGGCCAATCATCGTCGATGGCGTGCTCGATGCGCTCTACGGCGGGTCGCTCGGCGTGCAAGACACGCAGTCGGGGTTCGGCGACTCGAATCTCGGACTGATCGACTACGCCAACGGCTCGGAGCTTGACGGCCTCGCAGGCCGGGTCGAGGAAGGTGTTCTCTACCTGCACTTCGCCGGAAATCTCGAAAGCAACTTCAACAAGCTTGAGGTGTTTATCGACGTCGTTCCGGAAGCCGGCCAGAACCGCCTTCGTGACGACAACCCCGATGTGAAGTTCGGAGGTCTGAATCGGATGGGGGGTTCCGGCCGTGGCGTCGAACCCGGGCTTCGGTTCGATTCTGGATTCGACGCGGACTTCTGGATTGACTTCACCTGTGGCGGCGAGTTCGGCGTCGGCTTTGAGACGTTCGTAAACTGGTCCGGTCTCGCCACCGGCGGCGGTGATGCGGTGGACTCGGGATTCGCCGGTCCGGGGGGACCAGGCGCGGGCCAAGCGATCTTCGCATCGAACGGAATCATCGCGAGCATCGACAACCGCAACGTGGCGGGGGTCTCGGGCGGCGACGGATCTGGTTCCGGTGCGGGAGTCTCCACCGGAATCGAGATCGCGATCCCGTTGGAGGCCCTGGGTCACTCCGAAGGGAACGCCATCCGGGTGTGCGGCTTCGTCAACGGATCGAATCACGATTATCTCTCCAATCAAATACTCGGTCCGCTTGGAGGAGGGTCGAACCTCGGTGAGCCTCGAGCCGTCGACTTCGAGTCCGTTCCCGGCGAGCAATTCGTGGTCATCGTGGACGCCTCGGAGGAGGCTTGTCCCTGCGACCTCGATGGCGACGGACTGATCGACGGCGCTGACTTCGGAACGTTGCTTTCGATGTGGGGTCCGTGTGCAGGCTGTGATGCGGATCTCAATGACGATGGGTTCGTGGATGGTGCCGACATCGGTCTTCTCCTCGGGTGCTGGGGAGCGTGTCGATAGATCGCGGCTCGGCCCACGATTGGGTCCGAGGCGTGAAAGAGGCCGATATCCGGGCGGGTTTCCACGAATTGACCTCAAACCTTGGAATCCGGAACGGCTTCGAGGTAGATTTAATTCTGAGCGGCGAGTCCGATGCTCGGATTGGCCAACGGGGTTCTGCATTCGTCGACCAGGAGTCACCACGATATGAAACGCGCTTCCACCATCATGTTCACCATCGGGGCATCGTGCCTTGCCACCGGCGCATCGGCTCAGGTCACGACGATCGACGGTTCCGCAGACGCCGCCTACGGTAAGGCGCTGATCATCCAGGACAACTCGACCGGGTTCGGGAATGCCGACCTCGGGGCGATCGACTTCTGCAACGGCTCGGAAGTCGACTCCGCGTTCGGCTTCATCGCCGATGGCATGTTGCACGTGCTGATCACGGGAAACGTTGAGAGCAACTACAACAAGCTCGAAATCTTTATCGATGCGATTCCGATGGAAGGGCAGAATCCCCTCCTTGGAAACAACTCCGCCATCGACTTCAACGCCCTCAACACGATGGGCCAGTTCGAAGACCCTGACACCGGCGAAGTGCAGCCCGGCCTCACCTTCGACGATGGGTTCGACGCCGACTTTTGGATCGCGTTCACCGGCGGTCCCGGTGCCCCTCCCAAGAAGGGCGGCGATCCGGCGTACGACTCCTACCTGAACTACTCGGAACTGCTCACTGGAGGCGGAGACCTCGTCATCTCCGGATATGCGGGCCCGGGGGGAGCAGGTGCGAAGGGATCGTTGGTCACCGAAAACGGCATCCTCGCCGCGATCGACAATTCGAACGTGCTGGGCGTGATCGGCGGTGACGGAATCGACAATGGTGCCGGTGTGACGACCGGCGTCGAGATCGCCATTCCGCTCGAAGTGCTCGGTCATACCGCGGGCGACGACATCCGAATCTGTGCCTTCATCAACGGGAGCGGCCACGACTATCTCTCGAATCAGGTCCTTGGCGGCCTCGGTGGATCGGCGAATCTGGGGTTTCCGCGATTCGTGAACTTTGAGGACCAGCCCGGCGACCAGTTTTTCGTGGTCCCCGGTGAGGGCGGTGGCGGTGATGGCTGCTTCGGCGACATCAACGATGACGGGATCGTGAACGGTGCGGACTTCGGTTCGCTACTGGCAAGTTGGGGTTCGTGCCCCGGTTGTGCGGCGGATCTCAATGACGATGGCAGCGTCGACGGCGCTGATGTCGGTCTCCTGCTCTCAGTCTGGGGTCTCTGTCCCTGAACCGACGTACGACTCGAGGATTTTCCTCGTCATTCACGTCCTGCGGCGACTCGGAACATCTCAACCGCGATTTGCGGGAAGGTAGGCTTCCGCCACGTAGTCCGAGACCATTCGATGGGTACTGAACGGATCCGGGATGGTGGCGGCGCTGCGAAGAGCCCGCTGGATCCATCGCTTCGGAACGCCTGACCGGCTTCGATCGAAGAACTCAGGGATCAAGGAATCTTCGAGGACTTCGTAGAGCGCGGTCGCGTCGGCGGCATCTCGAGCCGCATCACCTCGACGCACGGGGTGACCTTCGATCGCGAATCCGTTCTTTCCATCGAAACCCTCTGGCCACCAACCATCGAGAATGGAACAGTTCACGCCGAGATGCATCGGGGGCTTCATCCCGCTGGTTCCACTCGCCTCGTGCGGACGGATCGGCGTGTTGAGCCAGACGTCGCATCCCGAGGTCAGTTCCCGTCCGATCCGCATGTCGTACTCCTCGAGGAGCAGGACCTTGCCGATGAATTCCGGTTGCCGACTCATGCGGTGGATCGTCCGAGCGAAATCCTGTCCATCGGTGTCTCGGGGATGGGCCTTCCCGGCAAACACGATCTGAACCGGCCGCTGGGGGTCATTGAGAATCGCCGCCAGTCGCTTCCGATCTCGGAAGATGAGCGGTGCCCGCTTGTAGGTCGCGAATCGCCGGGCGAAGCCGATGGTGAGTGCGTCCTCTTGGAAGATCCCGCCCGCGCTCAAGACGCTGGACGGCGACTCGCCTCGTGCGGTCGACTGTCGGACGGCTCGCGCTCGAAGGAAACCGACAAGTCGGGCGCGAAGTTGATTGCGCAGGTTCCAGGCTTCTTCCCGGTCGACTCCGGTCGCCTTGCTCCAGGCCGGTGTGGTTGGACGGGCGGTCTCCGGTCGGAGCCCGATGTGCCGTCGCCAGAACTCCGCGGCCGCTGGATCTAGCCAAGTTCCGGGATGAATACCGTTCGTAATCGAGCCGATCGGCACATCGTCGACGTGGTAGACCTCCGGATGAACACCATGCCACATCTCTCTGGAGATCTCCCCGTGGAGGTTCGCAACCCCATTGACGTGGGCGGCGGAGCGGAGGGCGAGTACGGTCATGCAGAGTGACTCGCTCTTGTCTCCGGGGCATTCCCGTCCGAGATCGGCGAAGGCTCCCGGGGTGATTCCGGCTCGTTTCAACACGGAACTCATCGCGATCGCGGCCGCCCGAGGTTCGTATCGATCGTGACCGGCGGGTACTGGCGTATGAGTCGTGAAGACGGTGGTGTCTCGAACCTTTCGCTGGGCCTTTTCGAGATCGACTCCCTGTTCTACCAGGCGAGCGACGCGTTCCAAAGTGGCGAACGCGGCATGTCCTTCGTTGAGGTGATGGACGGTAACCCGTTCTCCCATGGCTTCGAGGGCCATGACGCCGCCCACGCCCAGAAGGATCTGCTGACGCATCCGGAGTCCGGGCTCGCCCTTGTACAGCCCCTCGGTCAGTATTCGATCCTCCGATGTGGCGCCCGGTAGATCGGTATCGAGCAGCAGGATCGGCGTTTGCCCGAGCCGGAGCTTCATGATGCGGGCCTTGACGCGTCGTCGTCCGATCGGACAACCGATCACCACCCCCGTGTCCTCCATCGGATAGTCCGCGAAGTTGTATCGGGGATAGAGGACTCGAGTCCGGCCATCGGCTTCGAATTGTTGTCGGTAGTAGCCGTGCTGGTAGAGGAGCCCGACGCCGACCAACGGAACGCCGAGATTCTCGGCGCTTTTCAGATGATCACCGGCAAGAACCCCGAGTCCGCCGGAATACTGCTGCATCGATTCGTGGATGGCGAACTCACTGCAGTAGTACGCGACTCGAAGGCGTGCATCACGGCCACGATGGCTCTTGGGGAACCATCGCTTCGCCCGACCGGCATCTCTCACAGCGGTCTCGGCGGTCGCCAGCACCTTCAGGAAGTGTGGATCCCCGGCACTGGCTGCCAGTCGTTCGGGACCCGCCGTCCGCACCGTGGCACGCGGGGAGTGGTTGGTCGCTTCCCATGTCATCGAGTCCAGCATCGAGAATGGACGCTGGGCAGCCTCGATCCAGGTCCAGGAGAGGTTTCCAGCGAGTTCGAAGAGGCGTTCGCGGATGTGTTCCGGAGACGCTTTGGACGAGTGGGATCCGGCGGATTGGCGGCCTCGGAGGGGCATGGTCGAGTCCTGTTGAAGATCGGAAAGGCACGGGTCGGGAAGCGGGGCATTCTCGTTGAAAACTCGGGGCGGGGCTCAGTCCGTGGGAAGTCGCCCACTCATGGCGATCAGACCGTGGAGTTTTCTGGCGAGCGACCGGGAGTCTTCGACGCGACGCATCCGCCAAGTCCAGTTTCCTCGCGGTCTTCCGGGAACGTTCATCCGCGCGGAACGGCCGAGTTCGAGCAGGTCCTGCATCTGCACGATGGCAGTGCGAGCCGGGCTCGTGAATGCGAGACGAGTCATCGAGGCGGAGGGAGTCTGATGTTCGCCTGCATAGGTGGTGAATCGTTCGCGTGATTGGCGATCGAGACTCCGCCACCAACCGGCGACCGTGTCGTTGTCGTGGGTTCCGGGATAGACCACAGCATCCGCGGGATGGAACTGGGGAAGGTCTTTGGAGGGACCGTCCGGGCCGGAAGGGTCGCGGAATCCCCATTGAAGAATTCGCATCCCGGGCAGTCCGAAGTCCTGTCGAAGCCGGGTGACTTCGGGGGTCACCGCGCCGAGGTCCTCTGCCAAGAAGGGGAGTGGTCCGAGGTCTGCCTGCAGCGCGGTGAGCAACTCGCGGCCCGGAGTCCGACGCCAGCGCCCTCGACGAGCGTTCGCGGCATCACCCGGAATCTCGAAGGCTTGAACGAAGCCGATGAAGTGGTCGACCCGCACAAGGTCGAATCGATCGAGCGTGGCGCGTACTCGCCGCCGCCACCAACTGAAGCCTTCGCGCCGGTGATTTGGCCAGCGATAGTGCGGGTGTCCCCACAGCTGCCCGTCCCGGGTGAAGGCGTCGGGCGGGCATCCGGTGAGCACCGAAGGTCGTCCGGCGCGATCGAGCCGGAAGAGCTCGGGATGGCCCGCCACATCGGCCGAGTCCGCGCCGCAGAAGATTGGAAGATCGCCGACCAGTCGAACGTGACGGCGGCGGGCATGTGCCCGAAGCCGTGACCATTGTCGATCGAGCTGGTACTGGATGAAGGCGTGGAAACGCAGATCACCGCCGGCGTCGTCGCCCGTGTGTTTCGTGGATTGTTCGACGGCGAAGCAGCACCACTCGGTGAGCCAGTGGTCGTTCACCCTTTGGAATCGACGATATCCCGCGGAGCCGAACCCTCGCTTGGCTTTGAACGTCTCGAACGCCCGCGTGATCTGAGGATTCTTCCATCGGCGCACTTCGGGCCAAGACGCGCGACCGGTGTCGTCCGCGTTCGGGGTTCGAGCGGCGGACTTTGGAAGTAGGCCGTCCTCGGCCAGATCTTCGATCGACAGGAGCATCGGCTCGATCGCGAAACTGGAGAGTCCGCTGTAGGGAGAGTTGCCCTTGCCGACCGGGCCGACCGGAAGCATCTGCCAGCGGGAGAGTCCGGCGCTACTCATCCAGTCGACGAATTTTCTTGCCCCCGGCCCCAGATCGCCGAGCCCGACGGCGCCTTGTCGGCTCGGCAGCGAGGTTGGATGGAGTAGGACGCCGGCGGTCCGGGCATCGAGGAGAGGATGGCTCGAAGGGTTGGTCGGCATACGTGCGCTCATTTCTTCCGAGCCCAAGCGCGACCGGATACCCCGGAGATTAGGGCGTTGGTGCCCGTGGCTTCAGTCTCCCCGAAGATCGGAATCCACCCTTCGCCGGGAAGATCGAACTGGGCGTCAGATTCGGAAGCATTGAGGGCGACCAGGATCTCCTCTTCGGCGTCTTCACGAACGAAGACCCAGAGATCCTGCGAATCGTCGGTGATCAGCGTGCGGAATCCACCGACACGGAGTGCGGCGTGCGCCCGACGAAGTGCAATGGCGCTTCGATAGAACTCGAGGTGTGCATCGATGACTTGGTTCTGGTCGGAATCGACGTATGGCTCGAGGTCTTTCCAGAGCATCGGCTTGCGGTTGTTTGGATCGTCCGACCCCCACATGCCGGCTTCATCGCCGTAGTAGATCATCGGGGCGCCTACGTAGGTCATCTGCAGCAACGCGAAGAGCCGGGCTCGACGGTAACTGAGGTCCGATGGTTTCGAGCCGTCGTAGGTCGAGTCGGCCTGTTCTCGGTTTCCCTCGTCGAATGCGCGGTCCGGATTGAAGATCTTTGAAACCAGTCGATCCGTGTCGTGGCTGTCTGCGAGATTCTGGAGGGCGTAGGTGACTTCGGAGGGATAGGTGTCCCGCAGTTCGCCGAGCCGTCGATCCAATTCGGTCGCGGAGATCTTCATGTCATCATGGGCGATCCATGAGAGAGCGGCTTCGGCGAAGGGATAGTTCATCACCGCATCGAAGGTCTGGCCGTCGAGCCAATCGGGTGCGGGCTTCCAGATCTCGCCGACGATGTAGGCCTGGGGATTGATGGAACGGACCAGTTCGCACCACTCCACCCAGAATGACTGTGGGATCTCCTCGGGAACATCGAGTCGCCAGCCATCGATTCCGTCGGACGGATCTCCATCGCCGTTGGGGTCCATCCAGCGACGGGTCACGTCGAAGATGTGGTCCCGAAGCGACTTGGAGGCAAGTCCGTGTTCAGGGCTCTTTCGGAAGGCCGGAAGTTCATCAAATCCCGCCCAGCCGTCGCACTCGAAGGGATCCCATGATCTCACCGAGAACCAGTCGGCATATGGAGATTCGACGCCTCGCTCTTTCACGTCCTGGAAGGCCGGATGCCGGGTGCCAACATGGTTGAATACGCCGTCGAGGATCACTCGGAAACCGAGCTTCTTTGCGGCCTTGAGCGTGTCGAGAAAGACGGTGTCGCTCTCCGACCAGGTCCATGTCGTGGCATCCCCAAGTTCTTCGAGCGCCGTGGTCCGATCGAAGTCGCCACGACCCGCACCGAAATGCTCGTCGACGTGGCGATAGTCCGTCGCGTCGTACTTGTGGTGGGATTCCGCCTGGAAGATCGGATTGAGATAGAGGGCGTTGACTCCGAGATCCTTGAGATACGGGAGTTTCTCCCGTAGGCCTTGGAGGTCGCCGCCATAGTGCCGATCGAAGACGAAGGAATCGTAGAACGTGGATCCGTCCTCGCCTTCCCACGGGCTGGGGGAGTACCACTCGCTGGTCCAGGGACGCATTTTCACGGGGTCGTTCGCGTCGTCGCCGTTGCGAAAGCGTTCCACCATGAGTTGGTACCAGATCGCGTTCTTGGCCCAGTCCGGTGTCCGAGGAGTGGAAGGATTGAGATCGGTCGCGTCGAGATCGTAAAGTTGGGGATGGCGCACGAAGCGGCCTCCATCTTGAAAGAGAAAGGTGTACGCGAGTCCGTCGCGATCAGCCGGAACGTCCGCCTGCCAGGCATCGAGAATCTCGGAACCATCGATGGCGATCATCTCGATCGTGGAGCCGTCCGAAAACGCCACGCTCGCGGATTCCACGTCGCCGCGAAGGGAGTGTGCGACGAGTCGGACACCGCCATCGGGGAGTCGTTGCAGATCATGCCAATCCGTCGGGTCGTGCCGCAGACCTGCGCCGACCACCACGCCGTCGCCGAGGACGCCTCTGGTCGGATCGAGCATCGAATCCGGGCCGAGCCAGAAGATCGCTTGATCAACCCGACGGCCTTCCGATCGACGTTGGACGTTCACGGGATCGGCGATCCATCGGTCGGCATCTTCGACGAAGTTGTAGAGGTGGGTTCCGTCCTCGAGGTCGATCGCGACGGTCCAATCATCGGAGGAGGAGCGTTTCATGGGCGTTGCGGACGCGTCCCAGGAGTTGAACGCGCCGACGAGTGAGACCTCTTCGGCGCCGGTCCCACCCGGGTAACTGACGATACATCGCCATGCACCGTTGGATTTGGGAATGGCGCGGATGCTGGTTGGCAGGCGGGTCGGTCGCCCGATGGGATTCCGCCCGATGGGAACATCGGGTGGCCAGGAGGCGTTCTGCGATGCGCCGATGCCGGACGACCCGGATGTCATCACGGCGGCGATGGCAAGGCATCGAATCTGGAGTGCGGCGTTGATCGGCATGCTCGAGGATTATACGTCGCTCGAACTCCGGATCCTCAGGGCGGATACCAAGGTTTGGGGAGAGCCGCTCTGGTGGGACGGATCGCGAGATCGTCATGGCGGCGATCTCTCCGATCCCACCGCTCCCGGTTCGGACGACTTGACCGATCGGACGAAGCGAGTGGACGGCTTCGACGCAGGTTCCCGCCGAAGTGGCGATTTGACGTTCATTCGAACGAGCCTCGCCGGACGAACGACTGACGGCTTCGATGGGATGGTCCGGCGGTCCCCGGGCGTGTGGATCCTAGAGTTCAAGAATCTGTCGCGAGGGAGACCTCGCGAACATCGTCAGGGCCTCGTGAAGGGCTGGCATTGAGCTTTCAAGATTATGAAAATGGGACTTGGACGCCTTGGAGGCGCTCACCAGGAATTTTCGCTTGTCTGGCGCGGGCCGGAAGGGAATGACCCATTCAACAACCCATGGGACCGTCGCGTGTCGGCGGACGTCGGCATCGACGCATTCGTGGGAAGTTGGATCGACAGTGGCGGTAATGCGTTGGGCTACCTCTGGAACGGCAGTGGCTGGGACGAGACGAGTTCGGGAGCTCCCGACCTTTCATCAGCTGGTCTCGGAATGATTACCTGGTCGATCTCGCTCGATTCCCTGGGGCTCTCCTTCGGTGACACGTTCAGCTTCGATCTCGCATCCACTGGCGGAGGGGGAGGCGATCCCGCGATCGATCTGCTCTCCACCGATGTCGTGCAGGCGGGCTGGGGGAACAACTCAACCTCACCGATGGCCTACAGTTACACCGTGGTTCCGACGCCAGGGGTGCTCGCGTTGATCGGTCTTGCCGGTCTTTCGAATCGCCGCCGTCGAGGTTGACTCGGTCTGCGGCGACCCCCGATCGAGAATGGTATGAAATTCAACGGGCATCTCCTTCATCGAGGGAGATGCCCGTTTTTTCATGTTCCTGCCGATGACGAGGTGGCCGTGGTCGGCCTCGAATTCGTCAGTCGTCGTTGCTTCGTTCGGTCGTCCGACTTGCCGCCGGCGGAGGTTCTTCGTGCGGCCGGGGATCATCACGATCCGGTACTTCGGCACTCACCAGCGGTTTTTGGGGCGTCTCTGGCATCTCCGCATCAACCTTGTGCCGCGGACCTCGGACGTGCCGGAGTCGGTTCGCCGCATTGTGAGCAGCGATTTTGTAGACCTCAGCCAGCGTGGGATAGTTGAAAACGCTATTCAGGAAGAAGTCGAGTCCACCGCCGAGCGAGATCACGGCCTGGCCGATGTGGACAAGTTCCGTGGCATTCGTGCCGATGCAGTGAACACCAAGCAGGTCATGGCTCTCGCGGTGGAAGAGCATTTTGAACATGCCGGTGTCGTCGCCGAGGATCTGACCACGAGCGGTCTCCCGGTAGCGGGCGACCCCGACCTCGTAGGGCACTCGTTCACGAGTGAGTTGTTCCTCCGTCGCGCCGACCATCGAGAGCTCGGGGACCGCGTAGATCCCATACGGATAGAGGGTGCCGAAATTCTCGGCCTGATACCCGAACATCCGGCATGCGGCGATCCGTCCCTGTTCGCTGCTGGTGGCGGCGAGGGCGGGAAACCCGATCACGTCACCAGCCGCATAGATGTTGGGAATGTTGGTCTGAAGCGCCTCGTTGACCGGGATCCGGCCTCGGTCATCGACTTTGACGCCCGCGGATCCGAGATGAAGCGGTTCGGTCGCCGGGCTTCGGCCGATTGAGAAGAGCACGCAGTCCGCAATGATCCGCTTGCCGCTCTCGAGTTCGAGTTCGACTTCGGGTCGGCCCTCCTCAAAGATCTCCACTCGGGCGACGGCCTCGCCCAGCCGGAACGTCACATCCTTCTTCCGCATCTGATGCATCAGTTCATCGACGATCTCGCGATCCACGAAGTCGAGTAGTTGATCCCGGCGATCGATCAGCGTCACCTGCACGCCGGCGGTGGCAAAGATCGATGCGTATTCGATTCCGATCACGCCGCCACCGACCACCGCGAGATTGGAAGGAAGGGCCTTCATCTTCAGCACGTCGTCGGAGGTCAGGATCAATTTGCCGTCGCTCGGGCCGGTGGGAGGGGCCGCGGCATTCGTGCCGCAGGCGACGAGAATGTTCTCGGCCGTGACCGCCCGCGTACCGGCATCATTGGTAATCGCGATGCGGTGCGGATCGATGAACGACGCTTCGCCTTCGAGGACGGTGATGTCGTTTCGAGCGAGGCTGTTTCGAACCACGGAGGTCTCGGAGGTGATGACCTGATTCACCCGATTGATGAGATCGGTCATCTCCGGTCGCGTCCGAACGGTGGATCCGTCGTCATAACCGCCGCTGGTGGTCGAGAGGATGGCCTCACGCAGCGTCTTGGATGGAATGGTGCCGGTGAAGGTGCAGACGCCGCCCACCCGTCTTCGTTTCTCCACCAACGCCACCCGCTTGTGGAGTTTGGAGGCTTGAATCGCCGCGGATTGACCGGACGGGCCACTACCGATGACCAGAAGGTCGTATTCGTACGTATCGCTCATCCGCACAGCCTAACCGCCGGGGGAGAATGCCAGTTGCCCGTGGCCCCAAATCAGCGGGGAGTAACTCGAATGGTGTGGTCATTCGGGCGCGCGGCGTGGGTCGGAGGATGGACGGTCCAGGCGTGTTCGGCGAGGACTCGTGATGGATCAGGCCGCGGGTTGAAATGCGACGACCCCGCGCCACCGGGTGAGGCGGGCGGGGTCGTTCGATGCTGGCCTCGGGATCAGTCTTCGTCGATGACGGGGTCCGGGTCTGCGAGGGGTTTTGCTTCCACCGCGGTGCTGGAGGATCCGATCTTCCCAAGTACGCCCGGCAACTCGATTCCCGCCTGCTGGGCGAGTTCGTGCATGGGGGGAAGCGAGCCGATCAGCCCAGAGAGGAAGTCGCTGGTGCTTCCTCTTCCGCTCTCGCCTCGACCGCCGTCCCACACCGTGATCTTGTCGATCTGCAGATTGGAGATCGCCTTGACCTGTTCCCGGACGAGTTCGGGCAGTTGTTCGATGAGGAGAAGCGTCGGCGCAATCTGTGGGTTCTCGGAGCAGGCCAACATGAGTTGGCGATATCCGTCGGCTTTGGCCTCGAGGACCTTGCGGACACCCTCGGCTTCCGCGTTGTATCTGGCGACGATCGCGTCCGCTTCGCCGGCGGCTTCCCGGCGAGTACGCTCCGCGGTCGCTTCAGCAGCGATCTCGATCTGTTGTTTCCGGATCTCCTCCGGTGCGATCACGTCCTTCGCAAGTCGGGCGAGTTCCTCTTCCCGTTCCGACTGGAAGATGGCACGGGATGCATCGGCGGTGGCGACGTCCGAGCGTCGCTTGGCTTCGGCGCGGATCTCCGCGAGCCGGGCGTCGGAGTCCGCGACTTCGGCCGAAGAGGTGTTCTCGCCTTGTTTTGCGAGCGACTCCGCTTTCGCGATTTCGATTCGCTCCAACTGTTCTGCATTCTTGGTCGCGATGGACGTCTCCGCCGTCCGTTCCGCGGTGGCGATTTCCTGGTTCCGTTTCGCTTCCACTTCGCCGGTGACCGCTTCGGCCTCGAAGGTGGCGAGGGCAAGTCGCTGGGTCCTCTCGGCTTGCTTCCGGCCTTCTTCCGCCTTCGCAAGCTCTTCCGAGACCCGGACTTCCTGCTGGCGAACTGCTTCTGCTTCGCCGATGGCACCTTCTCGTTCCTGCTGGGCGACTTCGACCTTGGCACGGTTGATCGCCTCGGCGGCCGCTCGCTTTCCGATGGCGCTGATGTAGCCGCTCTCGTCGGTGATGTCGCGAATATTCACGTTGATGAGCTCGAGGCCGACCTTGTTGATCTCGTCGGCGACGTTCTCATTGATCAACGTCATGAACTTCTCGCGATCCTTGTTGATCTCCTCGATCGAGAGGGTCGCGATGACCAGGCGAAGCTGCCCCAGGATGATGTCCTGAGCCTGATCTCGAATGGCGGTGTCGCTCAACGTGAGAAGGCGTTCCGCGGCGTTGTTCATCAGAACCGGATCGGTGGAGATGCCCACCGTGAACGTGCTCGGGACGTTTACTCGGATGTTGTTGAGTGAGAGAGCGCCTTCCAATGGGATTTCGATGACCAGAGGTTCGAGTGACAGGTACTCGTAATCCTGAATGAGGGGGACCACGAAAGCGCCACCGCCATGGAGGCATTTCGACGCCCGTTCGCTGCCGACGTTTCCGTAGATCACGAGGATTCGGTTGCTTGGGCAGCGCTTGTACTGCTTGACCAGGAAGATCAAGAAGAAGAAGGCGATGAGTGCGGCGGCGCCGATGACGCCGAGCCAGATGACGGGTTCCATGAGGTGTCCTCCGAAAGGAAAGAGAGAAGGGGGGGATTGTGGCCGGACCACGATCTCCGTGGAGATCTGCGGTGCGTCAGGCTGGCTCGACTTCGAGCGTGCCATCCCCGTGTGATGCGATCACTCGGATCGCGGTGCGGCTTGCAACGGCCTTGCCGTTGGAAACCGCCTTGAATTCACGTTGTCGATCGCGGACGACCACGGAGATGCGTCCGCGGCCTTCCGCGGGGATCGCAATGGTTACCGTTCCTTCGGTGCCGACGGCATCGCTGGCCTCGATGTTGCCATCGCCCGTCAGGTCATGCATCGCCTTGAACCCAAGCCAGAGAATCCAGAGGAATGCGCTGCCGACCGCGAGTCCGAACAGCGCCGACTGCGGCCAAGTGAACTCGAGATTGCGAAACGCGGCGAGTCCTCCCCAGCCCCATCCCATTGAGAATCCGACGATTCCCTGGAAGGACAGCACCTTGAATGCGCCGTCGCTGGCGTCTCCGGTGTCGGTATCGAATCCCCCGTCGCCTCCCATGAAGAGCATGGCGATGGTCAGGATGAAGAGCAAGGTCGCGATCGCCGCGACTCCGAAGAACCAGATGGCACCGTCGTCGAAGAGAAGTTCCTGAAGGTTCATGGTCGAGGCCTCCTATGGCGTCGTCTGCGGCCATCATGCCGAATGGATGGCTTGGCTTCGATGATCGCACAAAGGCAGTATCAGTGGGTCACGGACGATTGTCTTGTCCGATCAAATTCGGAATCGGACATTCCATGGTGAAATCCCGCATTAGGCGACGTGCATGCCGCCTTTTTTGCGCAGGCGGGCCACGAAAAATCCTTCCATCGCGGCGTCCTGATGGTCACCTTCCGGATTGGCGCCGAAACGCCGCACCGCGGGTTCCGCTGGCGATTCCGGGGGATTCGGTGGATCAAGCAGGGGCAGGCCTTCAGGGATGCCGGGGGGCAGGGAATCGAGCGCTATTCCGGTCGGTCCCTCGCCGTACCTTGCCAATGCCCGTTGAAGGACCGCTTCGTTCTCTTCTCGCCCGAGGGTGCAGGTTGAGTAGACGATGACGCCGCCCGGGCGAACGGCCTGGATGGCGGCGTGAAGCAAGGACTTCTGCACGGAGGCCAGTCGCCTGGCACTCTTGACCGACCACTTCGCATGGCTCCCGGGGTCGTCGGCTCGAAAGCGTCCCTCACCCGAGCAGGGAGCGTCCACGAGTACGCGATCGAAGGTGCCATGATCTCGGAGCGGAATTCGCTCACCCGGTGCCGTTCGGATCGAAGCTTCGGCCCCCAGCATTCCCAACATCGCCCGCATCCGCATGCATCGAGTACGACTTCGGTCGTTGGCGATGATCTGCACGTCGTTCCCGGTCAGGGCCGCGATCAGTGAAGTCTTCCCACCGGGTGCGGCGCAGAGGTCGAGAATCCGCTCGCCGGGGTGAGGGTCCAGTCCCATGACCGCGAGCATCGAGGTCAGCGATTGGAGGACCACCCGCCCATCCCGCCAAGCGTCGGTCTCGGTGACCGCCCGTGAAGATGAACGGGGAATCACGCGACCCCAGGCCGCCCAACTGACGGGAAGGCCGGCGAGTCCCAGTCCCTCGAGTTCCTGGATCGTCTGATGAGGGTCGCCGCGAAGTGGATTCAACCTTAACCCGCGCGGTAAATCCAGCGCGGTCGCCGCAAGGAGTCGTTCCGCGATCTCGGGGGATGGCGTGAAGTCAGACCTCAGTCGCTCGACGAAGGTTGCCGGAAGTAACTCCGCGGCGACGTGCGCCGCGGTCCGGACCTGATCGGTGGAGAATAGGGGGTTTGAATCAGGGGATGGCACGTTCAGCCTCGCGACCGACCACGTCTATCCGATGCTTCCGAAGAAGATTTTTCCGCCACATGGGGCCGGTAGTCCATCGAGGTGGCATCATCTGGTATTCCCATGCCGCCAGTTCGGCGAGCAGTCGGATTGTCTCGCTCGGACGGTCAGAGGAGAGGTCCTGGCGCTCCCGAGGATCCGCATGCAGGTCGAAGAGGAGCGTCTGGCCGCCTTCAATCCGAATCAACTTCAGGTCGAGATCTCGAACGGCTGCGACGGGACCTCGCCGCCAGAACAGGCGCTGGTGGGGGCGGTCGGCTCTTTGCGAGCGAAGCCAGGGATCGAGATCGACCCCGTCGAGGCCGACTTGATCCCCGTCGGCGATCGCAACGGCAGTGGCCATGAGATCAAGGGTGCTCACCGGATGCTCGACCGATCCGGGCTTCAAGGCGGCGGGCCGACGGACGAAGCCGGGTACGCGAATCCCACCTTCGAATTGGGAACCTTTCATGCCCCGCCAAGGTCCGTTGTCTGATGCGTTGTTGGTGGCTCCACCATTGTCGTTGACGAAGATGAGCATCGTGTCGCGGCCCGAGGCGTCGATGGCATCAGCGATGGAACCACAGGCGCGGTCCAGTGATCGCATCATCGCGGCATAGGTTCGTCGGCGATCCGGCGCCAGGGCAGGATCGATCGCCGCAAGGTCCTCTTCGGTCGCGTGCATCGGCCCATGGGGGGCGTTGAACGCGACCACGAGGAATGACGGACGGTCGGCATGGTTACGAATGAAGTCCACGGCATCACGCGCGATGGTGTCTGTGAGGTATGCGATCTCGGATTCGACCTCCGCCGTGCGGCCGCCGGGACGTACGTGTTCGTACCCGCGATCGCCTCCGGTGAGCGCCTCGTTTCCAAAGTAGGAACGGCTCCCGGCGCGAAAGCCGTGGAACTCATCGAAGCCGCGATTTGTCGGGTGGAACGCCGGAGCCAGGCCGAGATGCCACTTTCCGATCAGTCCGGTGGCATATCCCGCCGCACGCATTCGGTCGGCGATGGTGCGTTCGGTGAGTGGAAGCCCGCCTTCGACCCGACGGGCCTCGCCGGGAAGGTTGTACTCGTGTCCGCATCGTTGCTGGTAGCGGCCGGTGAGCATTCCGGCTCTGGAGGGACTGCACACGGACGCCGTGACGTAACAGGCTTCGAGGACGACGCTCTCGGTGGCGAGTCGATCGAGTTCGGGGGTGGCGATTTCCGTCGACCCATGGAAGCCGAAGTCGATCCACCCGGCATCGTCTGCGATCACCAAGACCACCGACGGTGGATCCGCCGGGGCGGACTCGGCATTGGTTCCCCGATCCGACAGGAGAGCGACTGCGAATCCTACGAGTATGAGTTTCCAGCGATGCATGTCGCGAGTCTACGAGACAAAGGCTCGGACGGTCCGTTCATCGAGCGACGATCTCGTGCGTCTCTGTAGTCACGGTCCCTTGGGCCGGTCCAGCAGGCGCCGAATCGCGATTCCCAGATCCTCGCGAGGGATCGGTTTCTGGAGGATTTCGGTCACTCCGGCCTTGGCGGCGCGTTCGACGGAGTCATCGCCGAATCCAGTGAGTAGTACGATCGGTCCCGTAAATCCACGATCCCGGAGGGATTCTGCGAGCGAGATTCCGTCGCGGTCCGGCATCGAGAGGTCGGTGAGCACCAGGCGTGGTTCGGTTCCCTGTTCCCGTGCGTCATCGAAGATCGCGAGGGCGGCCTCCGTCCCGTCGGCGGCCTTGACGTCGTACCCGAGAGAATCGACGAGAGAGGCACTCGTTTGGAGCACCATCGGATCATCATCGACGACCAGCACGCATTCGTCTCCGCGGGGTGAGATCTTCGGTTTGCTCGGGATCGTCAATAGCTCGGCTTCCTCGCTTCGCGGAAGCGAAACCCGGAAGGTCGTTCCCTTTCCTTCTTCGCTATCGACTTCGATCTCGCCGCCGATTTCGGTGATCACCCGATGGACGATGGTCAGCCCGAGGCCGGTGCCTCGGCCGACCGCCCGAGTCGAGAAGTAGGGATCGAAGAGGTTCTTGCGGATCTCCTCCGGGATTCCAACTCCATCATCGCGAACCTCTAGATAGATCATGTTCGCGTTCACGGGGCATCGTCGAAGCACGACGGTCACCGTGCCACTCGTCCCTTCGATCGCGTGCCTAGCGTTGGTCACCAGATTCTGGACCACCCGGAGCAGTGCGGCTCGATCGCCACGAGTGGTCGCATTCGGGTCGTTGATCTCCGACTCGAGTCTGATGTGATCCGGGGTGGAGGGTGCGAGTAGCACCATCGCCTCCTCGATCACATCCTTGAGAGGCGTGCTGGAATCGGCGATCACTCGCCGGCGGCTCAGAAAGAGGATCTGTTCGACGAGTTCGGCGGCGCGCCGGGCCGCCAACTGAATATCCGAGAGCATCTCCAAGCGGGTCTCGTCCGTTTCCGAATCCGCGAGGGTCGACGAGTGCACGAGGATCGGCCAGAGCAGGTTGTTGAAGTCGTGTGCGATGCCTCCCGCGAGCAGGCCGACCGCTTCCATTCGTTGGGCGTGGACCAGTTCGCCTTCCACTGCCTCGCGTGCCATCGTGGCTCCGATCAAGTCGGCGAACGCCCGAAGAGCCATGATCGACGCCTGGTCATGAATGCGCGAGCGACTGGACTCCTCGATCAGGAGGATTCCGCCCGTCTCGCCTCGAACCCAGATCGGAACCGCAACGAAACTGGTCGAGATCCCCGGGGCATCGGAATCGAACCCTGGAACCGGTTCCTCGCCGTCCCCCACGAGCCCACCCGTCTCGGAGGTGGCAGTGGCGAGCAGGAAGTCTTTAGAAACGTCGGGCATGTTTGACGGCCCGCCGAAACTGCGCCCGTCGATGCCGATGAACCTTGCGGAGTACGACCGAAACGCGCCCTCGATCAGCCCGAGCACTCTCAAGATCGAATCCCGCCATCGAGGCGATGACAGGAGCAGGTCCGCCGCGTCGCCACTCGCGACCAGCACGCGATCACGTGTCTGCCTTTGGACTTCTTCCTGAAGTCGAATCCAGGTCAGTCCGGCAAGGTCGCCGAGGAACTTGAGGATGTCGACATGGCGTTCATCGAAGGCGCCGACCCGAGTGGAGGCGAGGCCCAGGGCGCCGACGATCTCGCCGCCCGCGTGAACGGGCAGGTAGCAGCGACTGCGGATCTCGACTCTTCTCGCCGAGGTGAGCGAGCGTTGTTCTGGATCGTTCTTGGTGTCGTGGACATGCACCATCTCGCCGGTGCGGATCACTCGTCCGGGATGTCGATCCCAGGCCGTGCGTTCCGCATCCTCGACCTCCCACTCGTTCAGACCCTTGTTCCCCACGAGACGGAGGTGGCGGGTTCCGGATTCCAAGAAATATATCGCGGCGTATTCGATTTTGAATCTCGTTTCCACGAGGCTCTGAACCGTCATCCCCAGCGAAGCGATGTCCTTCACCCCGCTCAGTGCTTCGGCGATCCGGCGCTCGAGATCACGATGATGCGCAAGATCTTGGCTGACCGTGCGAAGCTCCATGCCGCGGCCGATGGCGGCGATCGGTGCGCGGAGCATTCGGACGGTCTGCCGTGCGAGTTCGAGCATTTCGGATTTGGAACTGGAGATCCCGGAGAACGTCAGCACAGTGTCATGATCGAGTCTGATCGCGATCAGCGGCTCCGGACCGGGGGGCGTGGTGACCATCTCGTCGCCGATGGTCTCGAGAGCGGTCTCGGCGAGATCCCTCGACATGCTCAGGATGGATTCGTTCTTGAGGCCGCCACTGGCAACACTCACGATTGGTTCGTCGATCTCCGGTCGCCACCAGATGGTCACTGCAGCGATGGCTTTGATCTTTAGGAGGCCGTCGACGACCAGTGGTGGCCAAGCGTCCGGGTCGTCTCGATCGAGCATGTCCGCGGCGATGTACGCGAGAATGTCGAGTGCAGCCGAGTTCGGCAAGATGGTCACTGCGGCGATGGCTTTGATCTTTAGGAGGCCGTCGACGACCAGTGGTGGCCAAGCGTTCGAATCGTTTTGAGCAAGCAGGTCCGCCGCGATGTCCGCGAGAATGTCGAGTGGAGCCGAGCTCGGCGCCCTTCGATTGTCATGAGATGGAGGTTTTCCCGGAGGCACTAGATCATTCTACCTTTTGATCTTCGGCTATTCGGGATATCCCTCCGACGATTCCTGACAAGTGTCTTCCGGTTCGGCCGGATTCGCCACGATGGCTGAAGAAACGCGGATCTTCGGACGTGCAGCATGAAACGCCATCGATCGAGACATCCGGGATATTTGCCTCAATCAGGCGGTGCATCGCCGCATCGAAGAGATCCGCATGCGGCCGCGGAGTTCCGGATCGGACGCAACTCCCCATCCCCGATCGCTCGAATTCATCCGCCACTTCGAAACCGATTTCGAAACGAGTCGGACCGATCGCCGGTCCGATGGCGGCGAGAAGATCTTCGCGATCGGCTCCGAGTGATTCAAGATGGGAGACGGCCGCACCCGGTGCGTCTGCGACGAGTCCTCTCCAACCGGCGTGCACGGCGGCGACGATTCGGGTCTTCGGACAGGCAATGAGAATCGGAACACAGTCGGCGGTGCGTACCGCGATCGCTCGATCCGGCGAGGCCGAGACGAGGATGTCGGCGTCGATGGATTCGGACTTCGATCCTTCAACGATTGCAGTCCCGTGGACCTGCCGTGCGGTTGCAATTTCTGAGACGTCGAGGCCGAGCAGGCGTGAGAATCGAGCGAGATTGGCGAGCAGGGTTTCGTTCGACGTACCGAGAAGACTCTGGTCGGGGCGGGCAAGATCGAAAGACCCACCTCCGGGGCCGATCCGCGTCGAGAAAACATGGGGAAAGCGGTGGATGGTCAGGAGATCGCTGGTCAGCGTGTGGGTTCCGTCAGCGAGGATCATTGAAAGGAGCGGTTTCATGCGAGGGGCCATCATGACGGATGGCGGGCCCCATGTCCTGAGCATCGTGGTGGGATTGGCGGAAGGCCGGGACAAAAGACGGGAGATGTGATGGGGCGATCCGGATCGATTCCCGTATCATCGTGGCCATGAAGATTGCTCCCCTCATCGGATTCGCCTTGGTATTGCTGCACACAATGTCGATGACCGCAGCCGCGGCGACGAAGGGGGTGACGCTCGAACCGATTCCCCTTGAGAATTCTGAATTCGATCCTGCGGGACACGGTTGCCAATTGGCCGGTACCGGTGCGGCGGACGCCAGGTACTGGTCGACGAAGGAACTCGGCGTGGCAGACTCGGAGTGGTTCGATGATGGGGTCGCGGCCCTCGGGTCGAAGGGTGGCTGCACCGCGAGCTTCGTGCTCGCCGGCGACGCCATCACTCCGGGGACGGCGTATCGAGTCGGATTTGGCGTCGCGCGGTGGGGTCTCGATATTTCGAAGATCTTGGTCTCGATCACGGACGGAGATGGACGTTCACTCGCGACGTCGGCAGGGATCGAAGCCGGTCTCTGGGAACGCCGATTCGTAGACCTCGAGATCCCCTCGAACATCGAAGCATCCGGCCCGTTCACACTGGTCTTCCGGACCCTCGAAAACCCAGACGCCGCGCGCGAGTCCGCGGTACTCATCGACAAAATCTCCTTGGCGCGGATCGCCGCTGATGGGGATGGGTTTCAGCCAATCTTCAACGGGCGCGATCTCGATGGTTGGATCGGCAACACCGAAGGGTACGGCGTCGAGGATGGCGCGATTCGGACGTTCCCGGAGCGGGCCGGGGGTAATCTCTATACGTCGGGAACCTACGACGACTTCGTGTTTCGATTCGCATTCAAGGTTCCTCCTGGGGCGAACAACGGAATCGCAGTCCGAGCGCCGTCGACGGGTGATGCCGCCTATCAGGGGATGGAGGTCCAGGTTCTCGATAACAGTCATCCGAAGTATGCCGGGCTGAAGCCCTGGCAGTTTCACGGATCCGTCTACGGAATCGCGCCCGCCCTTCGTGGTTATCAGGCTCCGCCAGGATCATGGAATCTTCAGGAAATCCGGGTCGAGGGGCGTCGCCTTCGCGTCATCCTGAACGGAACCGTGATTTCCGACATTGATCTCGACAAAGCGACCCGAGCGGGGACCTTGAGCGGACGTGAGCATCCGGGGCTCGCGCGGACGTCAGGTCACCTCGGGTTCTGCGGGCATGGAGACCTCGTCTACTTCAAGGATTTGAGAGTCAGGCCGATTTCTCTCCCCGAATCCAAAACCTCACGCTAGCATCAGTTTCAGAACGATCTACGGACGATCCTCCGATTGGTCCGAGGTCCCGCAATACGCCCCAAGAATCGAAATCCGCCTCGGCTTGCGCCGAGCATCAGGAGTCCGTCATGACAGAATCGCATCTCGCCAACGGCAGCTTCGGTCGCCGTACGTTCATTAAATCTGCCGCTGCCGCCGGTGTTGTCCTTGTCGGCTGGAAGCCGACGCTCGGTCGGGGCGGGGTTCTCGAAAAAACCAATGTCGCCTCTGTGGGTGTCGGCGGAATGGGCGCGAGTGACCTTGGGCAGATCTCGGCTCACCCGGAAGTGGCCATGGTGGCGCTCTGTGACGTCGATCGGAACAACCTCAAGTCCGCCGCGGACAAGCACAAGGGTGCGAAGACGTTCGTTGACTTCCGCGAGATGTTCGACTCGATGGGTGATCAGATCGACGCCGTCTCGGTCACCACGCCCGACCACATGCACGCCATCATCGCGATGACGGCCCTCAACCAGAACAAGCACGTCTATTGTCAGAAGCCCCTCGCGCACTCCGTGCACGAGTGCCGAGCGCTGCGAAACACCGCCTTGGCGAAGCCGGAACTGGCGACCCAGATGGGTACGCAGAATGCGTCACGCGTCATGAAGCAGCGGTGCATGCAGGGCGTCCGCGACGGAATCTGCGGGCGGATCAAGGAGATTCACGCGTGGACCGACCGGCCGAACGGCTGGTGGCCTCAGGGGAATGCGCGGACTCCTGGGAGCAACCCGGTCCCCGGCTATCTCGAATGGGACCTGTGGCTCGGCACGGCACCTTCGCGACCGTACCTCGACAAGGCGTACGCGCCGTTCGCATGGCGTGGTGTCCGCGACTTCGGTTGTGGCGCCCTCGGTGACATGGCGTGTCATATCGTCGACGCGGCCTTCCAGCCTCTGGATCTTGGAGATCCGAAGACCGTGATCTGCGAAGCCAAAGACGGCACCGACGACCAGTACCCCTCCACGGAGGTCGTCAAGATGGTCTTCGCGGGGAACAAGGCTTCGGGTGGGGAGGACATCCCCTTCACGTGGTACGACGGCAAGGTGACGCCGCCCCCGTCGCAGCTCGGACTTCCTGCTGATTACGTGCTTCCGCAGAACGTGGTGGTCATCGTCGGCGAGAAGGCGTCGCTCCTCGTTCCCCAGGGAGGCGATGGCTACAAGTACTTCCGCAAGGGCATGGAACGCAACATGGAGATGCCTCAGGCTCGTGGTGGCAATCACTGGCACCTGTGGGTCGATCAGGCCCGAGGCGGCGATCCCTGCCTGACGCCGCTCAGCTACGCCGGCAAGGTCTCGGAGACCCTCGCCATCGGAGCCCTGGCAAGTCGCGCTCCCAACGAGATGCTCGAGTGGGATGCCCAAGGGATGAAGTTCACCAACAAGCCCGAGCTCAACCAGTACGTCACCCGTCAGTATCGGGATGGCTGGGCGGTTGCCGGGCTCTGAGTTCATCGATCGAACCGAAGACGAGATTCGAGGCCGCCCCGCGTAGGGGCGGCCTTTCTCGTTGGTCGGCGGGTCAGAACTGGGTCTTCAACCGGATGCCGAAGACCAAGACCGGGCTATCAGCGCCGGTCGCGGGTTGCAGGACGATCTGGAGATCCGGCGAGAGCTGCATGCTCTCGGTGAGTTGGATCCGGTAGTAGGTCTCGATCATCATGATCTCGCGGCGTGACGGGCTATAGAGATCGGTGGGGCGTGACCAACTGAAGCCGGCGCCGATCGCTTCGTCGCGCCGCCCGAACGGACGGTCCCATCGGATCGCGGCATTGAACTGCCGATCGATCGCGGACATGCCTTCGGTGCTCGAACCGTACTGGAGGAGCAGATCGAAATCGCTGGCCAGGCCCTGTTCGACCATGACCCCCCAACTCCATTCATTCTCGTTTTCGGTTGTGGCCATGAGGCCTTGCTGAAGAATCACTCCGAAGCCCTGTCCGTTGGACTGGCCTTGGCTCTGAGCTTGACTCTGAGGTTGTAGCGTCGACGATGTTACCCCGCGGTTGGTTCCCGCGAACACGACGTTCCAGTTGCCTGTGACTTCGTTCCCATCGAACCCCTGGAGTACCGGGGTGAGTCCGATCTGTGCCGCTGCCCACCAGGCCCCGTCCCCCAGATCTCCGAACCCCTCGTCGGGGCCGCCCTCGGGATCCGCCCAGATCGCGTTGATGTAGAGGCCATTGACTGGGACGACTTGGATCGCGGCGCCCGCGGTATACGTACCGAGTGTCGAGCCGAGGGTATTCAGTCCGTCGAAGACGCCGGCTAGGAACTGGCGACTTTCGTCGTTGGCGACGCGGCTCAGCTGAATGTACTGATTGGGGTGAATCTTGCCCACGCTTGCGACCACTCGGTCGTCGCACCAACCTTGTTGCCAGTAAAGCAGGTCGAACGAAGTGGGATACGTCCATTGGAGCGCGTTGAGATTGACCGGCGCCGCCCCGACGGCGTTTCCCATGGCGTAGGTGTTGGGTTGTCCAAGTTCAACGCCGCTTCTGAGCAGAAAGCCGATGCTTCCGCGGCCGAGTCCCGGCTCATCGAAGATGACCCAGTCGAAGTTCAGGTCAAGCCGGCCGCTGCCCGCGTCTCTTCCAAGGCCCTGATTGGTCCTCGTCGCATGCTGATAAAGCAGGGTGTAGTAGATGTTCCAAGTGAGTCCCATGTTCTGCTTCGTCCATGACTCGCCATTCCGGAGCGGCGCCAGAGGTGCGGCCAAGGGACTCCCCAGAAGCGGATTGAGATCGGTGATGCCCAGGGGTGGAGCGTCGGCGAACGGCTCGTACTTCGTGGGTTCGTCCCGGAAGGGGATGAACGGCGTCACGCCGGATTGGGTATCGATGTCTGCGGCGAACTGGGTCTGCTGGCGATTCCCAAGTCGGATCACCTGAGAATCGGGTTCCGCATCGGTATTGGAGTCCTCTGACGAGGCCACCGCCGGCGACGATCCAAGGTTGAGAAGGATCAGAAAGATGAAACCGAGGCGAGGAGGTATTCTCATATGCATATCCTCGCTCTGTCTGGGGTCAATGTGCAACCGTGACCACCTCGTAACCCGTGTATTGGATCAAGAACATGATCATTCCTACTTTCGCATGTGTGGCATCTATCGCATGTGCACGCCGATCAAGGATGTCGATCGTTTTCGGTGTGCTTTCCCTGGCGTTCTTCGCGGGAACGGGTTGCGGACCAGACTCCATCGCCTACCAGAGTTTTCAGGATGCTCGGGTCGTCAGCGACCTTCGACTCGACGGCAAGATCGACGGCTCGACCTTCGCCGATGCCAAAGGTGTGGTGATTCTCGAGATCGGGGGCGGCGGACTGGGGATCGGGATGATGGGTGGGCATGGTGTCGCGATGCGGCGTCTGAACGATGCATGGTCTGCACCGTTGCCGCTCGACTACATTTCGGGAAGCATCGGTCTGCAGATCGGCGGAAAGACCGCCGACATCGTTCTGGTCTTCCGATCGACCGAAGCCTTCGAGGACTTCGTGTTCGACGGGACGCGATTCATCGCAAAGGCGAGCGGAACCGCGATTCGTGCGACCGGGACGGTAGGCGATCCGATGAAGGCTGACGACACCACGGTGATCTCGATCATCAAGGGGCTGTACGGCGGTGCGGTGATCGGCGGACTCGGCGTCAGCATCGATGAGAAGTTGATGTTGAAGTCCTACGGGGACGGCACGAATCCCCACGGCGTTCTCGATGGCAGTGTCGGGGCAATGTCCGGTGCCGAATCGCTGTGGAGTGAGCTCGACCGCTGACCGGTCGGCTACATTTTTATCGACGACGAATACGCCCGGGGAAATGCGATCTGCGGACCGCGACGTTCTACGCCTCATCCTCATTGGAATTCGGCGGGTCCGGAATTTCGGTCATGCCGGTCATGCCGGTCAGATCAGCGGCGGCGTTGGTATCACCCGTGAGCCTCGAGACCAGCGTGGCTCCGAGCATGGTGCCGGCGGTCGACTCTTCGCTGATGACATAGTCGGCGCCTGCCATTTCGAGATCCGCCACCCATCTCTCGTAGCGGCCACGGGCGACGATGATGGCATCTTGGTTGAGCGATCTGAACTGGGTGATCGTGGCCATTGCAGCCTGTGGCTCTGGCAACGTCATGACCAATGCCGCCGCTCGACTCGCGCCGAGGTGTTCGAGAATCTCGTGCTGGGCCCCGTCTCCGAATACCGACCGGAATCCCTCGGCGGCCGCCCGTTCGACGAGACGCTGATTTATGTCGATTACCAACGGGGTGAGACCGGCGAGCGTGGCGGTTCGAGCGACCTCGGCTCCAGCCGGACCGTACCCGACGATGATGATGTGTCCTGACAGCTCGGAGTCGGCCGACGACTTGGGCGGAACGATTGATTTCCAGATGTGAAGACGCACCAGCAGTCGATCGATGGACGTCGAGATCGGCTTCGCTTTCGCCACGAGCAACGGCGTTGCGAAAAGTGAGATAAGCGACGCGCCGATCGCGGCTTGGAACATCTCGGGGCTGATGATCTCGGACTTGAGGGCTTCGCTCCCGATCACAAAGCTAAACTCGCCGAACTGTGCCAGACAGATCGCGGCGCCGATGGCGATCCGACGATGCCCGCCGGTGATCCGAATGGCGAACCAGGCGATGAGGACTTTGAGAAACAGGCCGATGAAGAGGATCGCAAGGAGCAGTTTCAGGACCTCGGGCTGGACCATCTCTCTCACGTTTGCGAGCATCCCGACGGAGGCGAAGAAGAGCGTCAGGAACACGGCCCGAAGCGCGCCGGTATCGGCTCGGATCTGGCGAGAAAAAGACACCCGTGCGAGAAGCACGCCTGCGACAAAGGAACCGAGTGCGGGGGACAGGCCGAGCGAGTGGCTTCCCCATGCCGCCGCGAGGCAGGTGGTGATCGCGATGACGATCGCGAAATCGCGGTTCCTTCGAAGAATCGAAGCGTTCAGGAGGCGTGGGATCACGAAGATCCCGAGCACCGCGATCGATGCGACCATGATGAGGATGTCGACCGCGGCGCTGGCCAGTTGGCCGGCGATGCCGGGCGCGGCGTCGGTCTCTCCCGCGGTCCCTCCCAAGAATCCCACCAGAAGGAGGATCGGGACGAGCAGGCCGTCCTGGGCCAGGAGCACGGCGAGCGTCTCGCGGCCTCGCGGTGACTCGAGCTCCCCGCGTTCATTCAGGAGCCTCGCCACCACCGCGGTGGAACTCAGTGCGACCATGCAGCCGAGGATGGCCGCTTCGCGCCATTCAAGTCCGAACAGAAAGGCGACGCCGGTTCCGATCAGGATCGTGAGGACGACCTGGACGACGCCGACGATGGCGCCTCGGATGCCGAACCCGCGCAGCCGGGTCGGCGTGAGTTCGAGGCCGATGGAGAAGAGAAGGAGCGACACGCCGAGTTCGGCCACCACCTCTAGATTCCCGTCGTCGCCGACGAGGCCAAAGACGCTCGGCCCGAGGAGCACCCCGGCCAAGAGGTACCCGATGATGGCGCTGATCTTGATCGATTCCAGCGCCACGCCGAGGGCCACGGCAGAGCCCACCAAAAGCAGTACTTCTCCGAGAATGTTCCAGCCGGAGAAGTCGGTCATGGATGAGTTACCACCGAGTGAGTCTTAGGCTTGATCGGGGGGGTCACTCGATGTTCGCGGGATAGCAAGTGATCTTCTGGCCGCCAATTGCTGCCGAGGCCATCAGGCCTCCGTTGGTCGACACGAAGGCGGCGATGCCGTTGTTAAATTTCGCTTCGAGGGCGGCGCCGGCCTTGACCGCGGTGGCATTGACACCAGCGGTGAAGGAGAACTTGTCGGCGGTGACCGCATTGAAGGCGTCTTCGGTCTGCATGATGACGAGTTCGATAAACGTCTCTCCGCCGACCTGGAGACCGATGGATCCGCTGGCGAGTTTCGCGAGTCCCCACGGTGCGCCGTTCCTGAACACCACGCCGTCGCCGCCTTGTCCCCCGACGATGAGTGCACCACTTGCCACGCTGGGGAAGATGATGTAGCCGTACGCGTTGTCCATGAGCGGTTGCAGGCTTGAATCCTTCGCAAGAATGGTATTGACGGCCTTGTTCGCCGCCGGCACCACGGTCTCCATCTTGGTGTTCATCCCGCTCTGGGTGGTCGGCACGCTGCCACATCCGGAGATCGCGACGGAAGTGACGAGGAGGCCTGCGAGGAGGACGGTACTGAGGGTGGGTCGCATTCTTGTGGATTCCTTGCGGTGAAAATAGGTTCTGATCGGTCCGGGAGGAGCATTGGCGGCTCTGCGAGCGGTCTGGCCTCGGTCTATGATGAGGTTTCGGATTCTTCTGGAGTGTGGAATGTATGGACTAATCAACCGGGCGGTCAAGGGCCTCGTCACAGAGCAATTCGGGATCGATGCCTGGAATCGAATTCGAAGTCGAGCGGGTGTTCAGGAAGAGGACTTCATCTCGATGGAGAGTTATGACGATTCGGTGACCTACGATCTCGTCGCCGCCGCGTCCGAGGAACTGGGGCTGAGTGCGGAGACCATCCTCGAGGCGTTCGGCAGTTACTGGGTCGAATACACCGCGGTCGAGGGATACGGAGAACTGCTTGATTCCGCCGGGAAGACCCTCCCGGAATTCCTTGCAAATCTTGATCAGATGCATGCACGAGTGAAGCTCGCGTTCCCCGATCTCAAGCCACCGAGATTTCGGATTTCCGACTCGACAGATTCGGGACTGACCTTGCACTACTTCAGCCATCGGCCCGGACTTTCGGCGTTGGTGACCGGATTGGTGAAGGGGCTCGCTTCTCGATTCGGAAGAGAGGTGGAAGTCACGCCGTTCAGGACCGGCGAGGGTGAGGAGGCTCACGACGCCTTCAAGATTCTCTACGTGGGCACCGCCGAGGATGTGGTGAAACGTTGACCCTTGACCCGCACGAGTTTCTGGCACCATGGATTCTCGATCGGGCCTTCCCATTCCATTTCGGGGTCGACGCCGACGGAAGAATCGTCGTTTCCGGGCCGCGTCTGGCGGCCTTGGCGGGTGATCGATTGAAGAATGTTTCGTTCTTCGAACTCGCCGTGCTTGAGACGCCGCTTCCGGTTCGAGACTTCGAATCCCTCCGCAAGACGGATGGGGAGATGCAGATCGTCAATCTGCCGATGCTCGACGGCATTCAACTGCGTGGCGAGTTCATTCACGACGAACATTCGGAACTCATGCGTTTTCTCGGACACCCGTGGATCTCGGATCTCTCCGAGCTCGCTGGTCAGGGCCTTCGCTTGCAGGACTTTCCCGCCAATGCTGGGGTCGCGGAGCTTCTGGTGCTTCTCCAGGCGAAAAACAACTCCATGGAAGACATGCGGCGTCTGGCGAATCGTCTTCGCGATGCTTCTGCGGAGTTGAAAGGTCGGAATCAGGAGCTCGAAAAGGAACTACGGACGCGGGCGGTGCTCGAGGATCAATTGCTTCAATCGCAGAAGATGGAGGCGATCGGTCAACTCGCCAGTGGCGTCGCCCACGATTTCAACAACGTTCTTCTGGCGATTTCGGGCCATGCGACGCTCGGGGCGACCGCCGGTGATCTTGCGGCCGCGGTTCGGCACTTCGATGCGATCCAAGAGGCGAGCGATCGGGCGGCAGGCATCACGGCGAGACTGCTGGTGTTCGCGCGTCGTCGACGGCTCGAGGTCGGCGATATCGAGTTGGCCGAAGCAGTTCGAGAGAGCAGATCGCTCCTCGAACCATTGCTCGGAGATCGAGTGAAGCTTGAGATCGAACTCGATCCGGAGGCGCAGGGTGTGAAGGCGGATCCGGTCGCGCTGCAGCAGGTGATCGTCAATCTCGTGGTGAATGCCCGAGACGCGATGCCGAGTGGTGGGGCTATCACGATCCGTACTCGTATCGAGCGGAATGAGTCGCCGGTCCCGATGTTCGGAGCCGATCGTCCGCCCGGAACCTGGAGCGTCATCGAAGTTGAAGATCACGGAGTCGGGATCGATGAGGCGGCGTTTCCTCGGATCTTCGAACCCTTCTTCACGACGAAGGATCTCGGTGAAGGCACCGGACTCGGCCTGTCGACGGTCTGGTGGATCATCGAGCGTTGTTCGGGAACGATCGACGTCCAGACTCGAATGGGTTCGGGCACGACTATCTCCGTCCATCTTCCCTTCTGCGCCGCCGCTCGGACGGATTCGCTCAAGGACATGCCCCCGGCAACAGGGCTGATGGGTAGACGCATGCTTCTCGTGGAAGATGACGAACTTGTGCAGCGGGCCTTGGTCGAGATGCTGGAGATCGCCGGCTGGTT
>JAPKCC010000028.1 GCA_028823105.1 Phycisphaerales bacterium | reverse complement strand
ACGAGGATGAGGAAGACGGCGACGAAGAAGAGGATGAGGAAGACGGCGACGAAGACGAGGAAGAAGAGGACGAAGCTGACAACGACGACGAAGAAGAGCGTGATGGTGAGACTGAAAAAGAAGAAAATGCTGGCGTTTCTACCGTCAAGAGCCCCAGCACCGAACGTCCCTCCGCCGAGTTGACCTACGAGCCGGTTTCGGACGAAGGGTCGCTCTGGGCTGATCTGGAAGATGAGGGCCGGAACGTCTGAACGCGTTCCGATGGTTCATTCGAAAAAAGTCGGCGATGTCTAAAAGACCCCTGGTCACCGCGTACCCTTTCCGAGAGGTGGGCGGGGTTGGCAGTAGATGCAAGAACATCGATTGATCGAGACGCTGGCGCTTCAGCAAGTCCGAGGGTGGGGGCCGCGAACCGTGTCACGGTTGCGGGAGTCGTTCGGAACGATCGACCGCATTCTGGCCGCGTCGGTTTCGGCCGTCGCAGCGGTGACCGGAGAGTGCGAGATGGTCGTGGCAGCGAGGCTGCGAACGCTCGATCGCAAGAACGCTCGCGCGGATTTTCGTCGGCTCGAAGGTCTCGGCGGATCGATGCTGACGGTCTTCGATGACGATTATCCCGCGGCGCTGAGGGGAATCGATGATCCGCCGGTGGTGCTCCGGATGTTGGGGTCGCGTTCGGCCGTCGATCAGCATCCGATCGTTTCCGTCGTCGGAGCTCGGCGATGTTCCGCGATCGGGATCGATCTCGCGACACGATTTTCTACCGCACTCTGTGAAGCAGGATTCTCGATCTGCTCCGGCGGTGCCCTTGGCATCGATGCGGCGGCCCATCGTGCGGCACTTCGAGCCGGGAGCCCGACGCTCGCGGTGCTTGGTTCGGGATTGGAGTATCTCTATCCGCCGGAGAACGAATCGCTCTTCAACGCGATCGCCGCGAATGGGGGCGCCGTGCTGAGTGAATATCCGTGCAACGTGGGGCCGCGCCCCGGGCGGTTTCCGGAACGAAATCGAATCATTGCAGGCCTCTCACTTGGGGTGGTCGTCTTCGAAGCTGGCGTCCGCAGCGGTGCGATGATCACGGCTCGTCTCGCCGCCGAAGACTATGGCCGCGAGGTACTCGCGGTCCCCGGTCGGGTCGACACGGGGGCGAGTGCGGGGTGCCATCGGGCCATTCGTGAGGGATGGGCCTGTCTGGTCGATCACCCGGATCAGATCGTCGAGCGGATTCAGGAACAGGCCGGCCTTCTCGAATTGCACCGTGCTTCAGCCAGAGCATCGTCCAGATCGGACTCGACTGATCGATAACCCGCGCCTGGATCGAGCCTGAAATCTCGAGATCGATCGACTTGGCTGGCGAACCGACGGCGAATATCCGATGACACCTGACGGAGAGTCGTCGGTGGGGAGGAAGATCCGTCGAACCGGGCGCCATGCACGCATGCCGCATCGGAAGAACTGTGAAGGGTGGCCCCATGCGGCTTGGAATCATTTCCGACGTTCACGGAAACCTACTGGCGCTGAGATCCGTCCTTGCAGAGCTCGACGCCGCAGGAATCGATCGACTGATCTGTCTTGGAGACGTCGTGGGCTACGGCCCCGACCCGATCGAGTGTCTCGATCTGATTCTCGAACGTGACCCGCTGATGGTCGCCGGAAACCATGAGGACGCACTGCTTCATCCGGAGCTCGGCAAGAAGTTCCGCGAGGTTGCTCGGGAAGCGATCGACTGGACTCGACGCCGGGTCGCCAGCACCCGGCCGGATCTGCTCGACGCGATCGGGCGACTCCCGGGCATGATCTACTTTGAATCGAAGGTGATGATCGTTCATGACTCGCCGATCCCTGGCGGGGCTCGATACATCCTCGACGGCGTCGCTGCCGAACCTGCCTTTCGTGGTGTCGATGTGCCGATCTGCCTCGTGGGTCACACCCATCTCCCGGCGTGCTTTCGGCTGCTGGAAGATGGCGAGACTTCGATCGTTGAGAGTCATCGGCATGTCTCGTCCAAGTCGATCGACGTCGACTTCGACGGACGTTGCATCGTGAATCCCGGTTCGGTCGGGCAGCCACGAGATGGCGATCCCCGTGCGTCCTACGCGATTCTCGACCTAGAAGCGGGTGAGATCGAATGGTATCGGGCCGGGTATGACATTTCGTCGGCGCAGTCCAGAGCCATCGCGTCAGGGCTTCCGGCCCGAGTCGCGGAACGACTCGCCCTCGGAGCGTGATCGCTTCGGATCAACCGAGGCCGAGGGTGAAGAAGAGCGATGTGAAGAAGAGGTCGGCGAAGATCACGGTGACCACCGTCTGAACCACGGTGTCGGTCGTCGCTTTGCCGACCCCGGCAGCGCCACCCGAGACTCGCAGTCCGTTGCGGCACGCGATCAATCCGAGGATCGTCCCGAAGATGCCGGCCTTGAACAACCCGGTCAGGAAGTCGGCGCTGTTGAGCTGATCGATCGTGTTGTTCTTGTACACCTCGTAGGGGATCCCGAGTTGAAGGATTCCGATCGCACCGCCGGCAAAGACCGCCGAGAGGTCGGCGATCACCGAGAGCAGGACGAGGCTGATGGCGCTCGCGATCACGCGCGGCACGACCAGGAAACGCACTGGGTTAAGGCCCATCGATTCGAGCGCCTCGATCTCCTCGCCGACGACCATGGTCCCGAGCTCGGCGGCAATGGATGCGCCGGCGAATCCGGTGAGGACGATCGCGGCGATGAGCGGGCCGAGTTCGCGGAAGACGGCAACGCCTACCAGGTTGGCGACCTTGTCGACCTGCCCGAACTGCGCGAGGCTCGGGGCCGTCTGTAAGGCGAGAATGAGCCCGATGCTTCCCGATACCAGCACCACGATGCTGATCGACCGGACCCCGACTCTCACCATCTGCGAGATAAAGGCTGTCCGCCCGAATCTGAATTGGTGTCGAACGGTGGATCGCCAGACCCATCCGATGACCTCGTAGAGAAGCCAGTACAGGCCGCCGACGAATTCGAAGAGCCCAAGCACGAAACCACCGACGCCTTCGAGGACGCGTGTGATCGGGCCGGGTTGGGTGACGGTGTTGGGCATCGTGGCTCAGGCGTCCAGCGCGGAATTCGTGTCGGCAGTGATGGTGAACACGGTATCGAGTCGGGCGATCTCGAACACGGATCGCACGCGATCCTGCATCCCCGCGAGAAACAGGGTGCAGTTGCGGGCTCGACATTGCTGCAAGGCTTCGACCAGCGTGGCCACCCCGGAACTGTCCATATAGGGGACCTGGCTCAAATCAACCACGAGCCGGGTGGGCGATTCGCCGAGGATTTTTCCGAGCCTACTTCGAAGCGAGGGGCTTCGAGCGAGGTCAACATCGCCGATCGGGGTCACGAGCACCGAGTCGTCCCGATTTTCAACGTTGATTTCCATTTCATTCCCGCTGCTCATTTGTGTCCATTCTCCGGCGTGCCGGCGTGATTCTGGTCCGAGGGGTTCTCGTGTTCTCCGCGAGGTGTCTTCTCGAGGATGAGCCGCATTCCCCCCGGCTTGCGGCGTTCGAATTCGCAGGTGTCCGTGACTTCCCGCATGATGTGCACGCCCAGCCCACCCGGGCGTATCTCCTCGAGATCTCTGGAGACGATCTGGTCTGGATCGGTCTGGCGACCTTCGTCTTCGATCTCGATTCTGATCCGGCGATGAGGTTCTTCGATCAGATAGGCGGAGATCCAGATCCGCCCGTCGGGCCGTGAGTCGTACCCATGTCGGATCACGTTGGCGAGTGCCTCGTCCACCGCGAGTGCGAGGTGTCCGGTCTCGATGTCGTCGAATCCGGAGCGTTCCGAGAACGATGTGAGCATGGCACGAACCGGGGCCAACAGGCCTGCTTGGCTGAGGATCTCCATTCGAATGGCTGGTGGTGGGAGAGGTTTCAAGATTCGATCCCCCGGCCGGACGAAGGAGGCGGGGCAAGCGAATCGACCCATGCTCGCCAGCGGTTTACCGCGAGAAATCGTTCCGGCAGAGGCGCGGAAGCCTCGTAGTCGAAGTCCTCGCCCGTGACCATTCGGAGTGTCTCGGAGGCGACCAGCCGTTCCGCCGGGTCGCTCGACTCGAGCATCACCACGAGTTGTTGGAGGGTGGCGATCGACGGCCGGCTTCGATCCTGGGGCGGCGTGATCGAAGACCACTTGTCGGCCACACGGACGGCGGCATAGATCCTCGAGGCCGGATCCGGGGCGTCGAATCCACCATCGGGGATGGGCGGGGCGCATCCAGTCAGCAGAAGAAGCAGCAGGGCAGCTCCGCCGAGCCGTATTCCTTGAAATTTGATCGCCGCATCCATGGCCCGGAGGATACCACCCCGACACGTTCTCCATTGATGCCAGCAGATGGGGGAGATTTCGTCGACGGCCCCCCGGAGGATCAAGGGCGCGGTAGCCTCTCCGCCTTCCCCACTGAGGGAACGACTCCCTCTGGCATCGGATCCGGATACCTCATGAGCAACGTGACCGTCAGCGGCGTTCCCGCCACCGAGACCATTCCGATTCTCGACTTCGGGAGCCAGTACACGCAGCTCATCGCTCGCCGCGTCCGGGAGTTGGGCGCCTTCAGCCTTCTGGTGGCGCCGGATACCGATCTAGAGACCATCCGCGGGCTGAATCCGAAGGGGATCATCCTTTCCGGCGGGCCGTCGAGCGTGCGTGAATCCGGGGCGCCGACGTGCGATCCGGGAATTCTCGATCTCGGAGTTCCGGTGCTGGGCATCTGTTACGGCATGCAACTCGGATGCGAGATCCTCGGCGGTACGGTGGAGAGTTCGAGCACGCATGAATACGGTCGGGCCCAACTTGAGATCGGCGACTCCAACGGGCTACTTGCGGGCATTCCCACCCGTACCTCCGTATGGATGAGTCACGGCGATCAGGTGAGCGGGCTCTCGGAAATGTTTGAATCGGTGGCCTCGACTTCCACCTGTGAGTTCGCGGCGGTCCGCCATCGGGATCGACCGTTCTGGGGCGTTCAGTTTCATCCGGAAGTGACGCACACGCCGCACGGCATCGACATCCTTCGGAACTTCCTCTTCGGCATCTGCAGTTGCAGCGGCAACTGGCGGATGAGCGAGTACCTCGATGCGGAGTGCGCACGGGTCAAGGAGCAGGTCGGCGATGACCGAGTGATCTGCGGACTCTCCGGTGGAGTAGATAGTTCCGTGGTTGCGGCACTCCTCCAACGCGCCATCGGAGACCGGCTCACCTGCATCTTCGTGGATAACGGACTGCTTCGAAAGAACGAACGCGAACTCGTCGAGACGACGTTCCGCGGTCACTTCGACATCGATCTCCGTGTGGTCGATGCCGCGGACGCATTTCTCAACGATCTCAAGGGGATCGACGATCCGCAGGAAAAGCGTCGTCTGATCGGGCATCAATTTATCACCGTCTTCCAGGATGAGGCGCGGAAGATCGAGTCCGAGCCGTCCCGTTACGGGAAGCCAAGATTCCTGGCTCAGGGGACGCTCTACCCCGACGTGATCGAGAGCGGCCACTCCCTGGCGGGAACCGCCGCGAACATCAAACTTCATCACAACGTCGGCGGCCTTCCCGAGGAACTCGGCTTCGAACTTGTCGAGCCGCTCCGGGATCTCTTCAAGGACGAGGTTCGGACCCTCGGCGAGGTCCTCGGTCTCCCGCCAGCCATCGTCTGGCGACATCCCTTCCCGGGTCCCGGTCTGGCTGTCCGGGTGCTGGGCGACATCACCATCGAGAAGCTCGATCTTCTCCGAGAGTGTGATGAGATTCTCCTCGAGGAGATCGTCGCCAACGAGCTCTATCGGTCGACGAATCAAGTCTTCGCGGTGCTGCTGCCGGTTCGTTCGGTCGGGGTCATGGGTGACGGGCGAACCTATGAAAGCGTGGTCGCGGTGCGGGCGGTCGAGACCCAAGACTTCATGACCGCAGACTGGGCGAGGCTTCCGTACGAGGTTCTCGCATCGATCTCGAATCGGATCATCAACGAGGTGACCGGCGTGAATCGAGTCGTCTACGACATCAGTTCGAAGCCGCCCGCCACGATCGAGTGGGAGTGAGTTCGTCGCACTAGCTGCCGCGACTGAAGCCCGTTTGTTTCATCATCAAAACCAGTGTCTGACAGATGATGTCGACATCGGCTGGCGTGACGAACGAGTGGCAGGGGAGAAGCATCGTTCTCGCCGCGAGGCGGGCCGCGAATGGCCACCGATCCTCCGGGTCTCCACCGTGACGGGCGATCGGAAGGGCGGGGCCGAGGGCCCAGCCCGCCGTGACGCCGATGTCGTGGCGACGCATGCCGCGAATGATGGAGTCGCGATCCTCCATCACGAATCGTTCGTCGAGCCTGACGGGAAACGCCGTCCAACTCGGCAGTACGCCCGGGGGCGGTGAGGAGATCATCAGATCGGCTTCGCCGCCGAGCCTGGCGATGTATCGATCCGCCACCTCGCGGCGGGCGGCGAGGGTCTCCTCGATTCGCTCGAGCGCGCCGATTCCGACGGCGGCCCGGAGTACGTCGAGGCGTCCATCAAGACCGGCCCTGACGTGGCACCAGCCCTCCTGAGAGTCGTCGTCCTCATTGGTGTCCTCCGGGGTCGCTCGGCCCTCCATGAGGATCTCGCGGCACATGGCGGCCATCCGTTCGTTATGCGTGACGATCACCCCGCCGCCGGCGGCGGTCGCGGGGCTCTCTCGTCCGAGTCCGATCACCGCCAGAACGCCGAAGCGAGCGGCCGAATCGGAAGGCATGCTCGTCCCCAGGCTTTCGATGGCATCCTCGATGAGCGGGACTTCGTACTTTCGGCTGAGCGCGGCGAGCTCCTCAAGCACTGATGGAGCCGTCCAAGGGGCGATCACCGCCAGCGCACGGGTCCGATCCGTGATGGCCGCTTCGACCGCCTCCGATCGCATCCCGCCGGTCCGCGAATCCACATCCACGAATCGAGGGATTCCTCCGGATCGAACGATGGCGGCGACGAGGCGGGCCGGGGCGAACGCCGGGCAGATGACCTCATCACCGACATGCAGGCCGACGGAAAGCATGGCTGCTTCCAGCGCCACGCCGGCGGTGGTGGCTGCCACCGCATGGGGTCGATCCGTGATTCTGGACGCAAGTCGTTCCAGTTCGCGGATTGGCGAGGAGTCTTCCTCGGCCAGCGCCTGAAGCGCGGCTTCCAGTGCCGCGAAGTCATGGTTGCGGATGTCGGGTCGATTGAGCGGAATGAAGTTCATGGAAGGTCAGCCTTCGCGGTGTATCGGATTGAAGTGGTCCCCGTCGTTCAAGAGGTGGACGGGGAGGTCAGGGCTCGACGATGCGTGGAATCGAATTCTTGAGTTCACCGCTGGCGTCGAGGAAGAGCCAGGCGGCCAATGGTCGAAGATCCTGCGGCAGTCCTCCGCCGCCCGCGGCAGCTCGTCCCAAGAGTCGTCTCTGGGCGTCGTCCAGATCACCTGCTCTGGCAACCGTCAGCAGCGCGAGTGA
This sequence comes from Phycisphaerales bacterium, assembly GCA_028823105.1. GTDB lineage: Bacteria > Planctomycetota > Phycisphaerae > Phycisphaerales > SM1A02 > UBA12014. Next base: position 26,723 of record JAPKCC010000028.1, on the reverse strand, counting down.
TCTGGTGGTTCGATCGGAAGCTTCGAGATACGGTCTGGCTTCCGCGGCGGCTTCCGGGGTTCCGGCAGCGATCAGGCCGCGAAAGACGAATTCGATGATCGCCCGGTCTTCTTGATCAACGAGTCGTCTGCCGAGGACGGACGGGGCTGCGGTACCGAGCGCTTCGGAGGCTCGAATCGCGAAGGTTTCGATGCCGGTTCGCGTTGATCGGGCTGCAGCATCGAAGATCGCTTCCAGCAAGGCGATTTCGCCGCTCTCCTCGGCTTTCTCCATGGCCCAAATCATGGTTGGTCGATGACCGAGTTCGATGGCGGCGATCGATGCTTGAGCCCGCTGGTCCGGGGCGGCAAAGATCAATTCGCGGACCGCCTTAGACATTCGGTCTTCAGAGGGAAATCGGTCCTTCGCCTCTATCGGCGCGGGTTGCCCGGCGGAGACCAGAAGCATGCCGATCGGTGTGATCAGCCCATCCTCGGGGCAATCGGCCAGCATCGAGTTCCAGGCGGGAATGCCGGCTTCGGGGGCGAGCTCAAGCAGTGATTCGACGAGTGCCGCACGGATCGCGTCATTGGACGGCCTCGGGCCAATCAGCGGGGGCATTCGCTCGATCGCGATGTCAAAGCCGAGCCGGTCCACAGTGGCAAGCATCTCGAAGACGTTTCGATCATGTTCAGCGGGCGTGAGGTTCGAGATGGCCTCGAACCAACCCTCGAGCGCCGAGGTTCCTCGTTGCTCCAGCGTCGCGGCGGCGATGCCCCTGGTGAGCCATGCGGTGTCCGGATCCGCCGCCAGTCGCGAGAGCCTCTCGGCGTCCGCCGCTCGATCCGCGACTGCCAGCAGAATCGCGAGCGCGACATCGTTCGCGTCGTCGTGGTCGGCGATGGTCCCTGCGATTGAAGGAGCGAGGAGTCCGTTGCTGAAGGCCGCGATGATGAGCGCGCTGCGTTCGTCGGTTGAATCGAGCCTGGAGAGGAGAAGGGGAATCGGCTCACCGGCCGCCGCGAGACCGATCGCCGCTCGAACCCGTATCGGCGGGCTCGGGTTGGTCACGCCGGCTTGAAGGATCGAGACGAAACCGGGGAGATCAAAGTCGGCGAGTTCATTGACGTTCGCGGGGGATCCGGCGCCGCCGATGCTCCGGCGGAGCACCGACACGCTCGCTTCGAGCGGGTCGACCCGTCCGTAGGGGTCCGATTGGGCGACCGCGGCATCGGAGAGGACGGCGAGCGTGGCGAACACGACCAGCATGGACGACGAGAGAAAGGAGAGACGGCGGGGCATCCGGGGGAGTGTACCGACCAACGCCTTTCGGACGTGGCGTCGGTGCGTCGTTCCAGGGAGACGTCAGCCTCGACGAAGTGACTGCCGAATCTCATCGACGAGGTCTCGAAGTCGAATGACCTCTTCGGCATGGCCAGAAACGCGCTCATCAGCCTCCAACTGCCGACGAATTCGCCGATCCGCGGTATGGACGGTGGAATGGGTAGTCCGACCGAGGGCGGAGGCGATTTCCGGGAAGCACGCGTTGGTCAGTTCCCGGGCAAGGTAGGCGCAGAGGCCACGGGCCAGCACGACCCGGCGATGTCGACCGCTCGAGAGGAGTTCATCTCGATCCACGCCGACCTCCTTGCAGACGACTTCGAGGATCCGAGATAGCCGGATCGGCTTCCCGCCGGTGGACATCGATTCGTCGCCGAGGGCCCGCTGGACCGCGATGGACCCGATCTCGCCCTGCTCACCTGCATTGGAATCGAGTCTGGCGAGCGCATCGATGCGGGTCAGTCCGCCAAGGAGCTCTCGTACCGAGCCCACGCAGCGCGATGCGAGGGTCTCCATTGCGGACTCGCCGAGTCGGATTCCTCGATCACAGGCGAGTCTCTTGACGAGTCGCACTCGGAGTTCCCGATCCGGTCGGTCGACGCGGACGACCATGCCCGAGAGGAACCGGCTCACCAGCGGCCCGCTGAATCGATTGATCGTGCGCGGATGATCATCGCAGACAACCGCGACCGCGCCTCCGCTCATCGCGATGGCGTCGATGGTGTGGAGAAACTCGCTCTGGGTCGCGTTCTTGTTCGACAGGAAGTGAACGTCGTCGATCGCGAGAAGGTCGAGCCGGCGGAGCGTCCGGCGAAAATTATCGAGATCGCTGCTGCGGACCGCCTGGATGTACTCATTGGTGAATTGTTCGCCGGTCAGGTAGCGGACCTTCGCTCGTCGATCGCGCTGCTTGCGTCGGGCGCAGATCCCGCGAAGAAGATGCGTCTTGCCGATGCCGCAGTCTCCGTGGATGAACAGGACGCTGGTGGCTCCGTCGAGATCCTCGCCGAGCCTGGATGCGGCGTCGAAGGCGAGTCGATTCGAATCACCGATCTCGAAGTGATCGAGTTTGGGTTCGGCGTCGCGTCGATCGCGTGTTCCGGTCCGCCTCCCTCGTCGTGCGGAGGAGCGATCGGGGGCCGGCGGAGGAGCGGCCTCGACGGACTCCGCGGCCGGAGCACCCGGATGCGATCGAACACCCATCTGAACCTTGATGTCGTTGCCGAGTTCGGCCCGGGCCGCGATCTGAATAGCCTCGCGGAAGTGTCGCTCGATCCAGTCGGCGACGAACCGACTGTCGGCCTCGACCCGGAGTCGGCCGTCCTCGACGACGAAGTCGGTGGTTCGATCGAACCACATGTCCCATTTTCGGGAGCCGACCTGGCGAGCGACTTCACGACCGATTCGTTCGGTGGAATCACCTGGGCGAGCGTTGCCCTGGACGAGTGTGTCGGAGTTGTTGGTCAGGCTGGTCATCGCGAACTTGCTCCAATTCAAGGGCATCACAGAGATCACCACGCCGAACTTCTTGGCGGTTCTTTGACGGTTCTCAATCGGTCACGTGTCAGGTCTCGTGGCCGCAACGATCGCGCTCCGGCCTGGCTGGCCGGGTTCAAGGCGATCCTGAGCTGATGATTGGAATCCGTCCCAATTCCGAGTCCGGTTCGAGGCCGGCAACGCCGACGAGGAGTCCGAAGTTCGAAATTTCACGAGATCTCGGAAGGAACTCCGGGATCCCGTCGCTCGATCGGAAATGGAGCGGAACCGTTCCGGGCCCGCTTCCGAATCGACTCAAAGTCGTTCCGGTCATTTGGACCCTTCGAAGCCCCGCCGATCGGGCGAGCCGCCCATCCTTGGGCGAACGTAAAATCTACCCGCATGGCGAGACTCTGCGACGAGCGAACGGGCCTTTCACCTCACCACTCGGCACCAAATCCCTTGCCGGGTATGACTTCTGCCCGCGCGAAAAAAAGTAATCCACCGAGTTGGGGTCGAGTTCGCGTTTCGTTGTGGAAAAAGAGTGCAAGACCGGGTCAAGGCTCGATCAAGGTTCGCACCATGGCGGTGCGCCGGACCGAGTGACGGAATCCTGCGCGACGGTAGAGCCTGACTGCAGGGAGGTTTGCGCGATCGACGGCGAGGATGACGGTGCGTGCGTCATCACCATCGACATGAGAAAGTCCAAATGTCAAGAGGGTCTGTCCGAATCCACGTCCGCGAATTGCGGGGGTCAATCCCAGGTACACGAGTTCGATGGATGCACCGTCATTGCCGCGATTGAAGAGGAGGACGCCTTCGGCCTTGCCACCCACGTGCAGGATGTGCCACCAATCCGGGTGGAAGGTGCCTGAGGCAAGGTGGCCAGTCAGAATGTCTTCCGTTCGTCGCAGGCCAGCAAGGCCGGGACAATCCAGCGTGTCTTCGTAGGTTCGTTCGAGAAGTTCGATCAGGCCCGCTCGATCGTTCTGATTCCATTTTCGGATCTCGACGCAGGCATCCAGGATGGGCGTCTGGACCGCGCCGAATCGGGGTACGGGCCGTTCGAGATAGTCCAACTGCGCCAGGCGGTGGAAGCCGCCCGCCACGAACATCGCCTCTTCCAGCGGATCGACGGGATCGATGAGGGCCTGTGCGAGGTCGATACCGATGTTCGCGCATCCAGCCGCGGTGGCGTCGATCAGTGCTCCGGCTCGAAGCGTGGCCGGCCGGTCCTTCGGCTTTGGCGCGAAGATCATGGCCGTCCGGCCGGCGCCGGGAGCCGCCAACGCGGTCATTTCGATCTGGCCAGATGGATTCCTGAGAACCCAGGTCTGATCGAGTGCCAGTTTGGAATCTCTGGCATACGCCAGGAACCTTACCGCGGCTGCTCGATCCCCTTGGACCAGGACGCGGATCGCCTCCTCGATCTCCCCGGGCTTGATCCGCTCGGGACTTCCGAAGGAGAGGGGTGGATTGTCTGGTGAGATCGACATTCTCCGGAAAACCTACCACCCGTGGGTTCTCCGGGGGCTGGCCGGATCCTTCGGGAACCGATCGTGATACACTTCCAAACTGCTTTTCAGGAGCTTATGACATGGTTCAGATGCGTCAAATCCGATTTTTTCGATCGACGATCGGCCCGGCCGGTGTCCTCTTGATCGCCACCGCGATGGCGGTGGTGACTGGAATGACCGCGGCCTCGGCTTCGAGTCTGGCTCCGGCGGCGGCCACACCAGCCTCCCTCGACTGGCAGTTGGACTTCGCCCCGGGCGATCTTCGGCTCTACGTCGATCCGGTTGATGGACGGCGGTACTGGTACTTCACGTATACGGTGACCAACCAGACGGAACGTGACCTCGTGTTCGCACCTCGAATCGAGCTCTTCATGGATAGCGGAGAGGTCCTTCGCTCAGGACGCGGCGTCCCGAGTCGGGTGATCGGACAGCTCAAGAAACTGCTGGGAAATCCGCTGCTCGAGGATCAGAATCGCATCATCGGCGATCTCCGAGTGGGCAAGGAAAACGCCCGTACCGGCATCGCGGTCTGGCCGGCCGAAGACCAGGACATCACCGAGGTGACCTTGTTCTTCCAAGGGCTCTCCAGCGACCGGAAGGTCGTCAAGCATCCCAAGACCAACGAGCCGGTCTCGTTGTATCGGACGCTCCGGCGGGAGTACGTGGTCCCCGGCGATCCCGAAAAGCGTGGATCGGCCCCGCTGGCCCTCGACACGCCGAAGAATCGTCGCGGACCGATGTGCGAATTGGAGTTCCAAATCGGTGGCAAGTCCGCTGGTTGTTGGATCTATCGCTGATTCCGGGGGCCTGACCCCCTGAGGGGATTGGCGACCGCGCAGGTTCTCGCTATCATGGTCCATTCGGCAGTCTGGAATACGTCTTGTATTCCGCCAACCTTAAGTACACCGCTCGCGATGATGGCCACGCCGCCATCGACCATGCGAGAATCGATCGGAGCTCACCGTGGCACATAAAAAGGGACAGGGTTCGTCCAAGAACGGCCGTGACTCAAACCCCCAGTACCGTGGCATCAAGCTCTACGGCGGGCAGCTCGCCAAGGCTGGCGCGATCATCGTTCGCCAGTGTGGGACTCGATTCAAGCCCGGCTATCTCGTCCAGCGATGCAAGGATGACACCCTCATGGCTCGGGTCGAGGGTACGGTGCGATTTCGCGGCCGTTTCATCGACATCGTTCCAGCCGATTCCGAGACCCCCCGTTACGAGGTGATCGATCGAGCGATCGCCGCCTCGAACTGAGTCCGGCTTCGTGGGTGTTCCCCAACGAAACATTCGTCACGCCTCGAGCTCCAGTCGCTCGAGGCGTGTTCGCTTCCCCGGCCGTTCATTCCCCAGCCACGTGTGGCCCACTCGGAGATCACTGTCATGCTCATGATCGACGAAGCCCGGATCTACGTCCGAAGTGGCAAGGGCGGTAACGGCTGTGTCAGCCTTCATCGAGAGAAGTTCATCCCCAAGGGTGGGCCGGACGGCGGCAACGGCGGTCGCGGCGGAGATGTGGTGCTCGTCGCTGATCCTCACCTCGACACGCTGCTTCCCTTTCGATACGCGCCGCACTTCTTCGCCGACAAGGGGAAGCCGGGTGCCTCGACGAGCCGTCACGGATCGGACGGTGAGCACAAGATGGTCAAGGTTCCGGTCGGGACGATTATTCGAGACCAGGAGACCGGAGATGTGATCGCGGACCTGGATCATCCGGGCGAAGAGGTCGTGGTGGCCAAGGGCGGGCGTGGCGGGTTCGGCAACGAGCACTTCAAGAGCTCGACCAACCAGACCCCACGAGAAGCGACTCCGGGAGAACCCGAGATCGAACACACGCTGCTTCTCGAGCTCAAGCTGATCGCCGACGTCGGTCTTGTGGGTCTGCCGAATGCGGGAAAATCGACGCTGCTAAGTGCCGTGAGCAAGGCTCGACCGAAGATCGCCGACTATCCGTTCACGACGCTCAGGCCGCAACCGGGCATCGCCGAACTTCCCGGAGAACGTCGCCTGGTCATCGCGGACATTCCAGGACTGATCGAGGGCGCGGCCGAGGGAGCCGGACTCGGCCACGACTTCCTGCGCCATGTCGAGCGGACGAAAGTAATCATCCACGTGATTGATCTGGTGCCGTTCGACGAAAGTGATCCGGTGGCGAACCACGACGTGATCCGACGTGAATTGCTTGCCTTCAGTCCGGTGCTTGCAGAGAAACCAGAACTCGTGGTGTTCAACAAGATTGATCTCGTCCACGCCGACGAGAAAGACGAGCTGGTGCGTCGAATGGCCCATGCGATCGGTCTCGATCCGAAGGAGATCGTCGTCGCCAGTGGTGCGACCGGCGTGAACGTCCGTGAGATTCTTGAGCGAGCCTGGACTCTCCTGGTCGAGCTCGAAGGCGAGAAAGAGAAGTGGCCGGGCGTGGCCGCGAAGCAACCGCCGATGTGAGTCCCCGTCGGTTCGCCCCGCTGATCGCATGACTCAGCGGCAGAGTTCCATGTAGACCTCGAAGAATTCGACCATCGGTTCCTCGAAGGCGACGCCGACGATGAGTCCCGCGATCTCCGGAACGAGTCGCTCGTCGCGGTCTAGATTGACCACGCGACCGCCACCGGCCTCGGCGATCTCAGGGAAGAACTCGATCGCATCGCGATTTCGACTCCAACGCCGTCGCTTGGTTGGTCGGCTGATGGCGTCTTCGCCTCGTTCTATGTCGAAAGGGTTGACGGCGTCACTGTCGTCGACGTCCTCGAGTTCATCCTCGATTTTCTCGTTGGATGGATCGTCCACGCTATCCACGCTATCCACGCTATCCACGCTATCCACGATCCTTGGATCACAACCGATGACGTGTGTCGTCACGCCCCGCGCTCGAGCAAACTTCGCCAGTTTGATGCAGCCCTCACCGTGTCCGGGATGAGGCGGCGCATCGCCGACGAGGATCAGAACGCCTCGATTTCGAGGATTCCAGGAGAATGTGGTGTACGCCAGCGCGAGTCCTTGATCGACCAGTTCGGGTCGATCGCCGCCGCCTTCAGCGCTCAATCGCCAGAGGTTGGCGCGAGCCATATCGATGGATCCGGTGAGGTCCCACCCGATCTTTTCGAAGAGTTCGCGACGATCGCGATATCCGGCGATCCCCACCCGGATCCCGCCTGAAACGTCCCCCACGAAACGCATGAGGTCGTCGACGCCTCCCTGCGCCTCGGCGATCTCCCCGGACATGCTCGCGGTGCAGTCGAGCACGATGGCCAGATCGAGTGGTTGGAGCGCGAGTGCTTCGAGATGATCGCTCAGCGCGGTGAATTTCTCGAAGGGGAGCAACGCGATTTCACTCAGGTCGGCGGGATTGGAAACTGTCGCGACGCGGGGGACCTCCGCACCTTCCACGGGTGGGATCGCGATCGAGCGCGGCGAGAGCATTCGGGCCGCGTCGACGCTTCGAAGCCCTCGGTTCTTCTGGTACCAGAGACGCCACTTGTAGTCGCGTCGCAGGTCGTCTCCGCCGGTGAGTCGCGCGAGCCTTGGGCTGAGGCTTCCTGCTTCCTGCTTGTTCATTCGCAGGATCACGGTGCGAATGAGCTCGATGGCAAGCTCCTGAAGATCTTCATCCGCCGAGAGCAGTCCGAGTTCGGCGGCCATCAACTTGTCATCGAGCCTCGAACTTCTAGAGAGTGCTGCAGCGCCTCGGGCGAGGCGATCGGGATCCACGCGGTAGCCGACCCGCAGGGCGGTTCGGATCACCGTCGGATTGGCTTCATGGGTCAGCCAATCTTCGTCCTGTGGAACGTTCCGGTGTGCGAGCACCAGAAGTGCGAAAGACCTCACCGCGACATGGCGGTCGTGAAGGGCGTCGATCACCATCGCCGCGGATTCGGGGCAATCGAATCGTTGCAGGCGGAGTACGGCGATGATCCGTCGAGGCCAGGCGAGTGCCCCGAGGAGATTGCGAATGGTGGTCCGCTCGGCGGCGGGGGCCTTGCTCAAGGGCGTCTTCGGGGCCGAATCGGACCCGTGATCGCCGGGCGCGGAGGCGGAACCTCGGCCATCCTGGGCCGCCGCAGGCACCACGAACGCGGTTCCAGCGCCGATGGACACGATGGCCATGAGAAGGAGCCGAAGCATGTTGCCCGAGTGCGATCGCATGGCTTGAGTGTAGTCCGGGAGGAGGAAATCTCACAGTTTCAGGAAACCCATCCCGCGGCCGCCGCGTACTATGTGATACATAGTATGCTTGCCGTATAAGGTCGTGCCAATCTGGCCTTTATCCTTGAAGCACTGGAGAACACGTCATGCGAATCGAACGAGAGTTGATGCGGGGAGCCGGGCCTGTGGCCGTGTTGAGCCTCCTCTCGCACTCAGAGATGTACGGGTATCAACTGGTCGAAACGCTCACCGAGCGGACCGAGGGCACCCTCGAGATGGGCCAGTCCACCTTGTATCCCTTGCTCTACAACCTGGAGGCCAAGGGGTTGGTTCGGAGTGAACGACGCGTCGCGGAGAACGGGCGAACTCGCAAGTACTACGCGATCACGGGCAAGGGCGAGACGAGGCTCGCGACGGACCAGAAGCAGTGGCAGGCCGTGACGGACGCCATGCAGACGCTCGGGGTCGTTTCCGGAAAACTCATGACGCCCGGTCTCGCGATCGCCTGAAGGCTCGGTCGAGTCGTGAATCCTGAGGGATCTCGTTGGGGGATCGATCCGTCTCGAAGTCTGTGGAGGCCATTCCATGTCCGATGAATCAAGCATGAACACCACGCCGTCGTTTCTTCGACGTCTTCTGAACACTCCCCTGGGGGATCTGGTTCGGGGCCGGTTCTCGGGATGTCTCGATACGAAGGCGGTCGTCGCGGAGGCCGGTCTTCCCGAGGAGCTGAATCTGGTCGTTCGCCGTGTGGTGGTCGGCACTCGATTGAGCCGGGTCGAGCGGGTCGAGGTCGCCCACGAACTGGTGGACCATTTTATGGACGGGATGGCCGAGGGCGTCTCCGCCTCGGGACTCATCGAAGCGTTCGGCGACGAGCGCGTCGCCGCGAAGTTGATTCGTCGGTCGATGCAGCGAAAGCGTTCCGTCTTCGCTCGGGGTGTCCGGCAGACCGTCCGGGCGGGGGTGCTGTGCGTCGGGGTGGTGGTCGTGCTCTATCTCATGCTCGCCATCAAGCATCGGAATCGCGAGGTCAGGATCGAGGTCGACTATGTGGCGATGTTGAATGCGCCGACGGAGGCATCCGATCCCTCGGATCGGTCCTGGCCGGAGATCCGTGAGGCGATCACCACATTGCGTGGGCTCGCCGGACCTCTCCCCGACGAACTGATGCACGTCGACCGGGAGATATCGAAGATCGTTTCGGCTTCCTTGTCGGAAGCGCCGGCGCCGTGGATCGACGCGGAGCTGGGGCCCCCGGCGCAGCGCTCCGATGACGACGATGTCGAAGCGGCGAGGGTGGATCGATTCTTCGAGGCGGCTCAGCCCGCACTCGAACGGCTTCGCTCGGCAGCAGCTCGGCCGCTGCTCGGATTTCCGCTGGCCGCCGGCGGCTCGAAGGATCCCGCGGACCGCGCATTCTTTGGCATGGATGGCGCGGCCCCTGGTGTCGACTCTTCAACCGGTTCCGAAGGAGATGCGGGTGAGTTCCACGACTCGATTCTCACATTGGACTTCCCATACTTCGGAAGCGTACGGCTCGCGGCTCGTCTGCTGGCCGCCGATGCCCGGCGTGCCGTGGTCGAGGGAGATGATGCCCGGATGGTCGCGGACATCGGCGCGATGCTCGAGCTCGCCGAGCAGACCCGGCAGCCTTCGATCATGATCGCCCAGCTCGTCGGCATGTCGATGGAGCGTCTGGCGTTCACCGTGGTATTGGACTTGATCGCCGCGCTCCCCGAGAACATCGACGATCGATCCATGCTCGCCCTCGCGGAGATGATTCGCGGACTGGATGATGAACGGCTCGGTCTGGAAATGGCCGGTGAGCGATGGTTCTTCCTGGACATCGCCCAGAGAATCTACAGCGATGACGGCGAGGGGGATGGATCGCTTTCGATCGGATCGTCGGTGGTCGACATGCTCGGCACGCCGTCCGGGAATCTCGGACCGGAGCAGCTCACGTCAGGGACCGGGGCGTTTCTGCTCGGTCCGATCGTCGCCGAACTCACGCTCGGACGGGCGGAAGCGACTCGAATCTGGATGAACCTCATGGACTCCGCCGAGGAGCAGGCGTCGAAGTCCCCGTGGGAGATCGATACCGCCCCGCTGGGCCTGATCGACGAGATCCCGCGGCAGGCCATGAACGATGAATTCACGCACATGATCCGGTACTTCCCGATCAACCTGTTGGTTCCCGCGACCGAGAGCCTGGTCTTTACGAGCGGGGCCGTCCGTCTCGAGCGTGATCTCGTGTTGACCGTGCTTGAACTCGAGATGACTCGTCGTCGAATTGGAGGATGGCCAGACACCCTCGACGAACTCGAGTTCGCGGCGGGCGGTGAACCGGTTCGGGATCCTTTCGATGGCTCGGCCGTGCGATACCTCCGTCGGGATGGTCGTCCGCTGATCTACATTCTCGGGCCCGATCGAGATGACGATGACGGCCGTGGGATGGGGTCGGTGGGCCCCGGTTCCGGCGGATGGAGAGATCTCCGACGAGGCGGCCTGGCGGGATCGTCCAAGCAATGGGGGTTGGTTCGAGCGCCGGGGAATGCCGAACCCGACGGTGACATCGTGGTCTGGGCGGCCGGGAGGGAATGACGTTTGTCGGCGCTCACTCGGCGAAGGCGGCGAGTGCGGCACGGTTCGGCGGCGTGAGTACGCTCGGGATCGTTCGATCGAATGCCTCGTGGAGTTCGGGTTGCAGCGTCCGGAACCGTTCGGGGTTCGAGAGATTCCATTCGCCGTTCTCCGCATCGGGGCCGAACGGGCGTTGGAGATCCCATTCGGTCGAGATGACCCAGTAGGAATACTCTTGGAGAAGCACCCGCTGGGCCTCCTCCTCGTCGTCGAATTCGTCGAGATAATCGACGACGTACCACGCTTCGTCGAGTGCCTGCTGCATCGAACGATGCAGGGTCGACTCGGTGGTGATTCCCCACTCATCCGGGAACACCTCGTGGAGTCCGACCATATTGAGATGGTGGAGCAGATGTTCGACGACCTCCATCGGCTGGCCGTCGCGATCGCGGGGGTCCAGTTCGAAGATCGCATCGCAGATTGAGAGGCGATCCGTAAGGCGATCGAAGATCTCCCAGTCTTCTTCCCGCGGGAAGTCAGGCTCTTCACCTTTCCACATCGGAATTGCGGTTCGTGCCTGGAACATTGATGTCAGCACGGCATCCTGCAGGCCGCGATCGATCCCGGGCGCCATGGGATCGAACATCGCCGCGTGCAGATCGCCGACCGCGGTCAGGAAGGAATCCTCGACGTCGTCGGTCGCGATGAAGATGACCCCACCCGAGATCAGGTGTTTTGTGAATGGCGCGTAGCGATCATCGCGGAGGATTTCGGTGTGAAGTCGGAGATCTGACGGCACCTCTCCATCCCGCCGTTCGATCACGCAACCGCCGAGGGGGGAAGGTACCGAGTCGACTTTTTCGATCGCGTCCGCGGACGCGTCGGATGCGGCGCGAAGCGCTTCGACCCTCGCGAGAATCGTCGCCGCGTCCTGAAGTCCGTCGAGGCGATCGAGCACGAGACCGTCTCCCGAGAGAAACCACAGCGTCGGCCGATCCGCCCAGTCGATGAGTTCGACCGACGCGCCCTCCGAGGTCACCACCGGATAGGTCGGTGCCTCGATCGATGTCAGGTCGCCGGCTTCGACCGCCTGGCGCCGACTCTCGAGCCACGGAATCACCGTCTGCGCCCACTGGATCGACGCGGCGACGGCCCGGATCTTCCCGGGGTGGTCCCGGTGCAGCGCTTCGAGCGTCGAGAGCATCGAAACTGAGTCCGGCGCATACGTCGCCCAGACCAGAAGAAGAGTGATTCGATCATCGCCGGACGCCAGCTCGACTTCCCCTTGGTCGGTGGCCTTCAGCGTCGCGGTCTGGATGGTTCCGAGGAGGCGCGGAGGCGTCGGCGCCACTCCGCTTCCTCCGTACCCACAGCCGGTCGGGAGGAAGGCGAGAATGAGCACGCCGAGCGTCACGATTCGAAGAAGGTGCATGTTTCGATCTTAAACATGCGGGGCGGATCCGGTGGTGGAGCGGCCCTTGGGCACGCCTCAGCGGGTTTCTGAGTCCTCGGTCCTCGAAGATCGCACGGGCGTTCGCGGTTCGGACCTCAGCGGCCTTCTGCTGCCGCGTCGCCCGGTTCGAGTGATGAGGCACGAATCGCCGCGAGGATCGTCGGGAGATCGTGCATGCCGACCAGCTGCTGTCGAACGTTTCCGTCGGGGCCGAGCAGGTACATGGTTGGATACGCCTGGGTCGCGCGGACCAGATCCGGGAGGGTTTGGCCTCCGGTGGCCATTGGGTACGTCGGAAGGGCCGAGGCGGCCAGGGTGCCGGAACGAACTTCCGTGTGTCGTCGCTCCAGCCAGCCGCGGACGGTCCGTTCCGATTCGCTGGAGATTCCGATGACCCGAACTTCGTCCCCGAGGTCGCGATGGATCGCTTCAAGCATGGGGATCGACGCGATGCAGGGGGCGCACCAGGTCGCCCAGACATCGACGAGGGTCACGCGTCCGTCGCCGCTGGCGAGTTCGAAGGGACCATCATCGAGGGTGGTCACTCGGCCGGTCTGAGTCATACCGATCACCGATGGTGGTTCGTAGCGACCCGGTCCAATGAGCCAACTACTCGCGACGATGCCGCCGAGAAGGACCGCAAAGAAACCGATGATGACGGTGGCGAATGCTTGTTTCTGGTTGGCGTCTCGGACGTTGGCTCGGCTCGCGATGGCGATGGCGATCAAGCCAAGGATGCCGCCGATTCCAAAGAGCGAAAGTGGCAACGAGAACAGTGCCAGCATCGCCGCGAATCGGCCCGCGGGACTTGCTTTGGGTGGTCGGGCGTCCGTTGCGATCGGGGGGGCTGGATCAGGCATCGCTGGCACCACGCGTCTTCGCCGCGAGTGCCCGGAGTCGATCGAAGGCCTCGAGCGGCGTCATGGCATCGAGATCAAGCGATTGAAGTTCCTCGATCGCGGGATGGGGCAGGAACTCGGTGAACAACGACATCTGTTCGGAGGGCGGGATGACGGGCGCGGAGGAGATTGCCGCAGCCTTCGCGGCAGTGTCGCCTTCGCGGACCTCGAGCGTGGCAAGCAGTTCTCTGGCCCGTTCGATCGCCGCGACCGGCAGGCCGGCGAGTTCGGCGACGTGGATCCCGTAGCTCTGATTGGTGCGGCCGGGTTGGATTCGATGCAGAAACACGATGCTGTCCTGCCACTCTCGAACCGAGACGTGAAGGTTGGTGACCGTCGGCAACCGATCGGGAATCGACGTCAGTTCGTGGTAGTGGGTCGCGAAGAGGGTCCGGGCGCCGCGTTCCGCGAGATGCTCGGTAATCGCCCAAGCGAGGCTCAGTCCGTCGAGGGTGCTGGTGCCTCGACCAATCTCGTCGAGCACCACGAGGCTTCGATCCGTGGCATGGTGCAGGATGTTCGCGGTCTCGGTCATCTCGACCATGAACGTCGATCGCCCGGCATGCAGTTCGTCACTGGCGCCGATCCGAGTGAAGATTCGATCCACCACCCCGATCCGGGCGCGGGTGGCGGGAACAAACGACCCAGCCTGCGCGAGGAGCACCACCAGTGCGGTCTGACGGATGTAGGTGCTCTTGCCGGCCATATTGGGACCGGTGATGAGTGCAAGCGTCGATGTCTGCTCGGGGGTTCCCAGGGCGCAGTCGTTCGGGACGAAGCGATCCCGCATCGAGGAGTCGAGCACCGGGTGGCGTGCTTCGGTCAACTCGAGCACCGCGGAGTTTTCCATCTCCGGCAGGACCCAGCCGAGGCGGTAGGCCGTCTCCGCGAGGCAAGCGGTGCAGTCGATCTCCGCGATCGCGTCACCAAAGGCCGCGATCGGTTCGACGGCTTCCGAGATGGCGAGACAGAGTTCGGCGAAGATCCGTTTCTCTCGTTCGATGGCCCGGGCGCCTGCGGTGAGCACCTTGTCCTCGAAGGTCTTCAACTCGTCGGTGATGTAGCGTTCGGCGTTTTTGAGCGTCTGCTTTCGGACAAAGTTCGCCGGCATCTTCGCGTCGTTGGCCTTGCTGACCTCGATGTAGTACCCGAACACGCGATTGAATCCGACCTTCAGGGCCCCGATTCCGGTCTCCTCGATGATCTTCGCCTGATAGATCGCGAGCCACTCGTTCGCGTCACGCTCGAGGGAGCGGGCTTCGTCGAGGACCGGATCAAGACCATCGCGAATGAGGCCGCCATCGCGAAGATGAGTCGGGGCGTGTTCGATGCAGGTTCGGTCGATCCGTTCCGCAAGGGGGGAGAGTCGGGCCACCGCCGCATCGAGTTGTTCATGGGCAGCGGCGAATGCGGGACGAGCGGCCAGCAGATCGATCAGCGGTCCGGCGGCGATGACGCTTCCGCCGAGTGCGACGACGTCGCGAGGGGTGGCTCGTCCGACCGCGATGCGGCCGGCGATCCGCGCCACGTCATTGACGCCGGTGATCGCGTGCCGGACCTTCTCGGCGGCATCACGATCCTCGATCAGCCCGCCGACGGCGCGGTGCCGGATTCGAATCTCGTCGGCATCAAGCAGCGGCCAGCAGAGTCGACGTCGCAGGGAGCGTCGGCCCATGGCAGTCCGGCAGTGGGGGAAGACCGAGAGCAACGAGCCAGCGATTTCCCCGCTGCGACTGGTACGCTCGATCTCAAGACTTCGAAGCGTCGCGAGGTCGAGGCGCATGCTTCGATCTTCATCGCGGTGGCGGGGTGGTCGCAGGTGGGGAAGCGGTCGTTCGACTCCCTCGGCAGCCTGCGTCTCCAGGAGGTATCGAAGAAGGCCTCCCGCGGCGGCGCAGGCAAGATCGCCGGGCGGCAGTCCGAAGGCCTCGAGACTCGCAACTCGGTAGTGCTCCCGCAGCACTCTTTCGCCTTCGTCGATCGCGAAGTTCCAGCCGGGACGATGGGTGACCACCGCGCCGATCATCTCGGCGAGTCCCGGGTCGACGGCGTCGTCCTCGGACAGATCACCTGGATCCGGAATCAGGAGTTCGCTCGGCGCGTATCTCGCGAGGGCGTCGGCGAGATCGCCCCGGTCGCAACTCTGCAACGTGAACGCCCCGGTCGAGAGTTCCGCGATCGCGATGGCCATCCGATCATCTGGTCCCGGTGCCACTGCGGCCACCAAATTTTCGCGGCCGGCTTCGAGCAGCGTCTCATCGACCAGCGTGCCCGGCGTGAGGACGCGGGTGACCGCTCGATCGACCACCCCCTTCGCATCCTTGGGATCTTGGACCTGATCGCAGACCGCGACTCGAACGCCCTGCTCGACAAGTCTTCGAAGATAATTCTCCGCGGCATGGTGCGGAACCCCGGCCATGGGCATGCCCTTGGTCCGTTGCGTCAGGGTGATGCCGAGCAGTCGGTGCGCCGCCTCTGCGTCGGGACCGAAGAGCTCATAGAAGTCGCCCATTCGAAAGAACAGCAGGCAGTCCGGATGCGCCGTCTTGAAGCGCGTGAACTGACGCATCGCGGGGGTTTCCCATTGGGAGCCACGATAGGCGTCCGGGAGTCCCGGGCTGTCTTGGACGGGTGTGGAAGTCACCCAAGGAGTCTATGCGGAGGGTTCCTCATCGATCGTGGACAACCTGTCGGACCGACATGATTGGATGCTCAGGACGAGGGCTTCGAAGTCGATTCGGTCTTCCAGAAGATTCGAACTCGCTTCTTTCCGAACTGGAGAGCCCCTTTTAGGTTGAGGCCGAAATACACGTCGATCCGATGCTTCCATCGCTTGTTCATCTTGTCGAGCACGAGGTAGGGGCCTGTCTCGACGCCATCGTCTTCGATCCAGACCTTGGTGCGGTGTTGGAGGCCCTCGTCGAGCAGGTCTCGGCTGACCGCGATCGATTTCACCTTCGGGTTCAGACGGTCGCTCCAGGCGGCGATGAAGGGATCGCCATCCGTCTCTTCGGGGCGGCTGCAGTAGGCGGTCGCGGTCACCCACATCGAGTGTCGATCACCATGCTCGGCGTGTTTTTCGATGGTTCGAGTGGCCGGGCCGGTGTTGGGATGATTCTCGTTGGCCGCCGCTTCGGTCGATCCGGGGCTACCGAGGAAGATGAACCCGAGCACCACGGCGGTGACCACGACTCCGGACAGGACGGTGAGTGGAAGGTGTTTCATGGTGTTCTGGATCCGTCGGTGCAGGGGTTCAAGGAGAGCATGGGTTCACTGGGTTCAGAGGATCAAGGGTTTTCGGTCTTCGTTGGACGGGTCGATTCCGGCTTCGTCGGGGCGGCCACCTTCCCCGACGCCCACATGATGGCCCCGGTGAGGTGCTTCCGGAAGAGCGGCTCGGCGTACGACTCGTTGGTATGTCCACCACCCGTGTAGAACGCCCGCCCTCCATCGAAGTCGTGATACCAGCTCGTGGGGTGGTCGCCGTTCATTCCACCGCCCTCATAACTGGTCTCGTCGAGACTCATCAGAACCTTGACGTTCGGTCGTGGGTTGTCGCGGTAGACGTACCACTCGTCGGTGCGATCCCAGACCGGCGGAAGCATGCTCGTCGCGGGAAACGTTCGATCCTCGACGTTGATCTTGGCGGGCTGGATGCGTGGATGCGTCTTGAACCACGCCCCGACCAGTTGGCCGTACCAGGGCCAGTCGTACTCCGTGTCGGCGGCACTATGGACGCCCACAT
The DNA here is from genome assembly GCA_028823105.1 of Phycisphaerales bacterium. Classification (GTDB taxonomy): domain Bacteria; phylum Planctomycetota; class Phycisphaerae; order Phycisphaerales; family SM1A02; genus UBA12014. Next base: position 9,587 of record JAPKCC010000028.1, on the reverse strand, counting down.
ATCCGCCGCCGTTTCGAATGAACGTCTCGAAGTGCTTCTGCTGAGCATCATTGAGAACGTCGCCGGTGGTGTTCAGAAAGACGACGCACGAGAGCGGCCGGAGGTCTTTTTCGTTGAAACGTGCAGCGTCCTCGGTCGTGACGACGTCGAATCCATGTTCCTTTCCCAGTTCGACCATGGTCTTGATGCCGGTTGGGATCGAGCCGTGTCGGAATCCGGCGGTCTTCGAGAAGACGAGCACGCGAGGTCGCTCGGCGGCCTTCCTCGGCGGTGAGTCCAGCGGCGTCGGAGGGGTCGGTGGATCCTGTCCCACCGACTCCGCGAAGGCCAGCAGCAAGGCCGCCGACGTGAGACATGCCAGAATCGGGGTGATCGCTCGCGAGGAGCGATGGAACCACGAGCGGATTGAGAAAGTGGTGTTCATGGAGTGGATGCTACTGCGTCGAGTCTGGGAGGCAAGGCCGTCCTTCATCGTGACCGAGCGTCTGAGTAGAAAATGACGCCCGGTGCGAGCACCGGGCGTCATTCAGGGAGATTTCGATCGTCCATCGCGAATCGCATGAATCACATGATTCGCATGATTCGCATGAATCACCAGTTCACGATTCTCCCCGATCTCTCTCGTTCGGGATCTTGAAAGTACGCAGCCATCTGTCTCTCTCTGTGATTGTGGACCAAGCCGTCAACCCGAGGCAATCGCGCAAAGGTATTGAAATCCAACCGAAGATTCAAGAGATATTTAAGATTCTCCTGAGGGACCGATCGGCGCTCCAAGAAGTTCAAGATGACGAGTCGTCGGCGGACCTCGCCAATCGCGTTCGTCAATTGATCGTTCACGTCAATGCATCGTTCACGTCAATGCATCGTTCACGTCAATGCATCGTTCAGCGGGTGGCATAAAAGAAAACCCTCTTCGCCCGGAAACGGGTGAAGAGGGCGTGCGGGTGAATGGAGCCGATCGGGATCGAACCGACAACCTCCTCGATGCGACCGAGGCGCTCTCCCAATTGAGCTACGGCCCCGCAGATACCGACTTGGCGGTCGTCGGTGGGGGGCCCAGTATATCCAGCTCGCAACCGGCCATCCAGCCGGGTTCAACCGCTGATGCCATCAAGCTCGGCCCGGTAACGCTTTCCACGGTATCTTTCGTCGAGGAGGCTCCTTCCATGTCTGCGTTTGCAACTCTCGTCCTCTACTGCGGGGTTATTCTTTTCGTCTCGGTGCTCGGCGGGCTCGTTCCGGGTTGGCTCACGCTGACGCACCGTCGGATGCAGTTGGCCCTCTGTCTCGTCTCGGGCGTCATGCTGGGCGTGGGAATGCTCCACATGCTCGGGCACGCCGCCGAAGCAGTAGTGCACGCGCATGGCTCGGGACCGTCGATGCATGAGGTGATGCTCGCCGCGGTTGCCGGCTTTCTGGCCATGTTTCTGCTCGAGCGGTTCTTCTGCTTCCATCATCACGAAACACCGGACGAACATGGCCACACCTGCGGCCACGATCACGGGTCGAAAGTCCATTGCGTCGAAGATGCACCGGTCACCGAGCATCGGCTCGGTTGGATCGGGGCGCTGGTCGGCCTGACGATTCACACCCTCCTTGCGGGAATTGCCCTCGGAGCGGCCGTGGCGAGTGGCGAGGCACAATTCGCGCCCGTCGGGCCGGCGCCCGTGTCCGCGGACGGGATGGTCTTCGGATTACTTGGATTCACGGTGTTCCTCGGCATCGTTCTTCACAAACCCTTCGATGCCTTCACGATCGTGGCGCTCATGCAGCGGTCCGGGCGAAGCCGTGCGGCAATGCATCTCGTGAACATCGGCTTCGCATTGATGATCCCGCTCGGTGTTGTCCTCTTCCGACTGGGCGCGGATCTTGCGTCCGATGCCCAGCTCTTCACGATCTATGCGTTGGCGTTCAGCGCGGGCACGTTCATCTGCATCGCGGCGAGCGACGTGCTACCGGAGTTGCAGTTCCACGAACACGATCGAGTCGCGATGACCGCGATGCTCGTGCTCGGACTCGCGATCGCGTGGGGGAGTGGGCTTCTCGAGGAGGGGGGCCACGATCACGATCGATCGAACGTCACGACCGAGCGAGAGACTCCAAGCCCGCCGGAAAGCCAAACGATTGATTAGCGGCGTTTTCCCCGGGACCTTTGGTGGGTTGGGACGAATTTAGGATGCCGATCGGAGATTCACAAGAATTCGAGTTCCGTCGGTTGCGACGCGTTTGGAAGCCGTCTACCTTGACCGTCTGGAAAACCCAAGCGTTGAGTTGTGTGGCCTTGGAGGAGAGTCGCCCAGTTCACACGGATTCGGCCTGCTGAACACGCTTCGGCAGGTCGGATTTTTCTTTTTGAGGCTGGTGCATTTCTAGTCTTCAGATCGGGTTCGGCGAGATCTCGGACAGGCCTCGGACGCCATCCGCGTGGAATCGAACAATTGGGATCGGTGCCTGGCCCACTGGATGATTCAGAAGATCCGGATGATCCAGAAGATCCAGAAGATCCATGGTCCAACCCAAAGTAAGGTCAACCGGGCATTGCCGCGAGCGCGGCCGTGCTACGCTTTCGTACTATGAAATCTGAAAAACTACTCGCTGAGCTGAACCGAATCCGGGCCGATTTGGACAAGGATCCATCCGACATCGAGTGGTTCACGCTGCATCACGTCTTCTGCTTCATCAGTTACCAGCAGGGGCCTTTCCAGAAATACCTGGACGAGGTCATCAAGCCCGGAGACGAGGTCCCTGAGGACTGAATGGCGTTGGCCGGTGAGCTGAACCCGGCCTGATCGGTCCGGGCCTGTGGGTCCGGCCGGAGTTCCCTGTTTCTGGGGCGGGTCCAGGCCCGTCACAGACGCTCGCCCTCGAGGTCCGTCCGAGCCCAGTGGCCGGAGACCCTGAGGCGGCTCCCGGGAACTGTGCCGACAAGGGCTTTCGGTATCCTGTGGCGTCTCCCACGCATCCCCGGATCTCCATTTCCCATGTCCGACCAGTCCACCAATCAGACTTCGAAAAAGCCCCGAGGATTCAAGGACACCCTGAATCTCCCCGCGACTCCGTTCGCGATGCGGGCCAACCTCGCCCAGAACGAGCCGCAGACCGTGGCTCGCTGGGAGGCGGCTTCCATGTATGCCCGCATCGACGACGCTCGCCGGGAGGCGGGCGCCCCGACCTTCCGATTTCATGATGGCCCGCCGTATGCGAATGGATCCATCCACGTCGGGCATTTGCTCAACAAGGTTCTGAAGGACATCGTGGTTCGTTCGCGTCTGATGGAAGGCATGCGATGCCCCTATACGCCGGGCTGGGACTGTCACGGTCTGCCCATCGAACATCGGGTGATGACCGAACTCCACGAGAAGGGCAAGACGGCCAAACTCGCAACGCTTCCTGAGGACTCGCGGCGAATCGCGATCCGGCGAGCGTGCGCGAGTTACGCGGAGAAGTTCATCAAACTGCAGGCGGGGCAGATGCGACGGCTGCTCACGCTTGCCGACTACGACAACCCATATCTCACGATGAATCCGCAGTACGAAGCGCAGGCGATCGAAGTGTTTGCCCAGCTCGTCGAGCAAGGAGTCGTGTATCGCGATTTGAAGCCCGTGCACTGGTCGATCGAGAATCAGACCGCGCTGGCCGAAGCAGAACTCGAGTACGAGGATCGTGAGGACCCACAGGTCTTCGTCGACTTTGAAGCCACGGATCGAGAAGCGGTCGGAAAAGCCTTCGAGATCGAGATCGAGACCACGCCGAGCTTCATGATCTGGACCACCACGCCTTGGACTCTCCCCGCGAATCTCGCGATCGCGGTGGGGCAGAAATATCGGTACGTGCTCGCGCGTCTGGACGGGCAGGAGTCAGTGGTCGCACGCGAACTGCTGGAAGCGGTGGTCGAGCAATGCGGCATCGAGGAGGTCGAGGTACTCGCGGAGTGCGCCGGTAGCGACCTGCTCGGACTGGAGTACCGCCATCCGCTGTTGGAACGGATCGGTCGAATCGTCGAAGCCGATTACGTGACGCTGGAAGACGGCACCGGACTCGTCCATACCGCACCGGGGCACGGGCAGGAGGACTATCGAACCGGTCAACGAGAGGGGCTCGAGGTCTATTGTCCCGTCCTGGGAGACGGGACCTACGACGAGACGGCGCCGGACTGGTTGCAGGGCAAATCGATCTGGGAAGGCAATGAACTCATCTCCGCACGGCTGCGGGAGAGTGGACACCTGGTTCATCACGAACTTTTCAGGCACAGTTATCCGCATGACTGGCGATCGAAGACGCCGGTGATCTTCCGATCCACGGAGCAGTGGTTCGTCGCGGTTGATCGGCCGACCACGCGAGACGCGAAGAGTCTGCGTGAGATGGCGATGACCGCGACCGGTGAAAAGGTCAATTTCATCCCCGCGTGGGGACGCAAACGCATGCAGGGCATGATCGAGTCCCGGCCGGACTGGTGTCTTTCCAGGCAGCGGGCCTGGGGACTGCCGATCCCGGCCTTCCGGATGCCCGATGAACAGGTGCTGCTGACGCCCGCCTCCATCCGCGCGGTCGCGGTCGCCTTCGAGGCCCGTGGTTCGGACGCCTGGTTTGCTGAAAGCCCCGCCGAACTGCTGGCCGGCTGGGATCCGAGCTCGGATCCCGACGCCCCCGAAGGCGTGGACGTTGCAACGCTGGAGAAGATGCAGGACATCTTCGACGTCTGGTTCGAGTCCGGCTCGAGTTGGGCGGCGGTCATGCAGGCCCGGGGGCAGGGGTTCCCCGCGGATCTCTATCTTGAGGGAAGTGACCAGCACCGTGGATGGTTCCAGCTCTCCCTGCTTCCCGCGCTCGGCGCGACCGGTGAGGCGCCGTATCGAACCCTCCTCACGCATGGCTTCATGGTGGACAAGGACGGACGGAAGATGTCCAAGTCCTCTGGAAATGCCCTGACCGTTGACGAACTTCTCAAGGACTTCGGTGCCGATGTCTGTCGATGGTGGGTCTGCTCACTTCCCTTCGAGAACGATATCAAGGTCGATCTCGACTTCTTCAAGGTCGCCGGAGAGAGCTATCGCAAGATTCGCAACACGCTCCGGTTCCTGCTGGGCAATCTCGCGGACTTCGAGGTGGATCGCGACGGCGTGCCACTTGATTCCATCGAACCCGAATCGATCGATGCTTGGGCGTTGACTGAAACCATTCGCGTCGAACAGCGGGTTCGCCATGCCTATTCGACCTATGCGTTCCGGGATGCCCATCAGGTCATCTATGACTTCTGCAACGAGACGCTCAGCGCCATCTACCTCGTGGCCACCAAGGATCGGCTCTACTGCGACACGGCAGCATCGCCTCGGCGTCGACGAACACAGACCGTCATGCACGCGATCTCCAGCCTGCTCTGTCGTCTGCTCGAGCCCGTCGTCCCGCACACGGCCGACGAAGCGTTCCGAGCGCTGGAACGATCAGAAGACGCCAACGTCCACCTCTGCGGGCCGCTCAATCTCTCCGGACGATGTGATCACGAATGGTCCGCAGTGATGAATCTTCGTGAGGCCGTGCTCAAGGCGCTCGAAGTGGCCAAGGCGGACGGAATTGACAATCCCCTCGATGCGGGAGTCGTCATCCCCGATCCCGAGGGGACCTTCGCTCGATTCGGTGACGATCTCGCGGACGTCTGCGGCGTGAGCCGAGTGAGATTCGAGACCGCGATCGGCGAAGTGACGATTGAGGACCTGCGGGAGCAGCCCAGATGCGATCGAAGCCGCAAGCGGGATGGCACGGTCTGCGAGCGTTCCGATGGGAGCATGTTGTCGGATCGCGACGCGGCGGCGATCGGTCTCGATACCACCAAGTGACGTGATGCCTCGGTTGGATCAACTGTTCGTGGGTTCAACGGATCATGCGTCCATGCGGCGGCTGGATCGGTCCGCGCGATGAGGCGCCCGCGCCGGTAGGAACGGCGAGCAACGAATAGAAGGTCTCGAGATCCTCAGCTGACCCGGGAACCCGGCTTGACGGGCTTGTCGATGGTCACCATGACCACGTTTCGCTCGTCGGGACCCGGCTTTCCACCGTCCGTGGTCTCGTCTGAATCGGCGAGGTCCTTGAGATCGCTGGCGGCGAGGATCATGCCCTGGCTGATCTCCCCTCGAAGCTTCCGGGGCTCGAGATTTGCCACGATCACGACCTGCTTGCCGACAAGCTCTTCCGGCTCGTACCACGCCTTCACGCCCGCGCAGACCTGACGGCCCTCTGCGGTGCCATCGTCGAGCGTGACCTTGAGGAGCTTGTCCGCATTGGAGTGGGCTTCGCAGGCGGTCACGGTGGCGACGCGGAGGTCGAGTTTCGAGAAGAGTTCGAAGTCGATGTTCGGGAGTGGTTCGATGTTGCTCACGGTTCGATCCGGGAGAGAGGTGGGTGGAGGAGGGGTGAACGGACGGAGTCGACCGGGCGCCTCAAGCCGCCGGAGCCGCGTCTGCGAATTCGTCGTCGTCGTTGGTATCCTCACGGGTTTTTTCAAACTGGTGACGATCCTTCATCGCGTCGAACCCGAAGACCGCCTCGGCATCGAACGCGGCGAGATCTTCAGAGATTGCGGCCTGAAGAGGTGCCTGGTTCGCGGCGAGTCCCGTCCATTGTTCTTCGGTGAGCGGCGCCAGTTTGTCGATCGAGACCACAAGGATCGACAACTTGTCGGGAAGGGCGATCGCAAAGATTCGCTGGTCGACGGGCTGGTCAGCGACTGGCGTGGTCGGATCGAGCTTCATGGCTCGTTCGATCACTTCCGAGATCGCGGTCGCATCGGTGCCGAGTCCGGGAATCGAAGAGGCGAGCTGGATTCCGTACTGAAGCAGGAACTGGAGGTTTGCCTCTCGGATGTCCGGCGCGAATTCGATCGGAACGCCGTACTTCACGGCAAGAGGTCGAAGTCCGCTGGTTCGAGCCGCCGATTCAATCTCGCCGAGTCGGGCTGCCAGCGATTCGTACTTGAAGATTGCCTCGACGTCGTTGCGGACCGCGGACCGGACCTCGTCGAGGTCGACGGGAGGGCGTGAGGGATCCGTGGCGATGATCCGGGCGAGGAAGAGGTCCCCGTCGGGAGTGGTCATCGGCGGGAAACCGACGCCTGCCTGCACCGCAACCGTGTCGCTGCCGCCGAATTCCTTGATCGCCGGAATGATCTGGGGAAGGGGCATTCGATTCCGTCCGAAGAGATCACTGCCGCTCTTCGAGAGGTCGCCGAAACGATCCTGATCGTCGAGGTCGGTGATCTTGAGCCAGTCCTGGCCGCTCGAACGGTAGGCGGGAAGGGGGAGATCGAATTCCTTGGCGGCCTCGTCTGCGAGGGTGGTGAGACTCTGCCTCCGCTCCGCCCAGTTCGCCGGAAGATCGTAGTGGAGACCGATGCGGTTGATCCCACGTCGCGGAAACTGGAGTTGGTCGGAGAGGAACTTTGCGATGGACTTCATCCGCTCGTCGGTGAGTTCATCGAGGACTGCGGTCCGGACCTGCGTTGCGCGGCTGCTGAAATCACTGGAGTTCGTGAGGGCTCCAAATCGGGTGGGATCCTTCATGAACGACTTGCGGAGTTCGATCGGTCCGAGTTCCGAACTGTCCTCGAGCGAGGCGCGGACCGCGGACTTCGGAATCATCAGCCACTCGATTTTGAATCGATCAGGGATCCGATAGCCGAAACTCTGCGTGTTGTCACCGTCGCCGGCGAGCACCTCGCGATGAGCCGTGAGCTGCTCGGTCAGGTTTGCTTCGTCCACCGCGGGGGCGGTCAGCGTGGTGTTGGTCCGGGCGTCGATCACCATGACGTCGGCCGCGACGCCAAGCGACTTCCGGGCGGCAGCGCTGCGGAGGCGGGTATCGCTGAAGCGACCCGCGGTTCCCAGCAGGGCCAGGAGTTGGGTGACGCCTCGAACCTCTGCGAAGGTCTCAATGGTCTGCTGGGGGCTCAGTCCTGCCTGTCCTGCGAAGCTCCCGATCACCATCTCGGGCGTGACGCCTTCCTCGGCAGGCCGGTTGGCGGCGATGGATTGTGCGACTTCATATCCCGAAGTCGCTCCCGCGATCAATCCGGCGGCCGCAGCCTCTCGAACCAGAAGGTACCAATGAGCAGGATTGTTTCCCACGCCCAACTGGCCCAGCGGGGTGGTGGTGCCCAGCAGATCGATCAAGCGAGTCTGCCGACGAAGCAGGTCAGCCTCACCGGCTGAAACTGACTCGTTTGCAGCACCGACCGTCGCCCAAGTGGCGCCGGTCTGGGCGCTGTGTTCAGAAAGTCCCTGGATTGCCTGAGGCACCAGGAAGGCGATCATCAGCAGCGAACCGCCCACGGCGAGGATCCACTTGTCGTACTTGCGGAGGAACTGGAACATGGGGGCTTCCGGATACGGCGACGAGCGGGAGGGGAGTTGATTCGTCCGTCTTGGGACGACTCCGTGAGTTGCGACGAGCGTTCTACGGATGGTACGAACGCTGAGGGACGTTTCAAGCGAAAGGACCGTCGCGTCGGTCCATCGATGCCACTGAGGGCCTCGAAGAGATCCGGACGCGACGGCCCGTTTTGGTGCGCAGACCGTCAAGCGGACCGACACGTCGAGGCCGAATGCCCATTGGGGTCAACGGTAGAATTCGACGATCAGGTTGGTGTTCACATCGAACGGGATCTGGTCTGAGGTTGGATTGGCGACGACCTTGACGGTCAGTTCCGCGGGGTTCATCGAAAGCCAACCGGGGACCATGTGGCCTGCAAGTGATTCCATGTTGTCGCGAGCGAGTGAATGGATCCTCTCTCGCAGCGTGATCTCGTCACCGACCTTGATGGCGTAACTCGGCCGGTCGACCTTTTTACCGTTCACGAGCACGTGGCCGTGAACCACCATCTGACGAGCCGCCCACACGGTGCGGGTAAGACCCGAACGACGGAGAACGTTGTCCAGACGGCATTCGAGAAGCTGAAGAAGCAGCTCGCCGGTGTTGCCCGGGCGACGCGTGGCCTCATCGACGTAGCGACGGAACTGCTTTTCCATCACGTTGTAGTGGTAACGAAGCTTCTGCTTCTCATCCTTGCGGATGCCGTAATCCTTCGGGCGACGACCACGGAAACCGTGCTGGCCCGGCGGGTTCAGCTGCCGCTTGGAGGTGTGCTTCGGGATATCCGCGATCGGAACACCGACGCGACGGGAGAGTTTCACCTTGGGGCCGAGATAACGGGCCATTCGAGCATCCGACTGAATGGGACCCCGGTCCATGCCCGTAGGCCTCGGAGCGGGTCGAATTTGAACCGGCGCGGCCCACCAGTGAGTGAGGAACGCCGAAACGAAGCCGGATCGGGAGTGCATCCGGCGAGTCGCGTAGTAGAACAGTCTCGCCCCCAAGCGTCAAGACGTGAAGGTCGTTTCCGGGGGGACGGTCATGGAAAACAAGGGTTGGCACCGTCCAGGATCGGTCGGCGGCCTCTCATTGTGGAGTTGGGTGAGCCTCCGTACGAGGCTGGGAGCCACGAGAAGCCAGAGAAGCCGAAGAAGCCGAAGAAGCCGAAGAATCCAAAAAACGAAAGACCCCGCTCCTCCAGCGGGGTCTCCCGATATCTCATCTCT